>NZ_JBLROB010000021.1:0-103407 GCF_047921475.1 Micromonospora sp. SL4-19
CCCTCCTCGATCGTGCAGTCATCTTCAACGACCCGAGCCGCCCACCATTCCGGCCTCGGCATGCCGCCGACCAGCCCGGAAATTGGACATCTCGCCCCAGACGGCACACCCGGCCCCGCCGCCACCGGTCAAGATCCGAACAACATCGGGGAAACTGCCGCCTCCCTACACACGGAGGCCCCAACTTCACCGAAAGTGCGGCCTCCCCCAGCACGTCGCAGGGAGCACCACACCAGGGCGACTCCCTCTCGTGGAAGGGCCACAGCCTCGATGTGGCCTGACCGCCCGGAGCGGGGCACGGCGGGCCACGCCCGAAACCGCAACCACCGACGGAGCCCAGCCAACGACGACATCCGAGACGAGCGAAGCCCTACCGGTCGTCAGTCTCCTCGGAGACCCACCAACCACCCCGGTACAAGGTCCCCCGAGGCGGCTCCGCCGGAGCCGACCGGGACCGCCGCGACCGGCGCACCCGGCTGACCACGAACCAGCCGACCGCTCCGACGCAGACCACGATGACGACGTTCTGGAGCGTCCCGACGTACGCCTCGACGAGGTGCCAGTTCTCGCCGAGCAGGAACCCGGCCAGCACGAACGTGGTGTTCCAGATCAGGCTGCCCAGGGCGGTGTACAGCAGAAAGATCGGTACGGGCATGCGTTCGACGCCGGCCGGGATGGAGATGAGGCTGCGGAAGATCGGGATCATCCGGCCGAAGAAGACCGCCTTGACGCCGTGCCGGAGGAACCACGCCTCGGTACGGTCGACGTCCTCGAGCTTCACCAGCGGCAGCCGCGCCACGATGGCGCGCATCCGGTCCCGTCCGAGGGCCGCGCCGACGTGGTACAGGGCGAACGCGCCGAGCACCGAGCCGAGCGTGGTCCAGGCGATCGCGCCGGCCAGGCTCATCCGCCCCTGGCTGGCGGCGAACCCGGCCAGCGGCAGGATCACCTCGCTGGGGATGGGCGGAAACAGGTTCTCCAGGGCCACGGCGGCACCGGCACCCGGGCCGCCGAGCCGTTCGACCAGGCCGGTGACCCAGCCGACCGGTCCTTCGCCGGCGGGCTCCGCCGCCCGCGCAGTGCTGACACGGGGGCCGACCAGGAGCTGCGCGTTTCCGATCATCCGACAACGTTACGGGGCGCCGCCGCCATCGACCACGGAACGGGACGCGGCGGTGTGGTGGGGCGGCCGGTGGCCCGGTGCCACCGGCCGCCCCACGCGCTGGGAATGATCCGGATCAGTCCTGGTTGTCGTTGCCGCCGCCGCGCAGCGACTCGTACGAGTCGAGGATTTGCTGGAGGCGGGCGGCGGTGTCGGCGGGGATCTTCCCGTCGTCGGCGGCGTCGGCGACCCGCTCACGCAGGTCGTCGACCCGCTTGGCGCGGTCCTTCGGCTTGCCCCGGTCCAGCTCGGCGGCCTTCTTCCACAGGTCCTCGGCGATCTTGCGGTCGATCGTCCCGCCAGCCACGGCCTCGGCGAGCACGTCGGTGAACTGGGCGGCGAGTTGGCGCAGGTTGACCGGGGCCGGCGCGGTGCTGGGTTCGGTGGTGGCCGGCTCCGGCGCCGTGGACGACTCCGGCGCGGGTTCCTCGGCGGGCGCCCCGGTGCTCGGCGCGCCGGCCCCCGGGGGGTCGGAGGGGCCGTCGAGCAGCAGGGTGCCGAGCAGGCCGAGCAGGAGCACCAAGCCGGCCGCGACCAGCACCCCGATGAGCCGGTTCGACCGCGCGGGCGGGCGGGACACGGCCGGTGGCGGGCCCGGGCGTACCGGCGCGGCGGCCCGGTCGATGAGGGTCGGCGGATGCTCGGCCCGGATGACCGTGGGCAGGATCGCGGTCGGCGGATCGGCCGGCTGGCCGGCGCCGAACCGGGTGGCGAACTGGGCGGCGGTGGGCCGGTGGGCCGGGTCCACGGCGAGGCAGGCCAGGGTGAGATCGGCGAGGTCGGCGGGCAACCCGGGGACGTGCAGGGGCGGCACCGGGGGCTGCCGGTGCTGCACGTCGAGCACGTCCTCCCAGGTCTGCACGGGCAGCGGCGCCCGCCCGGTGAGGGTGCGGTAGAGCAGCACGCCGAGCGCGTACACGTCGCTGGCCGGGTTCGCCGGGCCGGGTTGCATCCGCTCCGGGGCGAAGTACGCGGGGGTGCCCATCAGCAACTCACCGGTCTGGCCGGCGAGGGGGTGCCGGGGCCCGGCGAGGGTGGCGATGCCGAAGTCGAGCACCTTCGCACCGGTCTCGGTGAGCATCACGTTGCCGGGCTTGATGTCGCGGTGCACCACGCCGATCCGGTGCGCCGCGGCGAGGGCGGCCGCCACCTGACCGGCCATCCGGACCGCCTCCGGCCAGGCGAGCGGGCCGCCGGCGAGCCGGTCGGCGAGGGTACGCCCCTCCACCAGCTCCATCACCAGGTACGGCACCACCGAGCCGTCGGGCAGCGTCGCCTCGCCGTAGTCGTAGACCTGGGTGACGTGCGGGTGGGTGAGCCGGGCGGCGGCGCGGGCCTCGCGCTGGATGGTGGCGCGCAGTTGCGGGTCGGCGGCGAGCTGCGTGGCGAGCGCCTTGACCGCGACGGGGCGGTGCAGCACCTCGTCGTCGGCGCGCCACACCTCGGACATCCCGCCGAGCCCGATGCGCTCGCGCAGAACGTACCGGTCGTGCAACCGCAGGGTGGGCGTGAACGGCGACATGGTGGTCCAGTCTGCCTGGCGCCCCGCACGCCGCACCAACCCGGTGCCCGGTCCCGCCCCGCCGGGGCGGGACTGGGCTGTTCCGGGCCGTCGCCCAGGTGGCGCCGGCCACCCGGGCGACGGCCCCTCGGCCCTGGGTCAGGGGCAGCAGGAGGGTGCGGGGGCCGGGCGGGGTTCCATGTGGTCGGCAAGCCGGCGCAGGGCGCCCGCGGCGGCCAGCCGGGTCGGCGCCAACCGGGGCGCGCGGGTCCGGTCGGGACGGACCGGCGCGTCGGGGCGGGCCGAGTTGACGTGACGCGTCACCGCGTCGACGGCGAGGACGAAACCGGTGGAGTGTTCCATGGTCAGCTCCTTGAGACAGGACCGGTGGAGGTGCGGACGACGAGTTCGGTGGGGAGCAGGACGTGCCCGTCGGCCGGGTCGGCCGGCGGTTCCAGCAGCAGTGCGGCGGCGAGGCGGCCCTTCTCCTCGGCCGGTTGACGGACGGTGGTGAGCCCGGCCGAGGCGGCCTCGGCGATGTCGTCGAAGCCGGTGACCGAGACGGGATGCACCGGCCGCGGTCCGACGCCGGCGAGCGCGTCGAGTACGCCGAGGGCGAGCACGTCGGAGCAGGCCAGCACGGCGGTGGGCGGCTCGTCGCCGGCCAGGCCGGCGGTAACGGCGGCGGTGCCGGCGGCACGGCTGTTGCCGGCGGCGTTGAGCACGGTGATGGCGGACCAGTGCACGCCGACGGCGGCGAACGCCTCGGCGAAGCCGGTGAGCCGGCCGCGCGTCGTCGGGTGCGTCGCGTCGGACGGGCCGGCCAGGCGGAGCGGTCCGGACGGGGCGTCGGGCAGCACGGTGTCGCCGAGGATGGCCACCCGACGGTGGCCGAGGGCGGCGACGTGGTCGGCGACGGACCGGGCGGCCGCCCGCTCGTCGATGCCGACGTAGCGGTCGTCCGGGCCGGCGTCCCCGCGCGGGGCGGTGGTGACGTACGGCAGCCCCCGGTCGCGGATCGCGTCCAGGACCCAGTCCTCGTCCCCCGCGCAGTAGACACAGAAGCCGTCGACCCCGGCGTCGTCGATGGCGGTGCGGACCCGGGCCCGCTCGGCGGGCAGCGGCACCAGCAGGAGGCTGGTGCCGTGCCGCTCGACCGCCTCGCTCACCCCAGTGAGGAAGCGCACCGCGAACGGATCGGTGAAGGCGTACGACAACCGGGAGGTGAAGAGGACGCCGATCGCGCCGACGAAGCCTCGGCGCAGCGAGCGGGCGGTCGGGTTGGGACCGGGATAGCCCAGGCGCTGCGCCGCGTCGAGGATCCTCGCCCGGAGCGCGGCCGAGAGCTGGTCAGGCCGGCTGTAGGCGTTGGAGACGGTGCTGCGGGACACGCCCACCGCGTCCGCGACGTCCTGCAGGGTCGGCTTCACTGTCAGCCCTTCTGAATCGATGCAGTAACTGAATCGATCCAGAGGCTACCCGCACGGGTCGGCGAGAGTCAATGGCCTTGGAGATGGCGACGACCCGGGCTTGCGCCGGGTGACCGTCGCGTACGTCCGGTCAAGGGACATGCCCGCGCCGCCGGGACACCCGGCGGCCGGTCAGCCCGGGTAGAGCTCGTCGCGGACCCGGCGGAGCAGCTCGGGGGTCCGCTCCGGTGGCGCGGCCTCGACGCAGAGCCGTTCCATGGCCAGCGCGTAGTAGTCGAGGTCGTCGCGCTTGTCCAGGTAGATGGCGCTGGTCAACTGCTCGATGTAGACGATGTCCGGGAGGTCCTCGTCGCCGAAGCGGAGGATGCTGAACGCGCCGCTGGCGGCGGCGTGGCCGCCGGCGGTGAAGGGCACGATCTGGAGCCGGACGTGCGGCGCGGCGGTCGCCTCGATCAGCGCGTCGAGCTGACCGCGCATCACCTCGGGGCCGCCGATCGGCCGGCGCAGGGCGGCCTCGTCGAGCACGGCCCAGAGCTGGGGCGGGTCGGTGCGGCGCAGCAACTCCTGCCGCTTCATCCGCAGGCCCACCCGCCGGTCGAGCTCCGCTGCCGAGGCGCCACGGTGGCCGAGCAGGATCACCGCCCGGGCGTATTCGGGAGTCTGGAGCAGGCCGGGGACGAACTGCAGCTCGTACGTGCGGATCAGCGCGGCCGCGACCTCCAGCCCCAGGTAGGACTGGAACCAGGTCGGCAGCACGTCGCCGTAACGGTGCCACCAGCCGGGGCTGTTCGCGTCCCGGGCCAGCTTGAGCAGCGCCCCCCGCTCCTCGCGGGCGGTGACGCCGTAGAGGGTGAGCAGGTCGGCGACGTCGCGCTCCTTGAAGCCGACCCGGCCCAGCTCCATCCGGCTGATCTTCGACTCGGACGAGCGGATCTCCCAGCCGGCGCTCTCCCGGCTCACTCCGGCGCCCTCGCGGAGCCGGCGCAGCTGCGCCCCGAGCAGCATGCGCAGCACCGTCGGCCCGCTGGCTGGACCTCCCTCGGTGGGCACCGTCGTCACCTGGCTGTCCTCCGCATGCCGACTGTCGCCAACCGGACGCCCCAGCCCGGCCGACGTGTAAGCATGCCATGGACCCTCAGTGAGGTGAACTCCTCCGGATGGCCGAGTCAGTTTCGTCGATGGAACTGAGGACCGGTGATCAGATGGTCGAAGTCACCGTCCCGCGCGCCGAGCACGAAGGCGGCGATCTCGTCCACGGTGTAGATCAGCGCCGGGCCGTCGGGGTGCCGGGAGTTGCGCACCGCGATCCCGGCGCCGCCGGGCAGTTCGGCCAGTTCGACGCAGTTGCCGCTCGGGTTGCTCCGGCGGCTCTTCTGCCAGCGCAGCGGTGGCAGCTCGCTGATGGGTACGCCGTTCTGGGGCTGCTGCATGGGGGGCGTCTTTCTGTGCGAAGAGCCGCCGATGCCGCGGGGAGGAGCGGTGGGTGGCGACGTGGTTCTGTCGACTCAGGACCGAGATGCACGTGCATCTGCTCTTGCATCCGCAATGGACAGCGAGCATGATAACGCACATGTGGTGTACCCATCTGTTCACTGTGGGTCACCCGATTCCCGGTCACGGCCGGGGAGGACACGGGGCTGGCCCGATCGGGTTCAGATCCCGGCCGGCAAGGCCGAGAGCTGCCGTGAAGGAGGGCGAGTGCCGGATCCGATGACCGTCGCCTCCGGCATTTCCGCCGCCGGCGCGCTCGTCTCCGCCTGGCAGCTGCGCCGCCGGGCGCTGCGTGCGGAGGCGGAGATCGATCTGCTCCAGGCCGAGCTGGCGGCCGAGCGGCACGCGGCCAGCCACGACCCGCTCACCGGGCTGCCGAACCGAAGAGCCTTCTTCCGGCTCGCGGCAGCCCTGCTGACCGACGCCGCCGGCGAGCCGTTGGTGGCGATCGTCCTCGACCTCGACGACTTCAAGGAGGTCAACGACCGCTACGGGCACGCCGCCGGCGACCAGGTGCTGATCAGCGTGGCACAGCGGTTGGCCGCGTTCGCCGGGGACAACCTCGTCGCCCGCCTCGGCGGGGACGAGTTCGCCGGGCTGCTGGCCAGCCCGGCGGTGGACCGGCGGTGGATCGAGCACGCCACCCGTCGCCTCTGCGAGGCGCTCGCCGCGCCGATCCCGCTCGGCGCCCGCACCGTGCGGGTGACCGCCTCCGTCGGGCTCGCCCCGGTGCACGGTCCGACCCAGCTGTCCGACGCACTCGGCCGGGCGGACGCGGCGATGTACCAGGCGAAGAGCGTCGGCGCGGCGCGGAGCCACCGCCAGCTCATGGACACCGCGCAGCTGGCCGAGTGCTGAGGGGTCGTCCGGCCGGCCGGTCGGCCGTTCAGTGGTCCCAGCGGCCCAGGTCGCGCAGTGCGCCACGGGCGAGGCTGACCAGACCCAACGGCGACAGCAGGCCGTCCACGATCCGCAGGGCGCGGACCCGGTCGGCCTCGGATCGGCCGGCGTCGGCCACGTCCGCCGACCAGCTCCACAGGTCGTCCAGCGCCCGCACCCCGAGGTGGTAGGCGAGCCGGACCGGATCCGGCTGGACCGGGCCGTAGCCAGCGCGGAACGCGGCCTCGTCCACCCGGCCCTCGGAGGCGAACGCCGGCCCACCGCCGAGCACGAACATCAGGTCGCGTTCCCGCGGGGCGAGCACCGCGTCGTCCCAGTCGATCAGCCAGACCTGCCCGCCCGGGCCGAGCAGCAGGTTGCCCAGGTGCGGGTCGCCATGGCACACGACCAGCTCCGCCGGCCGGAGCCGCAGCTCCGCGCCGAGCCGGTCGACCCGGTCCAGCAGCCGGGCGACATCGGTGCCCGCCGCCAGCCAGTGGGCGGCCACCTCCCGGGTCCACCGGTCGGCGGAGTCGTCGACCGCCCGCAGCCGCCGGTCGGTCTCGCGCACCGCCGCCGCGGTCGCCGCATGGGTGTGATCCTCCCGGGGCAGCCCGGCCAACTCGTCGGTCACCGGCACCGCGTGCGCGGCGGCGAGGACCGCGCCGTACCGGCGCCAGTGGGCGGGACGCATGCCGTCGGCGTCGGCCCGCTCATCGGAGAGCCACGGCACCACGGTGAGCCGGCGTCCGTCGTGGACGGCGCTCAGCCGCCCGTCCCGGGTGGTCAGCGGCGCCGGCACGCCCGGTACGCCCCGCCGGGCGAGCCGCGCGGTCACCACCAGCCCGGCCGGCGTGCCACCGCCGCTGAGCTTGACCGCGTACTCATGGCCGTCCCGGGTGCTGACCCGCCACAGCACGGCCGCGGGATCCGCGCCGAATTCCACGGGCACGGCCGCCACCACGGTGAGCCCGAAGGCCTCGGCGACCCGGGCGGCGAGCCGGTCGTCCACGTGCCCCCCGTCAGCGCCAGCCGTAGCCGGCGCGCAGCGCCTGGCCCACCCGGTCGAACCGTGGCCGGTCCAGCACTGCGCCCTCGCGGCGGATGCCGTCCTCGCGCATGGTGAGCACCCGGTCGAGGCGTACCCAGCTCGGGCGCTTGTCCCGGTCCCACTCCCCCGGACCGAGGGCGAGCCAGTGCCGCTGGCCGTCCCGATCGCTCTGGCTGGAGAGCATCAGCCCGAACAGTGTCCGGCTCTGCCGGCCGACCACCAGCACCGGACGGTCCTTGCCCTGGCGGGGGTCGTCCTCGTACGGGACCCAGGTCCAGACGATCTCCCCCGGGTCGGCCTGCCCGTCCAGCTCCGGGGCGTACATCAGCTCGCGCCGCTGGAGCGCCGTGACCTGACGGGGCCTGGCCGGCTGGGCCGGAATGCGCCCGGCGGTAAGGGCGGGCGCGACCGCGCCCCCGGTGATCCGGCCGAGCCGGGACGCCACACTCCTCAACAGACCAGCCACGGCCGGCAGCCTATCGTCCGTCCGCACCCGGCGCGCGCTCCAGACCGGTGGGAAACCCGGTGGCCGCGGGGCGGGACGGTCCGCGACGATCCTCCGGTGACCGTTCCCACCCGCCAGATCCGGGCCGCCTTCACCGCCGACACCGTCACCGTCTACCAGGCGTACGGCCCGGAGATCGCCGAGCCGGCGCTGGCCGCCGGCCGGTTCGTGCCGCCGTTCAAGCGGGAGCGGATGACCTGGATCAAGCCTTCGTTCCGGTGGATGATGTACCGCTGCGGCTGGGCTCGGAAGCCCGGGCAGGAGCGGGTACTGGCCGTGGAGATCACCCGGACCGGCTTCGAGTGGGCCCTGGCGCACGCCTGCCTGAGCGGCTACGACCGCCGGCTGCACGCCGACCGGACCGCCTGGAGCCGGCAGCTGCGCACCAGCCCGGTACGGGTGCAGTGGGACCCGGAGCGGTCCCTGCGGCTGGCGCCGCTGCCGTACCGCGCGGTGCAGGTGGGCCTCGCCGGCGAGGCGGTGCAGCGGTACGTCGACGAGTGGCTGGTCGGCCTCACCGATGTCACGCCGCTGGCCCGGGCGGTGCACGACCGGCTCACCGCCGGCGACGAACCGGGTGCGGCCGCCCTGTTGCCGGTGGAGCGACCGTACCCGCTCCCGGTCGAGGTGGCCCGGGTGGTCGACGCCAGTTCGGACTGAAGCGCGGAGGCCACCGCCCCACCGGGGTGGTTGACTCGGTCCTGTCGGGAGCGGAGGTGGTCGGCATGACCTTCGAGGTACGCACGCGCAGCCTGCCGGGCCGGCCGGCGGCAATCGGTTCGGCGGGAGCTTTCACCCTGGTGGTGGACCGCCCGGCGGACGGTGGCGGGGACGGGCTCGGCTTCAACGGCGGGCAGCTGCTCTATCTCGCCGTCGCCGGCTGCGTCTCCAACGACCTGTTCCGCGAGGCCCGGGCGGCCGGGATCACCCTGCACCGGGTCGAGGTCACCGTGCACGGCGGCTTCGCCGGCGATCCGCCCGTCTCCACCGATGTCAGCTACGACGTACGGGTCGACGGCGACGCGAGCGAGGCGCGGCTGCGGGAACTGGTGTCCCTGGTCGACGCGATCGCCGAGATCCCCAACTCGCTGCGGCGGGGCACCGCGGTGCGGCTGCGCCATGCCGAAGTGACTGCCACCGCCGACGCCGGTTGACGGCCGGGAGGAACGATGACTCCGGAGTTACCCCGCGACCTGCCGGTGATCGAGCGCAGCGCGGTCCGGCTGGTGGTGCTCGACGCCGCCGAGCGGCTGCTGCTGTTCCACACCCGCGACCCGGACCACCCCCGCCTCGGCACCTGGTGGGAGCTGCCCGGCGGCGGCCTCGACCCCGGGGAGACGTACCTCGACGCGGCGGTGCGAGAGCTACGCGAGGAGACCGGCATCATGGTCACGCCGTCCGACGTGGGCGCACCGACCTGGCGGCGGCGGGCCAGCTTCATCCACCGCCAGCTGCGCCACCTGCAGGACGAGGTGATCGTGCCGGTACGGCTGCCCGGGCGCGGACCCGACGTGGACGAGGCGGACCGGCTGGACTACGAGGTGGAGGACTACTTCGACTTCCGCTGGTGGCCGGTCGCCGAGGTCGTCGCCGCCCGGCCGCGCTGCTATCCCGGGCGGCTGCCCGCACTGCTGCCGGCGTTCCTGGCCGGCGAGGAGATCGACGAGCCGTTCGAGCTGTGGTCGTGACGCCGGCCGCGGCAACGGCGTGACGTAACCGGCGGCAACCGGCACAGTGGAGCTGTGAACCCTCTCCACGAAGCCCTCGCCCACTACGCCGAGCGGCTGCACCGCGCCGCCGGGGACGCGCACCACGTCGCCTCCCCGCTCGGTGCCTGGCTGCTCCTCGCGCTCACCGGCCCCGCCGCCACCGGCGACGTCCGCAGGGCGCTGGAGGAGGCGCTCGGCACCGACGTGGATCGCGCCGCCGAGGCGGCCCACGCGCTGCTGGCCGCGCCGCACCCGCTGGTCGCCGCGGCCACCGCGCTGTGGGAGCGGACGCCCTTCGCGGGGCTGGACGGCTGGCGCGCCACCCTGCCGCCGACCACCGAGCGCGGCCCGCTACCCGGCCAGGCGGCGCTCGACGCGTGGGCGCGGGAGCACACCGACGGCCTGATCGACCGGTTCCCGATCGGCGTCGCGCCGGAGACGCTGCTGATCCTGGCCAGCGCGTTGGCCACCAGGGTGTCCTGGGCGAGCCCGTTCCAGGTGACGTCGGCCGACCAGCTCGGCCCGGGCAGCGCGTGGGCGAGTCGGCTGAGCCGGGTGCTGCGTACTCCCGGGCGCGGCCACCGGTGCTGGATCGCGGCCACCGCACGGGCCGGTGACGTCGCGGTGCACGCCGCGCCGGCTCGGCCGGAGCCCACCCCCGACGGGGAGGCCGGCCTGCTGGTGGTGTCGGTCGCCGCCGCGCCGGACGTGCCGGCGCCGGACGTCCTCGCCGCTGCACAGGAGATCGCCGCCGGTGCCGCCACCGCCCCGGACGGGATCGGACCGGGCCGGCGATCGCTGTACGACCTGCCCCTGGGCGACACCCCGCTGTGGGCGCTGCGGGAGGAGACCACCCGCACGTTCGCGCGCGACGGCCGGGAGGAGTGGGCCACCGCCGTACTGCCCTGCTGGGCAGCGGAGAGCCGGCACGACCTGACCCCGGCCGGGTTCGGCTTCGACGCCGCCGCGCGAGCGCTCGGCACGCTGCTCGGCCCGACCGACCTGCCGTACGAGGCGGTCCAGTCCGCGGTGGCCCGCTACGGCCGGTACGGCTTCGAGGCCGCCGCGGTGACCGGGTTCGCCGTGGCGACCGGCCTGCCGCCGGAGGGCGTCGCCCGGGTGGCGGAGCTGCGGTTCGGTCACCCGTACGCGGTGGTGGCGGTGGCCACCGACGCCGCGGGCGGCCCGTGGCACGGCCTGCCGGTCTACTCGGCCTGGGTGGCGCAGCCGCAGGAGCTGCCCGAGGACGAGCTGGCGGACCCGCCGACGCAGTGGTGAGCCCGGGGCCTCCGGTCACGCGGCCGGAGGCCCCGCGGGCCACGTCAGGCGGCGACCCCCTCCGGCTCCCGTTCGGCGGCCCGAGCGGCGAGGCGCCGTTCCCGTTCCTGGGCGCCGATCAGGTCGTCTGGGAGGGAGTCCTCCACCTCCAGGTCGAAGCGACGCAGCAGGCGGATCGCGAAGCCGCCGAGCGTGACCAGGACGAGGGCCAGCCCGAAGCAGACGTACGCGAAGCCGATGCCCCGGCCGGGACCGGTGCCGATCACCGCCCCCACCGACCCGGCGAGCGCCCCGCCCGGGGCGAGCATCGGCTCGAACAGGGCGGTGGCGCCCGGCGCGAGCAGCGCGAACCCGATGGGCAGGGTGGACCAGGCGATGGTCTGGTTGAGACTGAACACCCGGCCGTGGAACCGCTGCGGCACCTTCACCTGGACGATGGTCGCGTAGATCGACTGCGCGGTGGTCATCGCCATGGCCAGCCAGCACATGCCGACGCAGATCATCGCCACCGAGGCGTCCAGGCCGATCAGCACGCAGCCGATCGCGGTGCCCAGGTTGGCGACCAACACACCGATCATCCGCCGCCGGCGCGGGCCGCCCCAGAGCGACATGAGCACACCGCCGGCCACCGCGCCGACCGCCTCGGCCAACGCGACCTGCGCCACCTGGGTGGGGGTGCCGAAGGAGAGCACCAGCGGGGTGACGAGCACCAGGGCGGGGGCGAGGAAGATGTTGCCCAGCGCAAAGTAGCCGAGCATCAGCCGGAAGCCGCGGTGCTGCCAGGAGTAGCGCAGGCCGTTGGCGATGGCCACCAGGAGCCGTTCCCGGGGCCGCCAGCCGAGCAGGTCGGGGAAGCGGACCACGGCCAGGGTGAGCACCGCGAGCACGTAGCTGGCCACGTCGACGAGCAGGATGCCCTTGAGCTCGATGGCGGCGAGCAGGCCGGCGGCGAAGACCGGCATCAGCAGGGTGGCCACGCCGGTGGAGAGCTGGGTGATGCCCATCGCGTGGCCGAGGTAGCGCTTCGGCACCAGCTGCGGCACCGCCGACTGGAAGGCGATCCGCTGGAACGAGCCGGCCACGGAACTGAGCGCCACCAGCACGTAGATGTGCCAGAGCGCGAGGTTGTCGGTCCACAGCAACGCGGCCAGGACCAGCTGGATCGACCCGGCGACGGAGCTGGCCAGCATCATGATCCGGCGCCGGCTGACCCGGTCGACGAGCGCGCCGGCCACCGGGAGCATCAGCACGCCGCAGATCAGCGCGAGCGCCCAGAGCAGGCCTAGGTCGGCCACCGACCCGGTCCGGTTGAACAACCAGATCGGCAGGGCGAACGCGGTCAGCGCGGAGCCGGTGCTGGAGACGAGCTGCCCGACGGTGATCGCCAGGAACCGGCCCATGCTGGGCTTGACCGTGGCCTTGTCCGGCAGCTCCGCCGCGTCGACCCGCAGGTGGTCGAGGACCGCCCAGCCGGCGTCCTCGCCCCGCGCCTCGGGGGCGAGCGCCGAGACGTCCCCGGCGACGACCGCCGGGTGGACCAAGGTCACGATCTCGGCCAGCTCCTCGGCCCGGTACTTGAGGAAGAAGTGGCCGGCCTGGTCGAGGACCACCAGCCCGAGGGTGTCACTGAGGAACTGCCACTCGGCGTACCGCTCACGGTAGTAGTCGGTGACCGGGTCCTCGGAGCCGACCACGGAGATGATCGGGGCGCGCAGCTTCGTCGCCCGCTGGTCGAGCAGGCGGGTGAAGTACTCCTCCGAGGCGCGGGAGTCGGCCCGCATGTTGCTGATGATCCGGTCGGCCTGCTCCGGGTCCAGCTCGTCGGTGTCCACGCCCATCGACTTGAGCCAGCTCGCGTAGTGCTTGTTGCTGCGCAGCTGCTCCAGTCGGTTGCGCAGGGTCGCGAAGAGGCCCTTCGGGCGGGCGAACGGGAACATCGCGCCGATGTAGACGGCCTCCAGGTCACGCCCGGCGGCCTCCACCTTGCGGGCCACCTCGGCGACGATGGCGCTGCCCACGCCGCAGTGGCCGTAGAGGGCGATCGGTCCCTCGACCCGCTCCAGGATCTCGTCGGAGACCCGGGTGGTCAGCTCGTCGAAGGGCAGCGCGTCCTCGCTGAGGCCGACGTCGTGCCCGGGGATGGCCAGGGACCACAGGGCGTGGCCGGCCGGCAGCGCGTCGGCGAGCGGCTGGTAGACGATCGCGCTGCCGCCGCCGTACGGGACACAGACGTGGGACCGCACCCGCCTGCCGGCGGGAATCGGCTTGGTCAGCTCGTAGAGCAGCCGGCGCGGGCCCTCCTCGACGGCGTCGCCGGAGATGAACGCGGCCAGCTCGCGGATGGTCCGCTGCTGGAACAGGTCCATCACGCCGACGGGTCGGCCGCCGTGCTCCGCCTTGCGGATCTTCGCGACCACCTGGGTGGCGAGCATGGAATGCCCGCCCAGGTCGAAGAAGTCGTCGTCGATGCCGAGGGTGTCGACGCCCAGCACCTCGGACCAGATGGCGGCGAGCATCCGCTCGGTGTCGTCGCGCGGCTCGACCAGCGCCACCGACGCCTCGCGGGTGACCACCGGCGCGGGCAGCGCCTTGCGGTCGAGTTTGCCGTTGGGGGTCAGCGGCAGCGCGTCGAGGGCCACGAACGCGGCCGGCACCATGTACTCCGGCAGGGTCTCCTTCAGCGCGGCCTTCAGGGCGGCATGCTCGGCGGGTCCGACGAGGTACGCGGTGAGCCGCTTGTCGCCGGGGCTGTCCTCGCGGACGATCACCGCCGCCTCGGTCACCCCGGGCTGTTCGCGCAGCGCGCTCTCGATCTCACCCAGTTCGATACGCAGGCCGCGCAGCTTGACCTGGTGGTCGAGCCGGCCGAGGAACTCGATGACGCCCGCGGGCCGCCCGGCCGCCGCGGCGCCGGTCGCGGTGGTCGCCGGGTCGGCCGCGCTCTCCGGTGCGGTCGCGGCGGCGCCGGCCGCCTTCGGCGCGAGCACCCAGCGGGCCAGGTCACCGGTGCGGTAGAGGCGGGCGCCGGGTTCGCCGGAGAACGGGTCGGGGACGAACTTCTCGGCGGTCAGCGCCGGCCTGCGGTGGTATCCGCGGGCCAACCCGACCCCGCCGATGTACAGCTCACCCGCGACGCCCACCGGGCACTCGTCGCCGGCCTGGTCGAGCACGTGCAGGCGCAGGTTGGCGATCGGCGCGCCGATCGGCACGCCGGCCAGCCCGGCCAGCAGCGCCGGGTCGCAGGGCCAGGCGGTGACGTCGATCGCCGCCTCGGTGGGGCCGTACAGGTTGTGCAGCCGGCACCAGGGCAGCCGGGCGGTGAAGTCGACCGCGGAGGCCGGCGGCAGTTCCTCGCCGGAGCAGATCACCCGACGCAGCGCGGTGGCCGCCTCGATCCCCTCCTCGGCGAGGAAGACGGTGAGCATGGAGGGCACGAAGTGGGCGGTGGTGATCCGCTCGGTGATCAGCAGGTCCCGCAGGTAGCCGGCGTCCTTGTGGCCGCCGGGCTTCGCCAGGACCAGCCGGGCGCCCTCGCGCAGCGGCCAGAAGAACTCCCACACCGACACGTCGAAGCTGGCCGGGGTCTTCTGCAACACGGCGTCGTCGGCGCCGAGGCGGTACGCCTTCTGCATCCAGTCCAGCCGGTTGACGATGCCCCGGTGGGTGTTCGGCACGCCCTTGGGCCGGCCGGTGGACCCGGAGGTGTAGATGACGTACGCCAGGTGCTCGGGGCCGGCGGTCGGCTGCGGGTCGGTGCTGGGCTGGTCGGCCCAGGCGGCCGGATCGTCCAGGGCGACCATGGTGGCGGCGGTGGCCGGCAGCACCTCGCGGAGATGCTCTTGGACCAGCACCACCGGCGCGTCCGCGTCCGTGACCATGAAGGCCAACCGGTCGGCCGGATACTCCGGGTCCAACGGCAGGTACGCGCCGCCGGCCTTGAGCACGCCGAGCAGGCCGGCGACCAACTCGACGGAGCGTTCCGCGCAGACCCCGACCAGGGTCTCCGGGCCGATGCCGGTGGCGCGCAGCCGGTGCGCGATCCGGTTGGCGGCGGCGTTCAGCTCGGCGTACGTCAGGCTGCGCCCGTTGATGGTGACCGCGACCGCGTCGGGGGTGGCGGCGGCGCGCTCCTCGATGGGGCCGTGCAGCGTCTGCGCACGCGGGAAGTCGCCGGCGGTGTCGTTCCAGGCCGCCAGCAGCGCCCGCTCCTGGGCGGGAAGCAGCTCCAGGCGGGAGACCGGGGTGTCCGGCGCGGCGACGATCGACGCCAGCAGGGTGGTCCAGCGCCGGGCCATCCGCTCGACGGTGTCCCGGGTGAACAGGTCGGTGTTGAAGACCAGCTTGCCCCAGAGCCCGTCGACCGTCTCCACCGCGTGCAGCTCGAAGTCGAACCGGGTGGCCCGCAGCTCCATCGGGGTCCACTCGAAGCTGACCTCGTCGGCCCGCGAGAGGCCGGTGAACCGGCCCATCTCGTAGTTCTGCAGCACGAACATGGCCTGGAACACCGGGGACCGGCTCACGTCGCGGGGCAATCCCAGCTCGTGGACCACCTTGGCGAACGGCACGTCGGCGTGCTCGAAGCCGTCGAGCACGGTGCGCCGGGTGCGGTCCAGCAGCTCGGTGAAGGTCGGGTCGCCGGCCAGCTCCGACCGCAGCGGCAGCATGTTGATGAACATGCCGACCACGTTCTCCAGCTCGGGCGCGGACCGGCCGGCCACCGACGCGCCGACGGCGAAGTCGTCCTGACCGGCGTGGCGGGCCAGCAGCACCTGGTAGGCGGCGAGCAGCGTCATGAACAGGGTGCCGCCGCTGTCCCGGGTGAGTTCGTTGAGCCGTTCGGTGGCCGCCGGGTCGAGCTGGAACTCGACGAAGTCCCCCCGGTAGGTCTGGGTGGCCGGGCGGGGCCGGTCCAGCGGCAGCTCCAGCGGGGTGATCCCGGCGAGGCGCTGCTTCCAGTAGTCGACGTGTGCCCGGGCCTGCGGGCCGTCCAGCTCCTGCGCCTCCCAGACGGCGAAGTCGCCGTACTGGACGGGCAGGGTGGGCAGCTCACCGCCCCGATAGCGGGTGATCAGGTCGCGCAGCAGCACGTCCACCGACCAGCCGTCCCCGACGATGTGGTGCATGCCGAGGAACAGCACGTGGTCGTCGGCGACGCTCATCCGGTCCGGGGGAGTGCCGTCTTGCGGCGCGGAGGCCGGATTATCGTCGTCAGCCAACCGGACCAGCAGGGCGCGCAGCAGCGGCCCGTGGGCCAGGTCGAACGGCTCGGCGGCGGCCGCGTCGACCAGGGCCTGGCTCCCGCCAACGGCGTCCACGATGGAGAATGGGACCTCCACCGTCTCCTCGATCACTACGGTGGGACGTCCGTCGGAGTCGGCGGGGAACCGGGTCCGCAGCGACTCGTGCCGGGCGGTCAGCGCCCCCAGGGCGGCACGCAGCGCGTCGACGTCGAGCGGGCCGCGGACCCGCAGTGGCACCGCGATGTGGTACGCCGCCTCGCCCGGGGCGAGCTGGTCCATGAACCAGACCCGCTCCTGGGCGTAGGACAGCGGCACCTCGGCATCGGCGGGCCGGGGCGTGATCCGGGCCGCCGGGGCGGCCTGACGGGCGCGCAGCCGCCGGGCGATCAGCGCCTGCCGGGCCGCTTCCCGGGCCGGATCCTTCAGGTCGGTCATCAGCTGGTTTCCTCTTCCGCCGCGAGCAGCGCGGCGACCTCGGTGTCGGAGAGCCCGTCGAGTTCGGCGGCGATCCGCTGCTCGATCTGGGCAGCCAGGTCCGCCACCACGGGGCTGCTGAACAGCGCCCGCATCGGCAGTTCGACGTCCACCTCGGCCCGGATCCGGGCCATCGCCCGCATGCCGCGCAGCGAGTTGCCGCCGAGGGCGAAGAAGTCGTCCAGGGCGCCGACCTTGTCCACCTGGAGGATCTCGGCGTACACCTCGGCGACCAGGGCCTCGGCCTCGGTGCGGGGGGCGACGTAGCCGTCCTCGGCCGGAACGGCGGCGGCCGGGGCGGGCAGTGCGGCGCGGTCCAGCTTGCCGTTCGGCGTCAGGGGCAGCGCGTCGAGCCGGACCAGCGCCGCCGGGATCAGGTGCGTGGGCAGCTCCCGGGCCAGCTCGGCGCGGACCGACTCCTCGTGGGCCGGGCCGACCAGATAGCCGACCAGCACCGGCTCGCCCGAGTCGGTACGCACCGCGGCGGCGGCCGCCCGGACGTCGGGGTGGGCCAGCAGGGCGGCCTCGATCTCGCCCAGCTCGATCCGCATGCCGCGCACCTTCACCTGGTCGTCGCGGCGGCCCAGGTACTCCAGGGTGCCGTCGAGGCGCCGGCGGGCCAGGTCGCCGGTGGCGTACATCCGCTCGCCGGCCGGGCCGTACGGGCAGGGCAGGAAGCGCTCGGCGGTGAGGCCGGGCCGGCGCAGGTAGCCGCGGGCCAGCTGGGTGCCGGCGACGTACAGCTCGCCGACCACGCCGGGCGGGACCGGTCGCAGGGCCGCGTCGAGCAGCAGCGCCCGGGTGTTCCAGGTGGGCGTGCCGATCGGCACCGGCCCGGCCGGGACCGGCTCACCGGGGGCGATCCGGGCGGCGACACAGCCGACGGTGGCCTCGGTCGGGCCGTACTCGTTGATCACCGCGACGTCGGGATACCCGGCCCGCCATCCGGCGAGCTGCTCGCCGGTGAGCGCCTCGCCGCCGATCACCAGGTCGGCGGTGGGCGACAGCTCGCCGTCGAGCAGCGCCAGGTGGCTCGGGGTGACCTTGAGGAAGGCGGGCCGGCCACCGACCCGGGCCGCCGGCTCGTCGATCGCGGCGAGCCGGACCGTGCCGCCGGCCGTGAGCGTGCCGAGCAGGCCGGTGACGGTGAGGTCGAAGGAGACGGGCGAGTGCAGCAGCGCCGTGCCGGCCAGGCCGGGGTAGGTGTGCCGGGCCCAGGCCAGGTAGGCGGTCACCGCCCGGTGCTCCACCACCACGCCCTTCGGGCGGCCGGTGGAGCCGGAGGTGTAGAGCACGTACGCGGGGTGTTCGGGGCGCAGCGGGGCGCGCCGCTCGGCGTCGGTGAGATCGTCGCCGGCCTGGTCCGAACCCACCTCCCCGTCCAGCACCAGCGCGCCGGCCGGCACCAGCGCGGCGGTCTCCGGGGTGGCCACCACCAGGATCGGTTCGGAGTCCTCGAGGAGGTACGCGATCCGACCGGCCGGGTACGCGGTGTCCACCGGGACGTACGCCGCGCCGGACTTGAGCACGGCGAGGATCGCCACCACCAGCTCGCAGGAGCGGGGCAGGGCGAGCGCGACGCGACTCTCCGGGCCGGCGCCCCGGGCCACCAGCAGCCGGGCGAGCCGGTTGGCGGCGGTGTTCAGGTCGGCGTAGGTCAACGGCACGCCGTCGGAGACCAGGGCGGTGGCGTCCGGGGTGGCGGCGGCCTGCCGCTGCACCTCGTCGACCACGGTGGACGGCGACACCTCGGGCGCGCTGTCCGTCCCGGAGCCGAGCACCAGGTCGCGTTCGGTGTCGGTGAGCAGCGGCAGCGCGGCGACCGCCCGCTCCGGGTCGGCGACGACGGCGGTGAGCAGCCGGACGTACCGATCGACGACCGCCTCGGCGGTGGCGCGGTCGAACAGTGCGCTCCGGTACACCAGCCGGCTCTCGCCGGTGGTGATGTCGAACGCCAGGTCGTCCTTGGTGGTGCCCAGCTCCACGGGGTCAAGGCCGGAGTCGGGGATGAAGTTCAGCGCGGTCTGGAAGATCGGCTGCACCGACGGGTCGCGCTGCGGATCGATCGCCTCGACGATCCTCTGGAACGGGGTCTGCCCGTGCTCCATCGCGTCGACCAGGCCGCCGCGGACCCGGCCGACCAGCTCGGCGAAGGTCGGATCGCCGGAGACGTCGCAGCGCAGCGCCACCGGGTTGACGAACATGCCGATCAGCGGGCTCAGCTCGGCACTGTCCCGGCCGGCGGTGGAAACCCCGACCACCACGTCGGCGTCGCCGGAGATCCGGGACAGCAGCGCCGCGAAGCCGGCCAGCAACACCATGTACGGCGTGGCCGCCGCGCCGGCCGCGAGGGCGCCGACCCGGTCGAGCAGCCCCTCGGGCAGGTCGAACCGCACCTCGTCGCCGGCGAAGCCGAGCTGCGCCGGGCGGGGCCGGTCCAGCGGCAGGCCGGTCACCGCCGGCGCGCCGGCCAGGTGGCCGGTCCAGAAGGCGAGCTGGCGGTCCAGCTCCGCGCCGGTGAGCTGGTCGCGCTGCCAGACCGCGAAGTCGGCGTACTGGATGGACAGCTCGGGCACGGCCGGGTCCGCGCCGGTCAGCGCGGCCTCGCTGAGCGCGCCGAGTTCCCGGTGGAACAGCACCGCCGACTGGCTGTCGAAGACCGCGTGGTGCACCACGAACACCAGCGCCCAGGTGTCGTCGAGGCGGACCAGCCGGGCCCGCCACAGCGGCGGGGCGTCCAGCGGGATCGGGCTGCGGGCCAGGTCCTGGCGGAGCGCCTCGAACGCCGCGAGGCGCTCCGGCTCCGGCAGGTGCCGCAGGTCGTCGGTGGGGATCGGGACGGGCTCGTGGGCCCGCACCACCTGCGTCAGGGCGCCGTCGTCGACCCGCAGATGGGTCCGGAGCGCCTCGTGCCGGGCCACCACCTGGTTGACGATGTCGCCGGCGGTGTCCGCGTCGATCCCGGCCGGGAAGCGCCACGGGACGGAGACGTTGTATACCGGCGAGCGGACGTCGAGCTGGTTGGCCATCCACACCCGCTCCTGCGCGAAGGAGGCCGGGAAGGTCCATTCCTGGGTCATCGTTGCCCCCTTTCGTTCCCGACTGCGGGGCTCCGCTTCGCTGCACTCCTCGCGCTCACTGGCCTGCCTCGCGTACCGAGCGGGGCCGCATGTCGGTCCAGACGGTGTCGACGTGGGCCAGACACTCCTCACGGCTGCCGGCGAAGCCGGCGTCGTGCCAGCCCGCGGGGAGATCCCGGTCGGCCGACCAGATCGAGTACTGCTCCTCGTCGTTGCGCACGACCAGGAATCGGGGTTCGGCCATCTCAGTTCGCTCCAGGGGTGTCGGGGGTGTGCGGTTCGGCCATCGCGACGGCGATCTTGCGGGGGCCGGTGAACGGCTCCCGCCCGTGCGCGGCGGTCATGTTGTCCACCACCAGCACGTCGTCGCGCTGGTAGTCGAAGCGGACGGTCGCGGCCCGGTAGGCGGCGCGCAGGTGGTCCACGACATCGGCGGGGATCTCGCCGCCGTCGCCGTAGTAGGTGTTGGACGGCAGCCCGTCGGCGCCGAACATGGCCAGCAGCCCCTCCTGGTAGTCCTTGGGGAGGGTGGTGAGGTGGAAGAAGGTGGCGTGGTTGAACCAGCGGGGGGCGTCCGAGCCGGGCCGGTGGTGGACGACGTCCCGGACCGCTCGGGTGCGCAGGCCGTCCCTGCCGACCCACTCCACGGTGATCCCGTTCGCCTTCGCGTACGCCTCGACCTCGGCCCGGTTCTCGGTGTTGAACACCTCCTGCCAGCGGGTGCCGAAGTCGCCGTGGAAGTTGCGCACCAGCATCCAGCGCCGGCGGATGAACTCCTCGCGCACCGCCGGGTCGATCTCGGCGTACACCCGGCGCACGTCGGCCAGCGGGGTGGCGCCCTGGGTCTTCGGCGGGGTGATGCAGTAGAAGAACAGGGTCAGCGGCCAGCGCGCCTGGTACGAGTTCTCGTTGTGCAGGAAGATCTCCTCGTCCGGCGGATAGTCGGTCGAGGTGTAGACCCGGCCCTTGATGGAGTGCCGGGGCGAGGAACGTTCCGTGTAGGTCAGCGGTTCGCCGGACAGGGCACGGACCACCCGGTCGAAGCCGTCCACCCCGCCGACGTCGAAGCCGCGGAAGAGCAGCCCGCCGTGCTCGGCGAGGGCGGCGCGCAGCTCGGCACGCCGGGCGTCGATCAGGTCGGTCAGGACTCGGCCGTCGTTCTCGATGACCACCGGAAGCGTGGCAATCGTGTCGCTCATGCGGCCACCTCGCTCCGCTCGGCGGCCGCACGAGTCTCCACGGCACTGCGCTTGATGATTCGCTCGCTGCGCTCGCTCATGGTGCGGTGTCTCCTGTTCTTCGTGGTCACGCGCGGGGCAGTCGCGGGATGGCCGGGATCGCCGCCGGCGCGGCCGGCTGGTCGGCGGGCTGGGCGGCGCGCAGCTCCTCGATCCGGGCGGCCAGGCCGGCGACCGTGGGGGTCTCGAAGAGACTGCGCATCGGCAGCCGCACCCCGGTGGCCTTGCGCATCGCGGCGATGAGCTGCACCGCGACCAGCGAGTTGCCGCCGAGGGCGAAGAAGTCGTCGGCCACGCCGACCTCCGCCACGCCGAGGCCGTCCCGCCAGACCTGGGCGATGGTCTGCTCCAGCTCGGTGGCGGGCGCGGCCGAGCCACCGCCGGTGACGGTCGGCGCGGAGGCCGCCGGCTCGGCGTCGGCCTCCAGGCTGTCGGTGGTCACCCGGGCCGCCCGTCGGCGGATGTCGGCGACCGTGCGGGTGGCGATGACCACCTGCGCGCCGAGCCCCGCGGTGAGGCTGCGGCGGAACGCCTCCGCCCCGTCCACCGGCCGGATGTCCTCGGTCAGCGGGGCCGGGCCGGCCTCGGCCACGGCGGCCGGGGTGTCGGCCAGGCCGCCGGTGACCGCACCCTGGTCGACCCGGCGCAGCACGAAGTCGTTGATCGCGACGAGTTCCCGGCCCGCGTCGTCCGTCAGGGACAGGTCGGCGGCGACCACCTCGTCGGTGGCGCTGGCCCGGTGCCGCAGGTGGCTGTGGAAGCTCGCCGGCAGCGCCCCGCGCACCACGATCCGGCCGTACGACAGCGGCAGGTAGGTGCCGGAGCCCTGGCCCCGGCCGAACGCGGTGGCCACGTCCAGCAGGGCCGGATGCAGCCCCCACGAGGACAGGTCGCCCAGCGCGGTGGCAGGCGCCTCGACCCGGGCCAGCTCCTCCCCCTCGCCCAGGTGGTGCTCGGCCAGCCCGGCCCAGCGCGGCCCGAAGGTGAGCATGCTGGTCCGGCCCCGGCCGAACGACGCGTCGTCGTCCACCCGCCGCCCGGCGACCGCCGGCGGGCGTGCCGGCGGAGCCGGCTCCTCGGTCCAGCCGGCGGCACCCCGCACGTGGGTGCGCAACTGGCCGGCGGCGAGGCTCGCGACCGCGAAGTCCACCCCGTCCACGGCGGGGATCAGCTCCACCCGGTACTGGGCGACCGTGCCGTCGGGCACCGAGAACGGCTCCAGGAAGACGACGTCCCGCAGCTCCACCGCCGCCTGCGGGCCAGGGGCGGGCAGCGCGGCGGCCACCGCGGCGCGCACCGACTCCAGGTGGGCGGTGCCGGGCACCACCGGCACCCCGCCGATCCGGTGCTCGTCGAGCAGCCAGTGCGTACTGGCCGAGACCAGGCCGTGCAGCACGGTGCCGTCCGGGCCGGCCACCTTCGTGGTCAGCACCGGATGGTCCACCGGGCTGGTGACGGTGTCCCGGCCGGCGGCCCGGAACGCGGCCGGCGCATCGGTCTCCACGGCCATGCCGACCTCGGCCCAGCCGCCCCAGTTCTGCGACACCACGGGTGCGCGGAAGCCGACGCCGGCCCGCGCGAACGCGTCCAGGAAGGCGTTCGCCGCGCAGTAGTCGACCTGGCCGAAGCCACCGATCACCGCGGTGACCGAGGAGCAGAGCACCACGAAGTCCAGCGGCAGGTCGCCGAAGACCTGGGCGAGGGCGAGGGCACCGGCCAGCTTCGGGGCGAGCACCCGCTCCGCCTCGGCCCGCTCCTTGATCTCCACCATGCCGCCACCGGGCAGGCCCGCCGCGTGCACGATGCCGTCCAGCCCACCGAACCGGCCCTCGGCCGCCTCGCGTACCCGGCGCAGGTCGGCCGGGTCGATGACGTCGGCGGCGACCACCAGCACCTCGGCCCCGGCCGCCTCCATCCGGCGGATCGCCGCGATGGCCCGACCGGCCCGGTCGACTCCGCCGTGCACCGCCAGGTGTTCGTCCCAGCGGTCCCGTTCGGGCAGGCCGGAACGGGCCAGCAGCACCAGCTTGGCGCGTACCCGGCGGGCGAAGTCCTCGGCCAGCGTGACGCCGATGCCGCCGAGACCGCCGGTGATCAGGTAGCGACCCTCCTCGCGCAGCGCGCCCGGCTCACCCTCGGCGTCCACGGTGACCTGCTCGTAGCCGGCCACCCAGCGCCGGTCGCGGCGCACCGCCACCTCCGGCTGCTCCGGGTCGACCGGGCTGCGCAGCTCGCCGACCACGGCGTTGACGTCGCGGGCGGCGGCGTCAGCATTGACCGCGCTGACGGTGAAGTCCGCGTCGACCAGCCGGACGGTGAGGCCGGGCAGCTCCACCGGCAGCACCCGGGCCAGGCCGGCGAGGGTGGCGTGCTCCGGTCGGACCAGGTCGTCGCCCCGGACGTCGCCGATGCCGGCGGTGACCAGGTCGAGGGTGAGGCCGGGCTCGTCGGTGGTCAGGCCGGCGCCGGCGAGCGCCTGCACCAGGTGCAGCGCACTGAAGAAGCCCCGGTCCTGGGCGGCCCAGGCGGCGTCGAGGTCCGCCCCGGCCGGCTCCCCGTCGAGGGCGTACGCGTGCACCAGGCGACGCGGCAGGCCGGCGCCGAGCGCGGCGACCAGGGCCTCGTGGTCCTCCCGGGCGCCAGGGCGCAGCCGGAAGCCGTCGGCGGTGGTGGTGAAGGCGTCGCCGGCGCGTACCACGATCGGGTCGTCGCCGGCGGCCCGCAGCGAGGCGACCAGTTCCTCGCCGCGCGGGCCGTCGGCCAGGACCAGGCAGCGGCCCAGCGGCTCGATGGTCCGCGCCGGGGCGGCCTGCCGCCACACCGGCACCGCGAACCATTCCGGCAGCGCCCGGGGCCCGGTCTCGGCCGGGGCCGCCGCCACCTGCTCCACCGGGTCCGGGTCGACCCAGTAGCGGCGCCGTTCGAACGGGTACGTGGGCAGCGGCACCCGCTGGGCGTCCGGGTCGACGGCCAGCCGCACCGGCAAACCCGCGCACCAGAGCGCGCCGGCGGTGCCGAGCAGGGTGGCCAGGTCCCCGGTGGACTCGCCCGGGCCCGGCAGGCTGCCCAGCGGGGTGAGCTTCCGCTGCGCCTCGGGCGCCTTGGCGACCTGCATCCGGGCCAGGTTGGCCAGCTGCCTGCCGGGGCCGCACTCGAGCAGCGCCCAGGTGCCTTCGGCGAGCAGGGTGGCCACGCTGGCACCGAAGCGGACCGGCTGGCGCAGGTGCGCCGCCCAGTACGCCGGGTCGGTGGCCTGCGCCTCGGTGATCCAGGTGCCGGTCACGTTGGACAGGAACGGCACGGCCGGCGGGCGCAGCGGCACGGTGGCCAGCAGCGCGGTGAACTCGTCGAGGATCGGCTCCATCATCGGCGAGTGGAACGCGTGCGAGGTGCGCAACATCTTGCTCTTGCCCTTGAGGGTGGCGGCGAACTCCTCGACGGCCGCCGTCTCGCCGGCCACCACGCAGGTGCCCGGGCCGTTGACGGTGGCGATGGCGAGCCCCTCTGGCAGCCGGTCGGCGACCGCCGACTCGTCCAGCGCCACGGCCAGCATCGAACCGGCGGGCAGGGAGTGCATGAGTCGGCCGCGGGCGGCCACCACCCTCAGCGCGTCCGGCAGGCTGAGCACGCCGGCGACGGTGGCGGCGACGTACTCGCCGATGGAGTGGCCGATCATCGCGGCCGGGGCCACCCCGGCCCGCTGCCAGGCGGCGGCGAGCGCGTACTCGATGGTGAACAGGGCCGGTTGGGTGTAGCGGGTCTCCGTGAGCTTGTCCCCCGCCTCCGGGTCCCGGCCGAGGATGAGGTCGCGGATGTCCAGCCCCAGCTCGGGGCGGAGCAGTTCGGCGCACTCGTCCACGGTGGCCGCGAAGGCCGGGTCCTCGGCGTAGAGCTGCGCGCCCATGCCGGCGTACTGGGAGCCCTGACCGGAGAACAGGAAACAGACGGCCGGGGCTGGACGGTCGGTCAGACCGCGATGCCCGCGCCGCGAGTCGCGGAGAGCGGCCGCCGCGGTGGGGAGGTCGGTGGTGACGACGGCGGCGCGGTGCGGATAGTCCTGGCGGCCGACGCGCAGGGTGTGCGCGACGTCGGCGAGCAGCCCAGCGCCGCCTCCGGCGCTGCTGAGCAGCTCGGCGCCGCCTCCGCCGCCGTTTTCCAGGTGGTCGGCGAGCCGCCGCACCGCGCTGTCGAGGGCGGTCGGGGTCTTCGCCGACAGCTGGAGCAGGTGCGCCGGGCGGACCCGCCGCTCCGCCCGGTACGCGGCCGGCGCCTCCTCCAGCACCACGTGCGCGTTGGTGCCGCCGATGCCGAACGAGCTGACGCCGGCTCGGCGCGGCACCCCGTCGGTGTCCCACTTGGTCAGCGTGTTCGCCAGGTAGAACGGGGTGTCGGCGAAGTCGATCGCCGGGTTCGGCGTCTCGTAGTTGACGGTCGGCGGGATCAGGCCGTGCTCCATGGCGAGCACCGTCTTGATCACACTGACGATGCCGGAGGGCTGACTGAGGTGGCCGATGTTGGACTTCACCGAGCCGATGCCGCACCAGGCCCGGTCGTCGGTGTCCTTGGTGTACACCGCGGAGAGGGCGGCGACCTCGATCGGGTCACCCAACGCGGTGCCGGTGCCGTGCGCCTCGACGTAGCTGATGGTGCGCGGGTCGATCCCGGCCATGCCGACCGCCTGGGCCACCGCCTCCATCTGGCCGTCGATGCTGGGGGCGGTGAAGCCGACCTTGCCGGCGCCGTCGTTGTTGATCGCGTTGCCGAGCACCACCGCGCGGATGGTGTCGCCGTCGGCGACCGCGTCGGAGAGTCGCTTGAGCAGGGTGACCCCGGCGCCGCTGCCCCACACCGTGCCGTTGGCGCCGGCGTCGAACGGGCGGCACCGGCCGTCCGGGGAGGTGAAGCCGTCCATGCCGAGGTAGCCGACGTGCGGTAGCTCGATGTTGACCCCGCCGGCCAGTGCCATGTCGCACTCGCCGTTGCGCAGCGCCTCGCAGGCCAGGTGGAACGCGACCAGCGAGGTGGAGCAGGCGGTGTGCACGGTCAGGCTCGGCCCGCGCAGGTTCAGCCGGTACGACACGTTGGTGGCGACGTAGTTCGGCGAGTTGCTGGTGGCGATGGAGACCGCGCCGTGCGGGCTGCCGCCGACCCGCTTGTTCCGGAGGACGTACCGGTGCAGGTAGGTGTTGCCGCCGGTGCCCGCGTACACGCCGATCGCGCCGTCGTAGCGGGCCGGGTCGTAGCCGCCGTCCTGCAGCGCGGTGTAGCAGCTCTCGAGGAAGAGTCGGTGCTGCGGATCGGTGATCTCGGCCTCGCGGGCGGTCATCCCGAACAGGCCGGCGTCGAACTCGTCGTAGCCCTCAACCAGCGGGGCCCGGTTCACCCAGCTCGGGTCGTCGACCTCCTCGGCGGTGGCGCCCCGGGCGAGCTGCTCCTCACGGGTCAGCTCGGTGACCGACTCGACGCCGTCGACGAGGTTGCGCCAGAACTCCCCGACGTCTGTGGCGCCGGGCAGGCGGGCGGCCAGCCCGACGATCGCGATCGGCTCGATTCCGTCGTCGGTGGGGTGCTCCGTGGCGATCTCGTTGTTCATCGGGGTCGTCCTTCGGTTGCGGGTGCCGGGGTGGCCGGCGGGGAGGGTTACGGCGTCACGGTTGGTTCGGTCGTCGGGGTGGGGTACGGCGGGCCCGGCCGCGCCGGGCGGCGGCGCGCAGCGCGGCGCGAGCCAGTTCCGGCCGGTCGGCGGCGCCGTCGAGGCTGGCGGCGAGAGCCCGCACGGTCGGGTGGCGGAACAGGTCGAGCATGGTGATCGAGCGGCCGGTGGCCTCGGTGAGCCGGGCGTGCACCGCGGCCAGGGCCATCGAGTGGCCGCCGATGTCGAAGAAGTTGTCGGTGACCCCGACCCGGTCCCGGCCGAGCACCTCCCGCCAGATGCCGGCGATCAGCTCCTCGGTGGCGGTGAGCGCGTCGGGCCCGGTGGGCAGCGGGACCCGGGCCGGCTCCGCGGCGGCGACGGTCATCGCGCCGAGGGCGGCCACCCGGACCGCCGGCCGGGGCAGCGCGGTGGCCACCTGGTCGGCCGGCGCGTCCGGGGCGGCGGCCAGGGCGCCGACCAGGGCGGCCAGGTCGGCCAGGAGCGCCTCGATCCGGCCGGTGTCGAACAGGTCCGGGTTGTGCACCACCTCGACGCCGGTACGGCCAGCCCGTTCCACGACGTAGACGGTGAGGTCGAAGGGCGAGCCGGGTTTCGGCACCGGCACCGGCTCGCCGGCCAGGCCGGGCAGGGCGAGCCGGGGCGGGACGAAGTTGAGCACGTTGAACAGCACCTGCACCAGCGGGGCGCGGGAGGTGTCCCGGCCGACGCCGAGCGCCTCGACGATCCGTTCGAGGGGGGCGCCGGGGTGCCCGGTCACCTCGTGCAGCTCGGCCGCGCAGCGGTCGACCAGCTCGGCGAAGCTGGCCCCGCCACTTCGGACTCGGACCGGCACGGTGTCGATGAAGAAGCCGATGACGTCGTCGAAGGCGGCCAGCCGCCGGTCGGCGACGATCGCGCCGAGCACGTGGTCGTCGGCCCCGGTGAGCCGGCGCAGCAGCTCGCCGAAGCCGGCCAGGAGCACGGCGGCGACGGTGGTGGAGCGCCGGCCGGCCAGCTCGCGAACCGCCCGGTCGGCGGCCTCGGCGAGCAGCACCGCCGCCTCGACGCCGGCGTAGGTCTGCACGGCCGGGCGGGGACGGTCGCGGGGCAGGTCGAGCACGGTCGGCGCGTCGGCCAGGTGCTCGGTCCACCAGGCCAGGTCGGCCGCGCCCCGGCGACGGTCCCGGTCGGCCCGCCAGCCCGCGTAGTCGGCGTACGTGGCGGGCAGCGCGGGCAGGGCCGGCGGCTCGCCGGCGACCACGCGGGCGTACGCGCGGGCGAGGTCGTCGTAGAGCAGCGCCTCGGACCAGCCGTCGAACACCGCGTGATGCATGGTCAGGGCGAGGACGTGCTCGGCTGCCCCGAGCCGGTAGACGGTGACCTGCCAGGGCGGCCCGGTGGCCAGGTCGAACGCGTGCCCGGCCCCGGCGGCCAGCATGCTGGCCAGCTCCGCCTCGGCGTCGGCGGCCCCGGTCAGGTCCACCACCGGCACGGCCACGTCGGTCGGCTCCTCGCCCACGGCGTACGGCACACCGCCGGTCTGCGGGATCCGCCAGCGCAGCACGTCATGGCGTTGCGCCACCGCGCGCAGCGCGGCGCCGAGCGCGACGGTGTCCAGCGGCCCGCGCAGCCGGTGCGCGACCGCGATGTTGTAGGGCGCGCTGGACGGAGCGAGCTGGTCCATGAACCACAGCCGCCGCTGCGGCGGGGAGAGCGTGGGCGGGTTGCCGGTGGTCAGCCCGTCGCCGTCGGCGGGGGTGGCGGCGCGGACCCGGTCGAGCAGCGCGGCGAAGGTCCGGCCGGTGAACACGTCCCGGGTGTCGACCTGTCGGCCCAGCTCAGCGCGGAGCGCGGCGACCAGCCGCATCGCGGCGATCGAGTTGCCGCCGGCGGCGAGGAAGTCGCTGCCCGGACGAGGTGCCGCGCCGAGCAGCCGAGCCCAGAGCCGCCGGACGGCGGCCTCGACCGGGTCGGCGCCGTCCGCCGGCTCCGGCGGGTCGGCCGGCTCGGCGGGGCCGGCCCCGGCGAGGTCGCGCAGCGCCGGCCGGTCCAGCTTGCCGGTGGTCGGGCTGACCGGCAGCGCGGCCAGCCGCACCGTCCGGGCCGGCAGCATCGCGGTGGTCAGCCGGGCTCCGGCGTACACCCGCAGCGCGTCGTCGTCGGGGGCGTCGGCGGGGGTGAGGAAGGCGACCAGTTCGGTGCCGGCCGGTCCGGGCACCGCCTCCACGGCGACCCGGTCGACGCCGGGGTGCCCGGCCAGCACCGCCTCGACCTCGCCCAGCTCGATCCGCTGGCCGCGCACCTTGACCTGCCGGTCGGCCCGACCCAGGTAGACGATTCGGCCGTCGGGCGCCTGGCGGACCAGGTCCCCGGTGCGGTACAGCCGCTCGCCGGGCCGGTCACCGAACGGGTCGGGGACGAACCGCTCGGCCGTCAGCCCGGGCCGGTTGAGGTACCCGTCGGCCAGGCCGGGCCCGCCGATCAGCAGCTCACCGGTCTCGCCGGGCGGCACCGGGCGCAGCTCGGCGTCCACCACGTATGCGCGGTGGTTGGGCAGCGGGCGACCGATCGGCACCGGGTCGCTGTCCGCGGCGGTGAGGTCGCCGCTGAGCGCCAGCACCGTGGTCTCGGTGGGGCCGTAGCCGTTGAGGAAGCGCCGGCCGGGGGCCCAGCGGGCGACCAGCTCGGCGGGCACCGCCTCGCCCCCGCAGAGCACCACCCGCCAGGACGGCACGTCCGCCGGGTCGAGCAGAGCGAGCACGGTCGGGGTGATGAAGCCCCAGGTCACCTCGTGCGCGGCGACGAACCGGGCCAGCCGGACCGGGTCGGCCCGGTCGTCGGTGCCGAGCAACTGCACCGCGCCGCCGAGCAGCAGCGGCACGAACAGGTCCATGGTGGCCGCGTCGAAGCCGAGCGAGGCGATGCCGAGGCTGCGTACGGCCGCGTCGGCGCCGGTCAGCGCGGTGACCCCGGTGACGAACTCGACCACGTTGCGGTGGGTGGTGAGCACCCCCTTCGGCCGGCCGGTCGACCCGGAGGTGAACAGCACGTACGCCGGGTCGCCCGGGCGCGCCGGGCAGGGCGCGAGCGGGGCCGGACCGGGCAGCCCAACCGTCTCGACGACTGCTCCGGGTCGCGGCGTGGCGTCAGACACGCCGAGCCGGAGTGGTCGTCCGCCGGGCTCGGCACCGAACTCGGCCGCCGCGGCGTCGCCGACCACCACCCGTACGCCGGCGTCGCGGGCGATCTCGCGCAGCCGCGTACGGGGGCCGCCCGGCTCGAGGGGCACGTAGCAGCCGCCGGCCAGGAGCACCCCGAGCACGGTGACCACCAGATCGGGGGTGCGCGTGCCGCACACGCCGACCCGGTCTCCCCGGCCGACTCCGCGCTCGCGCAGCGCGGCGGCCACCCCGGCGGCCCGGTCGAGGAGTTCGGCGTAGGTGAGCCGGTCGTCCCACTGCCGCACGGCCACCGCGTCCGGGGTGCGGGCCGCCTGGGCGATGATCAGGTCGGCGATGGTCGCGTCCGGCCAGGGCAGCGCCTCGCCGGTCGCGGCGCTGGCGGTCAGGATGTCGGTCACCGGTGGTCTCCCCGAGCTGGATCGGTGATCTGCAGGCGCAGTTCGTTGACGTAGCCGCGCCCCTGCGCGTCGGTCACCCAGGAGCGCTCCGGGTCGGGCAGCAGCTCGCTGACCACCACGGCCACGTCGGGGCCGGTGCGCGCGGCGGCGTCGACCATCGCGCACAGCGACTGCGCGTACAGCGGGCCGGTCAGGTCCACGTAGCAGGGCTTCACCTCGGTGCCGACCTTGACGAAGACCCGCTCGGGCAGGCCGAGCCGGTGCCGCCAGCGGCGTACCGCGAGGTAGCGCTCCGGCTCGCCGGCGACGCCCGCCAGCCCGCACTCGGCCACCGTGGTGCGCCAGGTGCGCCGGACGACGACCAGCCGGTCGATGGTGATACGGGGCGTGTGCGGGGCGGCGTCGAGCAGCTTGAAGCTGTCCAGCAGCAGGGCGGCGAGGAGGTTGCCGAACACCTCGGTCAGTGGCCAGCGTCGCCCGTCGGGGAACGCCGCGACGAACTCGGCTCCCACGCGTTCGACGAACACGGCGGTGGCCGGCACCATCCGGTCGAGGTCGGCGCCCCGGACGGTGTCGATGCCGATCTGCCGGTCCTGGGGGGCAGTCAGCTCGTACGTGGTGCGGGTGGTGGTGCGCGGGAAGTTCGCCGGATAGAGCACCCGCAGCCGGACCGGTCCCAGGTCGGCGTCGAGCCCGGCGCGCAGCTCGGCGGGGTCCGGGTGGAACGGCGTGAGCACCACGCTGTCGAAGGTGGCCAGCGCCGGGTGCAGCTCGCCGAGGACGAGCAGGAAGTCGCCGCGGTTGAGCGCGTCCAGGTCGGCGGCGGCGATCTGCACGTCGGGGCTGTGGATCCGGGCGGACGGCCAACCGGGCCCGGGGGCGGCGAACAGCTCGGCGGCCCGGGCGGCCAGGTCGGCGCTACGCAGGTTCAGCTCGGCCTGCCCGGGCGGCACGTCGGCCAGTCCGAACAGCTCCCGGCAGCGGGCGGTCAGCCCGGCGGCGGCCCGGTGCAGCGGGCCGTCCGGCGCGAGCAGCATTCCCTGCGCGGGCGCCCACACGTCGGCGAGCCGGACCGGTCCGTCCCCGGCGAGCTCGTCGTGCAGGTCGGCGACGACCGCGGTGCAGCCGGCGCCGACCTCGGCCGTCAGCCAGCGGGCCGCGGTCAGGACCACGGCCAGCGGGGCGGCCAGCGCGTCGCGTACCGCCCGGCCGACCTGGACGTCGAGGTCCCGGGCGCTCTCCTCGTAGACGATCGTGCGGCCGGCGTACATCTGGCCGGCGTGCCGGGTCGCAGCCTGCCCCGTGATCGCGGTGAACTCGGTGTTCAGCGCGGCCAGCGCGGCACCGAGGCGGTCCGGCTCGCCGGCCGCGGCCGCCACCGCGTCCCGGGCGGCCCGGAGCCGGTCGAAGTCGGCGCCGGCCGCCGCCCGGGCCGCCGGATCACCGATCGCCGCGATCCGCTCGGCCAGCACCTGCTCGGCGGCGGGGCTGGTGGGCAGGGCGGCGTCCCAGGCGAGCAGGCCCCGCTCGACCAGCCGGTCGAGCAGCAGGAAACCGTCGTCGGCGGTCCGCAGGCCGCCCTCGGCGCGGACCCGCTCCACCAGCTCCACCGCCGGCGTCCGGCCGTCGCACCCGGTCAGCAGCCGGGCCTCCAGCGGGGCCAGCTCGACGGACGGGTGCAGCGGCCGGAGCAGCCGGTGCCCGTCCACCGTCAGGTGCGGCGGCCGGGCAGGCGGCCACCAGCTCCGCACCGCCAGGTCGGCGCGGAGCCGGTCGGCGTACGCGGCCAGCGCCCACGCCTCGAAGTGCACCCGGCGGCGGCGGACCAGGCCGGGGCCCGGCGCGATCCGGGTCCCGGCGCGCTCCGGTTCCAGCACGCCCCAGCACACCGGCCCGAAGAAGCCGATGGTCTCCGCCTTGCCGCAGTAGCGCTGCCAGTAGCGCAGCAGGGCGATCTCCCGCTTGCGGCGGGGCTTGTTGCGCACCGCCGGGTCGGTCCGCAGCAGCCCGTCCAGGGCCGTCAGCATGTCCGGGTTCTGCCAGGTCACCGCCTCACGCAGCAGGGGGTCCGCGGCGATCTCGCCGGCCGTGACGGACCCGTCGGCGAACGCCTCCCGCAGCGCCTTGTCGAACGCCTCCCGGATGCCCTCCCCGGCGAGCAGTGCGTCCGCCGCGGCCGCGGCCTCCGGGGCGGCGAACCGGGCCAGGCCGGCGGCCGGGAAGCCGGCGGTGCGCAGCACCACGTCCCGCCAGACCGACCAGCCCGTCCGCCCGAGCGGCAACAGGTGATTCATCGGGGGTCCGTCCCCTGGGTGTCCACGATGTGCAGCCGCAGCTCGCTGAAGTAGCGGCGGCCGGCCACGTCGGGCACCCACGCCTGGTCCGGCGTGGGCAGCATCTCGCTGACCATCAGCGACACGCCGTCGCCGCCGTCGACCCGGGCAGCCCGGACCATGGCGCAGAACATGTTCGCGAAGGCGGGGCTGCCCAGGTCCACGAAGCAGGGCTTGGTCTCGGTGCCGAGCTTGACGTAGACCTGCTCGGGCAGGCCGAGCCGGCGGCGCCAGTCCCGGACGGCGAGGAACCGCCCCCGCTCGCCGGTCGCCGTGGCCAGGCGGCTCTCCCCGACCGTGGTCCGCCAGGTCTGCCGCGCCACCACCAGGTTGTCCAGTGTGATCCGGGGGGTGTACGGGGCGGCGGCGACCAGCTTGAACCCGTCGACCGCGTGCGCGCTGAGCAGCTCGGCGAAGATCTCGGTGAGCGGCCAGCGCTGGCCGTCGGAGGCGGTGGCCACGAGCTGCCCGTCGACGTCGGTGACGGTCAGGTCCACGGTGGGCAGCACCCGGCCCGGCTCGCCGCCCGGGGCGGCCTGGAAGGCGAGATGCCGGTCGGTCGGGCCGGCCAGCGACTCCGAGGTACGGCTGGTCCGGCGCGGCCAGTCGGTCGGGAAGAGCAGCCGGATCCGCCGCTCGCCCAGATCCTCGGCGAGCGCCGCGCGCAGCCGCTCGACGTCGGGATGCGAGGGGGTGAAGACCGCGCAGTCGAACGACGACCAGGCGGCGTGCAGCTCCCCGAGGACGACGCGGTACTCGCCGCGGCGCAGCGCCTCCGCGTCCGTGGCGCAGATCTGCAGGTCGGGGCTGTGCATCACGGCGTTGGACCAGTCCGGCCGGGCGCCCGGGAAGACCTCGTCGATCCGGTCGGCCAGGTCGGCGACCCGCAGCCGCACGTCGGTGGTGCCGGGCGGCAGCGCGTCCAGCCCGAACAGCCCGGCCCAGCGGGCGGCGAACTCGGCGGCGACGGCGTCCACCGGCCGCTCGCCGCCGCCCCAGAACAGGCCCTGCGTCAGGAACCACAGGTCGGCCAGGGCCACCGGCCCGCCGTCCGCCTCGGCGCGCAGCTCCTCGTAGAGCCCCCGGAACACCTCCCCGTACGCGTCGGCCAACGCGTTGGCCATCCACCGGGCGGCGCGCAGCAACACGTCCAGCGGGGCGGCGAGCACGGCGAGCAGCGGCGCGCCGAAGACCACGTCCAGGTCGCGGGCCGTGTCCTCATAGCAGATCGTCCGGCCGGCGTACATCTGGCCGGCGCGGCGGCTGGCCGGAACCCCGGTCAGCTCGGTGAACGTGCCGTCGAGGGCGTCGAGGGCAATACGCAGCCGCTCCGGGTCGCCGGCCGCGGCGGCGACGCTGTCCCGCGCGGCACACAGCTGGTCGAACCCGGCCCGGGCGGCCGCCCGCGGCTCCGGATCGCCGATCGCCTCGATCCGGGCGAGGAGCACCCGCTCGGCGTCCGGACTGACCGGCAGAGTCGCGTCCCAGGTGATCAGTTCCCGCTCCACGAGGCGGTCGAGCAGGGCGTACCCGTCGTCCGGCCGGCGCAGCCCGACGGCCGGGTCGGCCACCAGGTCGGCGGCGGACCGCTGACCGTCGGCCGCGGCGAGCAGCGCGGCCTCCACCGGGGACAGCGGCACCGGCGGGCGCCCGGGGCGCAGCACCGTGCGGTCGCGGATCGCGAGCTGCGGGCGCAGCATGGGCGGCCACCAGCGGCGTACGGACAGGTCGGCGCCGATCCGGTCGGCGTACGCGGCCAGCGCCCAGGACTCGAACCACACCCAGCGGCGGCGGGTGAGCCCGGTGCCGGGGCGTACCCGGACGGCCTCCGGCTGGTCGGGGTCGAGGGTGACCCAGCAGCTGGGCCCGAAGAAGCCGACCGTCTCGTTCTTCCCGCCATAGCGCTGCCAGTACTTGAGCAGCGCGCGTTCCCGGTCCCGGCGCCGCACGTTGCGGGGCGCGTCGCCGCCGCCGCGGACCAGCCCGTCCAGCGCCACCAGCGCGCCCCGGTTCTGCCAGGTGACCGCCTCGCGCAGCAGCGGGTCGGCGGCCAGCTCGCTGAGCCGGTGGGCGGCGGCGCGGACGGCCTCGTCGAACTCCTTGTCGTACCGGTCCTCGCCGGTCTCGCCGGCGAGCAGCTCGTCCGCCGCCGCGGCGGCCCGGGGGGCGGAGAGGAGGTCGAGTCCGGCGGCCGGGAAGCCGGTGGTCCGCAGGATGGCGTCGCGCCAGACCGACCAGCCGGTGCCACCGAGTGGCACCCGGTGTGCGCCCGCCGGGGCGACGGCCACCTCGGGGGCCGGCGGGTTCGCGGCGGCCGGGGCGGCGGTGGCAGCCGGTGACGCCCGATCGGGCCGGGGGGCGGCGACCGCGGCGGCCAGGTCGGTGCGGATCGCCGCCAGCAGCTCGGGGAGCCCGTCGTTCAGGAAGAAGTGTCCGCCCTCGACATCGCGGAGGGTGAACCCGGCGGCGGTGTGCTCCGCCCAGGCCGCGCTGTGTGCGCGGGTCACCGCCCGGTCGTGGAGGCCGCTGAACGCGACGATCGGCACCGGCAGCGGCTCGCCGGGGACGTACCGGTAGCTGTCCACCCGACCGAAGTCGGCCCGCAGCAGCGGCAGCAGCAGCTCCACCAGCTCGGGGTGGTCGAGCAGCTCGGCGGGGAGGCCGCCGCCCTCGCCGAGGCGGCGCAGCAGTTCCTCGTCGTCCACCCGGGACAGCCCGTCGAAGAGGCTGGGGGCGGTGACGTGCGGGGCGCGGGCGCCACCGACGTACAGCCGCAGCGGCAGGGGCGCGCCGGACCGGCGCAGCTCCCGGACCGCCTCGAACCCGACCCGGCCGCCCATCGAGTGGCCGTAGACGGCGTACGGGCGGTCGGCCCGGGACGCGATGGCGGCGGCCACGTCGGCGACGGTGAAGCGCGGATCCTCGCTGATCCGGTTCTCCCGGCCGGGCAGCTGCACCGCCAGCACCTCGACGTCCGGGCCGATCCCCTCCTGCCAGCGCCGAAACGCGCTCGCGCCGGCGCCGGCGTAGGGCAGGCAGAACAAGCGTGCCGGCGCCTGGGGTCGGCTTCCGGCGGAGACGAACCAGTTCACCGTGGGCCTTTCTGCACAGGGTCGATCCAGTACCGCTGACGCGCGAACGGATAGGTGGGCAGCCCGGTACGGCGGACCGTGCCGGCGGGATGCAGGGCGTCCCAGTCGACGTCCCGCCCGGCCACCCAGTCCGCCGCCAGTTCGCGCAGCGCGCCGCCTTCCCCGGCGATCCGGGCGCCGGTGTCGAGCAGCAGGTCCAGCGCGGCGAGCGCGCCGGGCAGGTCGGCGGCGACCACGGCGGCCCGGTGCCCGAACGCCCGCCGGCCGAGCGCCAGGGTGGCGGCCACCTCGGGCAGTGCGGGGGCGCCGCCGGCCAGGTGGGCCCGCAGCCGGGTGAGCGCGGCGCGCAGCGCGGCCGACGTACGCGCGGACACCGGCAGCAGCCACGGACCGGCGCCTGGGAAGCCGATCCGGTCGTCCGGGGGCGGCTGCTCCACCACCACGTGCGCGTTGGTGCCGCCGAGCCCGAAGGCGCTGACCCCGGCCACCCGGCGCGGGTCACCGGGCCAGTCCCGCGCCTTGGTGGGCACGTAGAACGGGCCGGCGGCCAGGTCGATCTCCGGGTGCGGGCGGGTGAAGTGCAGGTTGGGCGGGATCACGCCGTGCCGGACGGCGAGCACCGCCTTGATCAGTCCGGCGATCCCGGCGGCGGCGTCGAGGTGACCGATGTTGGTCTTCACCGAGCCGAGCGCGCACGACTCGGCGGGGGCACCGGCGTACACCTCGTGCAGCGCGGCGACCTCGATCGCGTCGCCGAGCGGCGTACCGCTGCCGTGTCCCTCGATGAACCGGACCTCGCCGGGGGCGACCTCGGCGGTGGCGAGGGCGTTCGCGACCGCGGCGGCCTGGCCGGCCGGTCCGGGTACGGCGAAGCCAGCCCGGTCCGGGCCGTCGTTGGTGACCGCCCAGCCCGGCAGCACGGCGTAGATCCGGTCCCCGTCGGCCTGCGCGTCGGCGAGCCGGCGCAGCGCGACCACCCCGGCGCCGGAGCCGAAGCCGGATCCGTCGGCGCCCTCGTCGAAGGCGCGGCACCGCCCGTCCGGGGAGGCCAGCCCGCCGGGGGTGTGCCGGTGCCGGGGCCAGGTGACCGTGACGCCACCGGCGAGGGCGAGGTCGCACTGGTAGTCGGCGAGACTCTGCGCGGCGACGCAGACCGCGACCAGGGAACTGGAGCAGGCGCTCTGCACGGCGAGGGCCGGCCCGGTCAGCCCCAGCCGGTACGCGACCTGCCCGGGCAGGTGGTCGGTGAACTGCCGGCCGATCAGCCGGGCCTCCCAGTCGTCCGGATCCACGTCACCGACCACGGCCGGGTTGTCGAGCAGGTGGAACAGGAAGTACCGGTTGGCGGAGGTGGCCGAGTAGACCCCGATCAGGCCGGGGAACCGCTCGGGATCGTGCCCGGCGTCCTCAAGGGCCTCCCAGGCGGTCTCCAGGAAGAGCCGGTGCTGCGGGTCGGTCCGGGCGGCCTCGTCGGCGCCGAAGGAGAAGAATTCGGCGTCGAAGTCGGCCACCCCGTCGAGCCGGCCGGTCGCCCGGACGTGCCGAGGGTCGTCGCGCAGCCCCGGTCCGATGCCGAGGGCGGCCAGCTCCTCGTCGTTGTGATCGTGAATGGAGTCGACGCCGGTGCAGAGGTTCCACCAGAAGGTGGCCACGTCGGGGGCGCCCGGGAAGCGCCCGGCCAGCCCGACCACGGCGATCTCTTCGCCGGTGTACTCCCGTGCCGCGGTGGCCGGCGCGACCGGCGCGGGCAGCACCGGCGCCCGGACCGCCTCGGGCGGGGCGTCGAGCAGCGCCGCCTGGCCGGCCACCGTCGGGTGGTCGAAGAGGCGCAGCATCGGCAGCCGGACGCCGAACCGCTCGGCCAGCCGCTGCTGCACCTGCCCGAGGAGCAGGGACTGCCCGCCCACGTCGAAGAAGCTGTCGGCGCGGCCGACCGCGTCCCGGCCGAGCACCGCGCACCAGATGTCGTGCACGACCCGCTCGGTGTCGGTGGCCGGGGCCGCGTCGGTCGACAACGCGCTGGCCGGAGCGGGCAGCGCCCGCTCGTCCACCTTGCCGGTGACGGTCAGCGGGAACTCGTCGAGCACCACCACCGCACGGGGCAGCGCGTAACCGGGCAGCGCCGCGGCGAGGGCGGCCCGCAGCGCCGACGGGTCGGCGCCGGCCGGCCGGACGTACGCCAGCAGCTCGCCGTCGCGGGCGATGGCGCGCACGCCGGCCACGCCGGGCTGGGCGGCGAGCACCGCCTCGATCTCGGTCAGCTCGACCCGGTGCCCACGCACCTTGACCTGCCGGTCGAGCCGGCCGAGGCAGACCAGCTCCCCGCCGGGCAGCAGCCGGCCCAGGTCGCCGGTGCGGTACGCCCGGACGCCGCCGCCCTCGTCGACGAACCGGTCGCTGTCCTGGTTGAGGTAGCCCGGGGCAACGAACGGACTGCGCACCACGATCTCGCCGGTGTCGGGCCGGAGCAGCAGCTCGTAGCCGGGGAACGGGGTGCCGATCGGCAGCGGGCCGCCGGCGGCCGGATCCAGCTCGGACAGTCGGGTGACGTACCGGGCGACGAAGGTCATCTCGGTGGCGCCGTAGCCGTTGACCAGCTCGCATCCGGGGGCGAACCGGCCCCGGCCGCGGGCCGCGTCGGCGTAGGTTGCCTGCTCGCCGCCGAGCAGCACCACGCGGACCGCGTCCAGCCGCCGCTCGCCGAGGGCGTCGAGCAGATGGCGGTAGACGGTGGGCGTGCAGTGCAGCACGGTCGCCCGGTGCCGGCCGAGCTGCTCGACGGCGTACGCGAGCCCCTGCCGGCGCAGGTCGACCGGCACCACCGCGGCGCCGGTGAGCAGCGCCGGGTAGAGGTCGGGGATGGCGGCGTCGAAGCTGAACGAGGCGAGCAGGCTGAGCCGGTCGGCGGGGCCGACGGCCAGCGCGTCGATCTGGTTGTCGACGACGTGCGCCAGGTTGCGGTGGGTCTGCCCGACCGCCTTGGGCACCCCGGTCGAGCCCGAGGTGAACAGCACGTACGCGAGCGCGTCCGGATCGACCGGGACCGGCCGCAGCGGGGCGGGCGGTACGTCGTCCAGCGGCACCACGGCCAGCCCGTCGGCCAGTACGCGGGCCAGCGCGCGGTGCTCGGCGGCGCAGGCGAGGGCACTGACCCCGGCGGCGGCGAGCATGTGGCGCAGCCGGTCGGCCGGGAAGCCCGGGTCGAGCGGCACGTACGCGCAGCCGGCGGCGAGGGTGCCGAGGAGCGCCGCGACGGTCGGCACGCCGTGCGCGGTGAGCAGGGCGATCCGGTCGCCGGGTCGGGCGCCGGCGGCGACGAGCGCGGCCGCGTGTCCCCCGGCGGCGCCGGCCAGTGCGGCGTAGCTGACCTCGTGGGCCTCGCCGAGCAGGGCCCGACGATCACCCTGATGTGCCGCGACCGCGGCAAAGCGATTGACGATCAACGAATCGGCCATGTCAGGGAGCTGGCGTTTCCCTGCAGACGGCAGGCGCGCAGCAATCGACCAATGTGATCATGATCCCCCCCAGGACTTCACACTGGAGTCAGAATAGAGCTCGATATCTCGATGGAACCCGCATCGATCGATGTCGAGCCGAAGGGACGATGAGCAACCTGGAACCTCGGACGGCCGAAACAGTCCGATCATCCCTCTAGCGTGAAGACAATCTCCGGCGTAGGCATCTACCGACGAGTAATTCTCCGGTGAAACCGCCGTAAAGGCGCGGAATCTCCGCCGTCGCGGCCCCTTCGCCGCAGCTCAACCCGTGCTGTCGGGGAGCGGTCGTCAGTCATCGTACGGCGGATGCGGGATCGGGTCGACCATCGCGTCGAACCCCTTCGGCAGTTGCGCCACGAGGTCCTGGAACTCGCCGACCGTCACCGCCTCGCGCAACGTGGCGAGCACCGCGCGGGTGCCCACCTCGGCGACCGCCGGGTCCACCCCGGCGCGCTCGGCCACCCGGTGCAGGAAGGTGACTGCTCCCCCGGTCACGCCGCCGTCCGTCGGGGCGGTGAGGTAGCCGCTCAGCTCGCCCGGCACCTGCGCGGCCAGCTCCTCGGCCTCGCCCCCGGTCACCCGGTCGGCGAGGGTCTGCAGCACCGCGCGGGAGATCGTCGCGGCCTGCTCGGTGGGCAACTCGGCACGGCGGGACACCGCCTCGACGAATCGGGGAAACCGCACGCCGCCTCCTGTCGTCGCCGCCCGCCGCCGGGCCTCCGGCGACTCCAGCTCGACGCGCCCGACGGGCGGACCGACCTGGAGCCGCCGTCGGTTACCCGCGGCCGGTGGCGGCAAACGGCGGTCACCGCCCGGCGACCACCGCCGGGTCGGCCCCGGCCGGGGCCGGCAGGTCGTCCGGTGTCGGGAAGTCCCGGGTCCGCCACACCGGCGAGCAGCGGGTGACCAGCGCCGCCGCGGCCATCCCCAGCGCGGCCAGCGCGAGGTACGCCGGCGCACCCAGCAGGCCGGTCAGCGCGCCGCCGAGGGCCGCGCCGAGCGGCATCGCCCCCCAGATCACGAACCGGCTGGTGGCGGTCATCCGGGACAGCATCGCCGGAGGCGTGGCGGCCTGCCGGAGGCTGACCGCGTTGACGTTGTACAGGCCGCTGGCGAAGGCGTTCACGGCCAGGCCGGCGCCGATGCCCAGCGGGTGCGGCACCAGCGCCAGCACCGCACCCACCTGAAGCACCGCCGCCGTGGTGATTGCCCGCCCGACGCCGAGGCGGGCGCGGGCCCGGCCGGCCACCGCCGCGCCGAGCAGGTAGCCGACGTTGGCGCCGGCGACCAGCAGGCCGACCGTGGCGGCGGGCAGGCGCAGTTCGCGGACCGCGTACACCAGCAGCATGGCCAGGAACCCGGCGTGCCAGAGGTTGGTCAGCCCGGAGCAGAGGGTCAGCGCTCGCACCACCGGGTTCCGCAGCACGAAACGGATCCCGCCGGCGGCGTCCCGCCACATGCCGTCGACGCCGGGAGCGGCCCGGCGGGCCAGCCGGGGCGTGCGGGCGAGGAACAGGGCCGAGACGACGAAGCTGGCCACGTCGAGCAGCAGGGCGACCGGCGCACCGAGCGCGCCGACCAGGACACCGGCCAGGCCCGGTCCGGCGGTCTGTCCGACCGCCCGGGTCGCCTCCAGGCGGGCGTTCGCGTCGGCCAGCCGCCCGGCCGGCACCACCTCCGGCACCACGGCAAAATACGCGACGTCGAACAGGACCGTGCCACAGCCGACGAGCAACGCCACCACCACGAGCTGGGCGAGGGTGAGCAGCCCGGCCGCCCAGGCGAGCGGCACGCTGGCCAGCAGCAGCGCCCGGACGAGGTCGGCGGCGACGAGCACCGCGCGGCGCGGCAGCCGGTCCACGATCGCGCCGGCCGGGATGCCGAGCAGCAGGTACGGCAGGGTGGTCGCGGCGGTCAGCACGGCGACCCCGGTCGGTCCCGCGCCGAGCACGGTCAGCGCCGCGAGGGGCAGCGCCACGGTGGTGACGTGGGTGCCGAGGGTGCTCACCGCGTCGGAGAGCCAGAGCCGACGGAAGGTGGCGTGCCGCCAGAGGGCGGCGGAGTTGACGGTCATGCGGGCAGCGTCCGCCGCGTATTCCGGAAGTCGGGCGGGCCGGATTGTCACGGTGACAATCCGGCGGCGGCCGGGCGGCCGTGGCGCTAGATTGTCACGGTGACAATCTGGGAGCCGGCGGCGCTGTCCGGGGCTGTTCCCCGCTACCTGGCGCTCGCCGACGCGATCGGCGCGGACATCGCGGCCGGCCGGCTCGGCCCCGGTGAGCGGCTGCCGCCGCAGCGGGAGTTGGCCCGGCGGCTCGGCGTCACGATCGCTACCGTCGGCCGCGCCTACCAGGTGGCCGCCCGACGCGGACTGCTCACCGGCGAGGTCGGCCGGGGCACCTTCGTCGCCCCGGCGCCCACCTCGCCGGCCCCCGACGCGGCGCCGGCGCTCGACGTGGCCACCGTGCACCCGCCCGGGCACGGCCCGGTGCACCGTGCCGTCGCGCCGATCCTGCACCGGATCGCCGCCGACCCCCTGGCCGTCGGCGCCGAGGACGCCGACGCGGCCCGGCACCGGATCGCCGGCGCCCGCTGGATGGCCCACGCCGGCTGGCGACCCGACCCCGGGACGGTGGAGGTGACCGCCGGCGGGCAGCACGGTCTCGCGGCCGCGCTGGCCGCCCTCGCCCAGCCCCGGCACGTGGTGGTCACCACCGAGCTGACCAACCCCGGGCTGCTCGCCGCCGCCCGGCTGCTCCGCGTCGAGCTGGCCACCGTGCCCAGCGACGCCGACGGACCCCGGCCGGAGGCCGTCGACCGGCTCTGCGCCCGCCGCCGGGTCGCCGCGCTGCATCTGCACCCGACCCTGCACAACCCCACCGGGCTCACCATGCCGGCCGGCCGCCGCCAGGAGATCGCCGCCGTCGCCGCCGCCCACGACCTCACCGTCATCGAGGAGGACCCGTTCGGGGCGCTGCTGCCCGACCGACCGCCACCGGTGGCCGCCTGGCACCCGCGTACGGTCCACCTGACCGGCATCACCAAGACCCTCGCCCCCGGCCTACGGATCGGCTACCGGTACGCCCCGGCGGCCCTCGCCGAGCCGCTACGCGCCGCCGCCCGGGCGATCGCCTGGGCGCCCGCGCCACTGGTCGCCGAGGTCGCCACCCAGCTCGTGCTGAGCGGGAACGCCCACCGGCTCGCCGCCGCCCGAGCCGCCGAGCTGGCCGGCCGCGCCGCGCTCGCCCGGGAACTGCTCGGCGACCGGGTCTCCGCCCCCGGGCCGGCCCCCTTCGCCTGGGTGGGCCTCGACCACGACGCCGAGGCGGTCACCGCGCTGGCCCGCCGCCGGGGCGTCGCGGTCGCCGGCGCCGACGAGTTCGCCGCTCGGCGCGGCGCACCGGCCGGCCTGCGGGTCAGCCTCAGCGCCGACGAGGACACGGTCCGCACCGCGCTGCGTGCCCTGGCCCGGCTGCTGCCCGGCTAGAGCACCTTGCTCCCGGATCCCTTTTCTCCCGCCCGAGTTCCGCCACAGCTGCGCGCGTCCAGCGATGTCCTCCCCGTGCAGGAGCACCTCCACGCAGCCCATGGCCGCGAAGCCCTCCGGATGCGGATGGGCGGGTCGGTAACATCCGGGCCATGGCCCCCACCACGCACCCCGGCGCCTGCCCGCTGGACTGCCCCGACACCTGCGTCTGGCAGCTCACCGTCGCCGACGGCCGGGCCGTGGCCCTGCGCGGTGACCGCGACCACCCGTTCACCCGTGGGGCGCTCTGCGGCAAGGTCAACCGCTACCTCGACGCGGTCAACGGGCCCGACCGACTGACCACCCCGTACGTGCGGACCGGGCCGAAGGGCGTCGGGCAGGTCTCGTACCGGCCGGCGAGCTGGGCCGAGGCGGTCGACCGGGTGGCCGCCGGACTGCGCGCGAGCATCGACCGGGACGGCCCGGAGGCGGTTCTCCCCTACTACTTCGCCGGCACGATGGGGCACGTGCAGGGCTGGAGCATGGGCCCGCGGCTGTTCGCGTACCTGGGCGCATCGCGGCTGGACACCACCATCTGCACCGCCGCGTCGCGGGCGGGGCTGCGCTCGGTCTACGGCGGCTCGGTCGGCTTCGAGCCGGAGTCGATCGTGGACGCGAAGCTGATCGTCCTCTGGGGGGCCAACCCGCTCGCCACCAACCTGCACCTGTGGCCGTTCGTGCAGCAGGCCCGGGAGCGTGGCGCATACCTGGTCACCATCGACCCGCTGCGCACGGACACCGCGGCGCGCAGCGACGAGCACGTGGCCCCGCTGCCCGGCACCGACGCGGCGCTGGCGCTCGGGCTCATGCGGCACGTCCTTGACACCGGCGCGGCCGACGAGGGGTGGCTGGCGGCGCACACCGTCGGCTGGCCGGCGCTGGCCGCCCGGCTCGGCGAGTGGCCGGTGGAGCGGGCCGCCGCCGAGTGCGGCCTGCCCGTCGAGGTGGTACGCCGCCTCGGCGAACGGATCGCCACGACCCGGCCCACCGCGGTCCGGGTCGGGCTGGGCCTGCAACGGCACCACGGCGCCGGCCAGGCGATCCGGGCGATCTGCGCGCTGCCGCTGGTCACCGGCGACTTCCGGTACCCGGGCGGCGGCGGCCTGGTGTCGACCAGCGGGCACCACCCGATCGACGAGGAGCCGGTCGTCCTCCCCCCGGACATGCCGGCCCCGCCCGCCCGGACGCTGAACATGAGCCGGCTCGCCGCCGTGCTCACCGGGGAGGCCGACCCACCGGTGACCTCCCTGGTGGTGTTCAACGCCAACCCGGCGGCCACCGCCCCCGACCAGACCCGGCTGCTCGCCGGCCTGCGCCGCGACGACCTGTTCACCGTCGTGCTGGAGCAGCGCTGGACCGACACCTGCGACTTCGCCGACGTGGTGCTGCCGGCCACCATGCAGCCCGAGCACCTGGACCTGCACTCCTCCTACGGCCACCACTACACGACGCTGAACCTCCCGGTCACCCGGGCGCCCGGCGAGGCGCTGCCGAACACCGATATCTTCCGCCGCATCGCCGCCGCGCTCGGCATCGACCACCCGCGGCTGCGGGACAGCGACGAGGACCTGGCCCGGCAACTGCTGCGCGGCACCCCGGTCAGCTTCGAGGAGCTGTGCGAGCGGACGTACGCCCGGACCACGGGGGTGGCGGTCGGCTCCGCTCCGTACGCCGAGGGCGGATTCCCCACCCCGGACGGCCGGGCCCGACTGCACGACCCGGCGCTCGCGCGGCACGGGGTGGACCCGCTTCCCGGCTACACCCCGCCGGTGGAGGCCGCGGACCCGGAGCTGGCCCGCCGGTTCCCGCTGGTCCTCATCGCCCCGGCCGGCCGGTTCCTGATGAACTCCACCTTCGCCTCGCTGCCCTGGCACGCCCGGCGGACCGGGCCGCCCCGGGTGCACCTGCACCCCGACGACGCGGCGGCGCGCGGCCTCGCCGACGGCGACGCGGTACGCGTCCACAACGACCGGGGCGCCTTCCTGGCCGCGGTCGCGGTGGACGACGCGACCCGCCCGGGGTTGGCGTTCACCTACAAGGCCTACTGGGCGCGGTTGAGCCCGGGCCGGGCCACCGTCAACGCGGTCACCGCCGTGCGGGACACCGACCTGGGCGGTGCGCCGACGTTCCACGACTGCCGGGTCGAGGTCGAGCCGGTGCCGGCCGAGCTGCTGACCGCGGAGCCGCCCCACGACGCGGCGGCCGCACCGGCCGAGCCGTCGCCCGAGGTGGCCCTCACCTGACTGCCGGTTCGCGGCACGGCACTCACAAGATCAGTTACGGTGACGGCATGGCTAAACCGACCCGCTGGGTGACCGACACCGAGCCCGGGCACTCGCAGTGGTACATCGACCGGTTCCGCCGGCTTGCCGCCGAGGGGGCCGACCTGGCCGGCGAGGCGCGGCTGCTGGACGCGCTGGTGCCGCCGCGCGCCCGCATCCTGGACGCCGGCTGCGGCACCGGCCGGGTCGGCGCCGCGCTGGCCGACCGGGGGCACACGGTGGTGGGCGTGGACGCCGACCCGATGCTGGTCGAGGCCGCCCGCGCCGACCACCCCGGCCCGCGCTGGCTGGTCGCCGACCTGGCCGAGCTGGACCTCGCCACGCAGGGCGAGCCCGAGCCGTTCGACGCGGCGGTGGTGGCCGGCAACGTGCTGGCGTTCGTCGCCCCGGGCACCGAACAGGCGGTGCTGGCCCGGATCGCCGCGCACGTCCGGCCGGACGGGCTGGTGGTGGTCGGCTTCGGCACCGGGCGGGGCTATCCGCTCACCGACTTCGACGCCGACGCGGTGGCGGCCGGGCTCCGGCTGGAGCACCGCTTCGCCACCTGGGACCTGCGCCCCTGGCGGGACGACGCGGACTTCGCGGTGACCGTGCTGCGCAGGCCCACGGACTGATCCGCCCTGGCTGTGGGCCTGCCGCCCAGGGCAGCGCAGCGGCCGCCCGCCGCCCCGTCGTTGCCGGTCAGGCCGGGGCAGCGACCGTCCGGGCGGCGGCCGGATCGAGCGGGCTGCCGGCCGGGACCAGGCTGACCAGGCTCGCCGGCAGCCGGACCGGGCGCACCCCGCCGTAGCCGAGCATGCCGAGCACGTCCGCGCCGGTGAGCACGTGCCGCCGGCCGAGGTCGGTGACGACGCAGATCGCGCCTCCCGTGGCGCCGGGCGCTGGGGCGGACTCCACGACCGCGGCCCGCCCCGGTTCGATCACCACGTGGTCGGCGAGCCCGCCCCGGCCGGCCGACGGGTGTGCGGCGGCGGAGAGGTCCGGCGGCTGCGCGCCCACCCGGACGTCGCGTACGCCGCGGTCGTCGCCGGCCCCGACGCAGAGCGCGCCACCGTCCACGGTGGCCAACCGGGGCGGCACGGCCGGTGGGGCGGTCGGCCCGGTGGGCACCCGGTCGGGAAGCTGGGGCAGGGCGGCGAAGCGGCCGAGGGTGATCGGCTTCGGGTCGCCCTGGCCGGTACGGGCGAGCAGCAGCGCGGCCTGAAGCTCGGTGACGCCGGCCAGGCCGTCCCGCTCGGCCACCGCGTACTGGCGGCCACCGCCGGAGTTGCGGACCAGGTAGACGTCACCGACGGTGGCGCCGTCGACCCGGTCGGAGGGCTCGCCGAGGTCGGGTACCGCGGGCGGGGCCAGGTCGGCGCCGGCGGGCACGGTGTTGAGCAGCGCCGCGGCGACGGGCACCGCCCGGGCGCGGGTCGCGGCCAGCGCGGCCAGCACCCGGTCGGGATCGCGGAGCAGGTAGCGCCGGCCGTGCCAGAGCAGGTGCAGGGTGTGGTCCGGGTGGCCCAGCAGCAACGCCTGCTCGCCGAGCGGCCGGCCGCCGGTGGCGTCCCGCCCGATCAGCAGCGCCGAGCGGGCATCGGTCCGCCCCGCCTCGGGGTCGTCGACCGAGCAGACCGTCCACGTGCCGGTGGCGAGCCGGCCGGGCGAAGGCAGGGAGTCCGGGGCGTCGGCGATGCCGAGCGGCAGGCCGCGCGGCACGCCGTCGATGGAGCGGCGGGAGACCAGGACGGTCTTCGGCTGATCCGCCCCGATGATCAGCAGGGCGGAGGCGTAGTTGAGCACCGGGTGGAGTTTCTCCTCCCGGTAGACGAACCGCGCACCGGACTCCTTCTCCACGATGACCGCGTCCGGGTCGCGCCAGGAACTGCCCCCGCCGGCGAACAGGCCGTACAGGGCGACGCCGCCGAGCGCGATCACGGCGACCAGCACGCTGGCCAGGCCCGCGCCGGCCAGTCGCCGCAACGGCGACTGCGCGGGGTCGGTCTCCCGCATGACCAGCGCGGCGACCGCCCGCTGGACGGCGAACTGGTACGAGTGGAGCTGGTCCTGCCGCGACGGCATCGGGTCCCTTCCGAGGAGATCGTCGCGGCACAGGATAAGCGCTGCGTCGATCCCTCGTGGACCCTGCGTGTCGCCGGAGCGCCCCGGTCCGGGTCAGGCGGTGCCCCGGCCGGCGTGCGTCTCGACCATCCGCAGCGCGACGAGCAGGCCGGAGGCGGCGGTGAGCGCCGCCACCGCCACGGTGGCGCCCCGGATGCCGGCGAGGTCCGCCAGCAGCCCGGCCGACAGGGCGCCCACGGCGAATCCGGCGTCGCGCCACAGCCGGTAGACACCCACCGCGCGAGCGCGCCAGGCCGGGTGCGCGACGTCACCGATGGCAGCCAGCAGGGCGGGATACACCATCGCGGTGCCGACGCCGAGCAGAACCGTGGCGGCCGCCCAGGTCCCGAAGGTGTGCGCGCCGGCGACCAGGCCGAGCGCCGCGGCCTGGGTGAGCATCCCGACGACGATGAGGGGTTTGCGGCCGAGCCGGTCGGAGAGCGGGCCGGTGAGGATCTGGCCGAGGCCCCAGAACGCGGGATACAGGGCCGCCAGCAGGCCGATCCGGGGCAGGGAGAGGCCCGCGGCGGCGAAGAGCACCGGGAACAGCCCCCAGGCGAGCCCGTCGTTGAGGTTGTTCACCAGGCCCACCTGGCTGACCGAGCCGAGCGTCGGTTCGCGCCAGCTGACCAGTTCGAAGATCTGCCGGGTGGTGAGACCCTGCTGGGCGCCGCCCTGGTGGCTGGCCGCCTCGTGGTGGGCGTGGTCCCGCGTCTCCCGGACCAGGAGCAGCGACAGGCCCAGGCCCACCGCGACGTACGCGGCGCCCAGCAGGAACGGCGCCGGTCGCAGCCCGTACCGGGCGGCGAGGGCCCCGGTCGCCAGCGCGGTGGCGGCCACCGCGAGGTAGCCGGCGGCCTCGTTCAGGCCCATCGCGAGGCCGCGCCGGCGCGGCCCGACGAGGTCGATCTTCATGATCACGGTGGTGGACCAGGCGAGGCCCTGGTTGACGCCGAGCAGCACGTTGGCGGCGATCACCCACCACCAGGTGGGGGCCCAGATGAGCATCAGGGGTACGGGGACCGCGGCGAGCCAGCCGGCCAGCAGCACCGGCTTGCGCCCGTACCGGTCGGAGAGGGCGCCGGCGAAGAAGTTCGTCACCGCCTTGGTGGCGCCGAAGGCGAGGATGTACGTCAGGGCGGCGGTGTAGGCGGCCAGGTGGAACTCCCGCTCGCCGAGCAGCGGCAGCACGGTGCGTTCGGTGCCGAGCACCCCGCCCACCAGCGCGTTGACCGCGACGAGCAGGAGGAACTGGGCGGCGTTCGCCCGCAGCCCCAGCCTCGGCCCGACGGGCGCGGCGGTCGTCTCCACCGGATGTCTCCCTTGGTCGTCTCGTGGGTGGCCGGGCCGGTGACCGGGGGCCGGCCCCCCGGTCACCCGCCGTCGCCGTGTCCGCCGCGCAGTGTCAGGCGGCGGCGGTGTCGAGCAGGGTCCGCCAGGCGCCGTAGCCGCCGAGCAGGTCGGAGACGTCCGGTCGGCCGGCGTTGCGGAGCAGGCTGGCCGCGACCGAGGAGCGGTAACCGCCGGCGCAGTGCACGACCACCGGCCGGTCCGTCGGCACCTCGTCGAGACGCCGGGTCAGCTCGGCCAGCGGGGTGTGCCGGGACCCCTCGACGGTGCCCTGCTCGCGCTCACCGGCGTTGCGCACGTCGAGCACCACCGGCGGTACGGCCGAGTCCCGCGCCGCGCGAAGTTCGGTGGCGGTGAGCCGGCTGGCCCGGGTCAGGTCGGCGGCCAGCTCGACCAGGGCCGCCTCCGGCTCGCGCAGGTAGCCGACCACCCGGTCGAAGCCGATCCGGGCGAGCCGTACGACGATCTCCTCCTCGCGGTCCTGCGGCGCCACCACGAGCACCCTGCGGTCCGGGGTGACCACGCTGCCGGCGGTCTCGGCGAACCGGCCGTCGGCCGGAATGTTGATCGCGCCGCGCAGGTGGCCGGCCGCGAACTCCTGCGGATCCCGGGCGTCCACCACCACCGCGCCCTCGTCGCGGGCCCGGGCGAACTCGGCGGCGTCGAGCGGACGCGGGGCCCGGCTGTGGTCGAACAGCTCGCGGGCCTTGCGGTTGAGCACCGCGTCGAAGGCGAAGTAGCCGGGCGCGGCGGGCTGGCCGCCGGTCACCAGGGCGAGGAACTGTTCCTGGCTCATCGGGGTGCAGGCGTAGTTGGTGCGACGCTGCTCGCCGATGGTGGACTGCCGCTGGGTGGAGAGGTTCTTGCCGCAGGCCGAGCCGGCGCCGTGGGCGGGGAAGACGCGCACCTCGTCGGGCAGGCCCATGAGCTTGCGCTGGACGCTGTCGTAGAGCATCCGGCCCAGTTCGTCGGCGGTCACGCCGAGCGAGGCGAGCAGGTCGGGGCGGCCCACGTCACCGATGAAGAGGGCGTCACCGGTCAGCACCCCGTAGGGCACCGCGTCGTCGGCGTGCTCGTAGACCAGGATGCTGACGGACTCCGGGGTGTGGCCCGGGGTCTCCATGATCTCGACGGTGACGTCACCGAGGCTGACCCGCTCGCCGTCGGCGAGCTTGCGGCTCGGGTACTCCGTCTCGGCGCGCCGCCCGTAGCCGATCCAGGCGCCGGTGGCCGCCGCGACCTCCAGGTGACCGGCGAGGAAGTCGGCGTGGAAGTGGGTGTTGATCACCCCTTCGATGGTCAGGCCGTGCGCTCGCGCGTCGGCCAGGTACTCGTCGATGTCGCGCCGGGGGTCGACGAGCACCGCCCGCCCGGTGGCCTCGTCACCGATCAGGTACGACGCCTGGGACAGGCAGTCCAGGTAGTACTGGGTGAACAACATGTGCCGAACTCCTTCTCAGCGATGACCGGCGATGCACTCACAGTAGCGCATACCCCCGGGGGTATATTCCGACGACTCGGCGACACCCGACGCCGGGTCACAGCGGGAATCCACCGAGAAGCGGCGCGGTTCAGAATACCCAGGGGGGTATCCGATGGCGGAGGCAGTACCCCCTGGGGTATGTTGAGTGGCGGGAGGTAGTGCGATGAAGCTTCGACCTGACATGACCAGCGAGGCGCTGACCCGGCTCAAGCGGGCCCGGGGTCAGCTCAACGCCGTCATCGAGATGATGGAGAACGGCGAGGACTGCCGGGCGGCGCTGACCCAGCTCGCCGCCGTGTCCAAGGCGATCGACCGGGCCGGCTTCAAGATCATCGCTTCCGGGATGCGGCACTGCGGCGCCGCCCGCGACCGCGGCGAGGAGCCCGAGATGACCGAGGAGGAGCTGGAGAAGCTCTTCCTCGCCCTGGCCTGATCCAGAAATTCACCGCCCCCACCGCCTGATCGCGGCGGGGGCGGGTAAGTCGCCTGCACGCGGGCGGAAGTCTGCCCCCTGCATACCCCGGGGGGTATGTAGGGAATGAAAGGAGAACAGCACATGGCAGTCGAGGTGTCCGTCATCGCCACGTCCTCGCTCGGCGACCGCAGCTACCTGGCCTCGGACGGGCGGGTGGGCATCGTCGTCGACCCGCAGCGGGACATCGACCGCATGCTGTACCTCGCCGGGGCGAAGGGGGTGCGGATCACCCACGTCGTGGAGACGCACGTCCACAACGACTACGTGTCCGGTGGCCTCGAACTGGCCCGGATCACCGGCGCCCGGTACCTGGTGGCCGCGGCCGACACGGTCGGCTTCGACCGGCAGCCGGTCACCGACGGCGACGTGGTGCCGGTCTCCGACACGTTGCGCCTGCGGGTGGTCGCCACCCCGGGCCACACCTTCCACCACCTGTCGTACGTCCTCGACGAGGCCACCGACGGCGGCTGGCAGCCGATCGGGGTGTTCACCGGCGGCTCGCTGCTGTTCGGCACCACCGGACGCACCGACCTGCTCGGTCAGGAGCACGCCCACGAGCTGGCCCACCACCAGCACGCCTCGGCGAAGCGGCTGACCGACCTGCTGCCCGACGGCGCCCAGGTGTGGCCCACACACGGCTTCGGCAGCTTCTGCTCGGCCGGCCAGGCCGACGCCTCCGACTCGACGCTCGGGCGGGAGAAGCAGGCGAACCCGGTGCTGCGGCTGGCCGCGGACCAGTTCGTCACCGAGACCCTCGCCGGTCTCGACGCCTACCCGGCGTACTACGCCCACATGGGGGTGGCGAACACCGCCGGCCCCGCCCGGGTCGACCTCACCCCGGTCACCCGGGCCGACGCGGCGCAGTTGCGCGAGCGGATCGCCGCCGGCCAGTGGGTGGTGGACCTGCGGCACCGCAAGGCGTACGCGGCGTCGCATCTGGCCGGCACGGTCGGCCTCGGGCTGGACGGGCCGATGTCCACCTGGCTCGGCTGGCTGATCGACTGGGGCGCACCGGTCACCCTCCTCGCGGAGACGCCGGAGCAGGTCGCCGACGCCCAGCGCGAGCTGGTCCGGATCGGCATCGACCGGCCCGCCGCGCAGGCCACCGGCACGGCCGAGCAGTGGGCAGCCGAGCCCAGCCAGCTCCGCGCGCTGCGGATGGCCGACTTCCCGGCCCTGGCCGCGGCCCGCGCCGGCGACGTCCCCGCCGGACTGCCCGTGCCGGACGTGGTGCTCGACGTGCGGATGACCTACGAGTGGCGCGCCGGCCACCTCGACGGAGCCGTGCACATCCCGCTGCCCGACCTGCCCAGGCGGCTCGCCGACGTACCGCCCGGCGTCGTCTGGGTGCACTGCGGCTCCGGCTACCGCGCCACCGCCGCAGCGTCGCTGCTGGCCAACGCCGGCCGCGAGGTCGTCGTCATCGACGACACGTTCGACCGGGCCGAGGCGGCGGGCGTCGCCATGGCCGACAACGCCTGACCCGTACCCGAGTCCGGCCGGCGCGACGTGGCGCCGGCCGGCGTCCCATCCTGCCGTCAACCACGACGGTTTGTCCCTGAACGAGGAGAGATGAGCACTTCCGAGCCCACCCGCGCAGCCACCCTGGACGCCGCCACCCTGCGCGAGCTGATCGACTCCGGACGGTCCCCCCGCCTGCTCGACGTACGCACCCCGGCCGAGTTCGAGACCGTCCACATCCCCGGCTCCTACAACGTCCCCCTCGACCTGCTCAAGGAACACCGCGAGGAACTGCGTAACCACCTCGACGAGGACGTGGTCCTGATCTGCCGTTCCGGCGCTCGCGCCACCCAGGCCGAACAGGCCCTCGCCGGGGTCGGCCTGCCGAACCTCAGGGTCCTCACCGGGGGCATGCTCGCCTGGCAGGCGACCAACGCACCGATCAGGCAGGGCAGGCGGCGCTGGGACCTGGAGCGTCAGGTCCGGCTCGTCGCCGGCTCGATCGTGCTGGTCAGCGTCCTGGCCTCGGTGTTCGCACCGGGTCTGAAGTGGATCGCCGGGTTCATCGGCGCGGGCCTCACCTTCGCCGCCGTCACCAACACCTGCGCGATGGGCATGCTGCTCAGCAGGCTGCCCTACAACCGCGGCGCCAGCTGCGACCTGGACACGATCGTCGGCCAGCTGCGTTCGCCCGGCGGGCGGGCATGAGCGTCGCCCTGCTGCTGACCGTCGGGCTGGCCGTGCTGATCGGGGTCAGCCTCGGCCTGCTCGGCGGCGGCGGCTCGATCCTCGCCGTGCCGCTGCTGGTCTACGTGGCCGGCCTGCCGACCAAGGAGGCGATCGCCACCTCGCTGCTCGTCGTCGGCGCCACCAGCGCCGTCGGGGTGCTGCCGCACGTCCGGGCGGGCCGGGTTCGCTGGCGTACCGGGCTGATCTTCGGCCTCGCCGGGATGACCGGCGCCTACGCGGGCGGCCGGCTGGCCGCCTTCATCCCGGCGGCGTTCCTGCTCACCGGCTTCGCGGTGATGATGCTGGCCACCGCGATCGCGATGATCCGGGGACGGCGCGCCGCCGCGGGCCGGCCGGTGCCGCACGAACTGCCGGTGCTCCGGGTCATTCTCGACGGCATCGTGGTCGGGCTGGTCACCGGCCTGGTCGGCGCCGGTGGCGGCTTCCTGGTGGTGCCCGCGCTGGCCCTGCTCGGCGGGCTGCCGATGCCGGTGGCGGTCGGCACCTCGCTGGTGGTCATCGCGATGAAGTCCTTCGCCGGCCTGGCCGGCTACCTCTCCAGCGTGCACATCGACTGGGAACTGGCGCTCGCGGTCACCGCGGCCGCCGTGGTCGGCAGCTTCATCGGCGGGCGACTCGCCGGACGAATCCCGGCCGACCTGCTGCGCAAGGCGTTCGGCTGGTTCGTGGTGGTGATGGGCGTCTTCGTGCTCGCCCAGCAACTTCCGCCCGACATGGGCATTGGGCTGGCCGTGCTGGGAGCGCTGGCACTGGCCGGTACGGTCACGATGGCGGCGCGCAGCCGCCGGAGGGAGAGAGACAGTGGACAGCAGCGCATGGGACGCCCGGTACGCCAGCACGCCGGATCTGGTGTGGAGCGCTGAGCCGAACCGCTTCGTCGTCGAGGCGGTCGGCGGGCTCACCCCGGGCAGCGCGCTGGACCTGGCTGCCGGCGAGGGCCGCAACGCGCTCTGGTTGGCCGGCAACGGCTGGCAGGTCACCGCGGTGGACTTCTCGCCGGTGGCCGTCGAGCGGGGCCGCGAGCTGGCCGCCCGCCGGGGCGTACCGGTCGAGTGGCTGGTCGCGGACGTGATCGCATACCAGCCGCTGCCCGGCAGCTACGACCTGGTCCTGATCAGCTACCTGCACCTGCCCGCCGAGGCCCTGGCGCGCGTGCTCGACTCGGCGCGGCAGGCACTGCGCCCCGGCGGCACCCTGGTCGTCGTGGGGCACGACCGGGCCAACCTCACCGGCGGCACCGGCGGCCCGCAGGACCCGACGGTCCTGCTCACCCCGGAGGCGGTGGTCGACGGGCTCGCCGGGCTGCGCATCCAGCGCGCCGAGACCGCCCGCCGCCCGGTGCCCACCGGCGACGGCGGGAGCGTCGACGCCCTCGACACGGTCGTCGTGGCGACCCGGCCCGTCGCCTGATCCGCCCTCGTCCCGACGGCGCGCGGAACAGCCCCGGCGCCCCGGGTTCACGGGCGCAGGATCAGGCGGATGGGGTTGCCCTGCTTGTCGCGCGCCCGGCGCACCGCCTCCGGCGCCTCGGCCAGCGCCAGCACGTCGCTGACCGACGCGGACAGGTCGAGCCGGCCCAACCCGGTGAGCGTCACCAACTGCCCGACGTGTTCCGCCTCGGAGCCGTAGTGGCCGAGCACCGCCTGCCGGTTGTAGGTGAACCGGCTGTCCGACGGGATGCTGATCGGCTGGTTGGCGATACCGGCGAGCACCAGCCGGCCGTGCCGGCCGAGCACGGTCATGGCCTGCTCGCGGACCGCGGGGACGCCGGCGAAGTCGAAAGCCACGTCGAGTCCCCGGGTGCCGACCAGCTCCAGCACGGCGTCCTTGAAGCCGTCGCCCTTCGGGTCGAGGGCCACGTCCGCGCCGAGGGCGATCGCCCGGTCCCGGGCCGCCGGCAGCGGGTCCACGGCGATCACCGGGGCCGCGCCGACCAGCAGCAGCAACTGCACCGCGTGCGCACCGAGGCCACCGACTCCCCACACCGCGACGGCCTCCGCCGGCCGCACCCGACCGGTGTCGGTCACCGCCGCCCAGGGCGTGGAGACCGCGTCCGGGATGATGCAGGCCTGCTCGAACGGAAGCAGGTCCGGGACGGGGACCAGGGTGTCCTCGCGGGCCAGGGCGTACTCGGCCCAACCGCCGTCGTAGTCGACGCCGCGGGTGAGCACGAGACCGAAGCGGTCCCGCTCCCCCGCCTGGAGCAGCACCCGCTGGCCGGGCCGCCAGCCCCTCACCCCGTCGCCGAGCGCGTCCACCGTGCCGGCGACCTCGTGGCCGAGGGTCACCACGTCGCCGTCCAGGTACAGCGGGGTGAGGGTGCCGTCGATCAGATGCACGTCCGACAGGCACACCCCGGCGGCGGCGACCCGGATGCGGACCTGCCCGCGTTCCGGCTCGGGCACCGGCACCGATTCCATCCGCAGCGCCCGCTCGGTCAGGTGCAGCCGTCCGGCCAGCATGTCCGCCACGCTCGGCTCCTTCCTCCGCCGTCCTCGAACCCGACGGCTCCAGCGTCGTGGGCGTACCCGGCGTGGCGCGGGCGATGCACCGGGCGAGGAAAAAGGGGCAGCCCCGGCGGATGGCCGGGCCGTGCCGCGAGCCCCCGGTAGCATCCAGTCACGGGATCGGTGGAGAGGACCAACCGCGTGGGCGCTCGATTCGAAGAACTGGCCTGGCGGGAGACCCCGATCGGCGAAATCAGCCTGCGCCGGCGCCGCGACCCGTCGCTAGACGTCGACGTGTACGAGGTGAAGCTCGACGACGAGTTCCTGATGTCCAGCCTCTTCCCGGTCGCGGAGATCGAACTCGCCCGACTCGGGCTGGCAACGCTGACCGGGGACAACCTGGACGTGGTGGTGGGCGGTCTCGGGCTCGGCTACACCGCGCGGACCGCGCTGGAGGATTCTCGGGTCCGCTCCCTGCTGGTGGTCGAGGCGATCGAGGACGTGATCGACTGGCACCGGCAGGACCTGCTGCCGTTCTCCGCCGGGCTGGCCGCCGACCCGCGTACCCGGTTCGTCCGGGCCGACTTCTTCGCGGCGGTCGCCAGCGGCGCCGGCTTCGACCCGGAGTCACCGGCCCGGCGGTTCCACGCGGTGCTGCTCGACGTGGACCACTCGCCCCGTCAGGTGCTGCACCCCAGCCACGCCTCCTTCTACACCGTGGACGGGCTGCGCCGGCTCGCCGCGTTGCTGCACCGCGACGGGGTCTTCGCGCTGTGGTCGAACGACCCGCCCGACCCGGCGTTCCAGCGGGTGCTGACCGAGGTGTTTCCGACCTCGGTGGCGCACGTCGTCCGCTTCGCGAACCCGCTGCAGGGCCGGCAGGCCGCGAACACCGTGTACGTGGCGCGGCACTGACCGGCGGGCGTGACCCGAGCCGAACCGGGAGGGCGGGAACCCCGCCGCGGGGTCACCGGAGCGGCCCGGGTGGGCGCCGGACGTTGCCGGCACCCACCCGGGCGGAGGTCCCTCAGGCCAGCACCCGCTCGGGGTTGGCCCGGAGCGCGGCGACCAGCGGTGTCGGGGCGGTGTGCGGCGACCCGGCGGAGTACGGCGGCCGGGGGTCGTACTCGATGCCGAGCTGGACCGTCTGGGCGACCGTATCCCCGGCGATCCGGCCGGCCAGCGCGAGCGCCATGTCGACGCCGGCGGAGACCCCGGCCACGGTCACGTACTTGCCGTCCACGACGACCCGTTCGGCCGTGGGCAGCGCGCCGAAGGCAGGCAGTTGGTCCAGGGCCAGCCAGTGCGAGGTGGCCCGGCGGCCGTCGAGCAGCCCGGCCGCGGCGAGCAGCAGTGAGCCGGTGCAGACCGAGGTGGTCCAGGTGGTGGTGGCGTCCACCGCACGCAGCCAGGCGAGGAGCCGGGCGTCGGCCATCCGGGCGATCTGCCCGGGGCCGCCGGGGACGACCAGCACGTCCGGGCGGGTCACCTCGTCCAGGGTGGCGGTGGCGGCGAGAGCGAGGCTGCCCATGTCGGTGGTGACCGGGCCGGTCCGATCGGCGACGAAGACGGTACGGGCGCCGGGGAGCCGGCCGAGCACCTCGTAGGGGCCGACGGCGTCCAGGGCGGTGAACCGGTCGAAGAGCAGCACGGCGATCTGCATGGGTTTTCCTTTCTACTTTGAGGGGAGGTCAGCGGGCGTCGACGGTGAACGGAACGGTGATCACGTGGCCGTCGGCGAGACGGAACTGGCCCCAGAGCCGGTAGCGGCCCGGGCGGGGGAAGTCGACATGCACGTCGAGCTCCGGCCCGTAGGTCTGACCGGGCAGGGCGAAGACCGGCCGGCCGTCGGCGTCCTCGGTCTCGGCGTGCTCGTGGGCGAAGCTGTCTCCCGCCGCCGACATGATCACCACGTGCCCGGCCGCGGCGAGGTACGGCCGCAGCCCGGTCACCGGCCGGCCCGTGGCCGCGTCGGCGAAGCGGAGGGTGAAGCGGGTGCCGCCGACCCGCGCGGTCCCGTCCAGGGTCACCCGCACGCCGTCGACGACCTGCTGCCGCCCGGACACCGTCGGCGGCTGGTGGATGACCTCGGCCGGGTCGCCGACCGCCACGACCCGCCGCTGCAGCACGTCGGTCAGCTCGCCCTTGCGGCGGAACTCGGTGTGAACGATGTACCGGCCGGGGGTGGGGAAGGTGAGCATCACGTCGAACTCGCCGGGCCGGCCCGTCGGCTGCGGGTGGACGTGCGCGAAGCTGGCCAGGTCGTCGCGGACGGCGATCAGGTGCATCCACGCCTCGTGGCTGCGTCCCACGTCCCGGACCGGCCGGCCGGTCTGCGCGTCGGTGACCCGGATCCGCACGGTGGCGGGTTGGCCGGGCACCACCGGGGTGGGCATCCGGAGGTCGACCCGGACCCCGGCGTCCTCGGCGGACACCGGTTCGGTCTCCGCGGTCATCATGGTGCTCATCGCCGGCCGCATCGGCATGCCGGTGCCCTGCGTCCAGGCCAGCACCCCGTTCATGCCACGTGCGGCGGCGTCGGTGCGGCTCAGCGCGGTGAAGCCGGCGCCCACGGCGAGCGCGAGCACGGCCACCCCGGCCAGGTACGCCCACTCGCCGATCCGGGCACCCAGCCGGGGCCGCAGTGCGGCGGCGGTCTCCGGCCGGCGGAAGCGACGCAGCCGCAGCGCGTTCGTGATCACGCTGACCGAGCTCATCGCCATCGCGGCGGCGGCCAGCGACGGGTCCAGCAGGATGTCCCAGGCCGGGTAGAGCACTCCGGCCGCCACCGGGATGAGCAGCACGTTGTAGCCGAACGCCCAGCCCAGTCCCTGCTTGATCGTGGTGACCGTACGCCGGGACAGCGCGATGGCCGAGACGATGCCGCGCAGATCCCCGCCGACCAGGGTGATGTCGGAGGCGGCGATCGCCACGTCGGTGCCGGTGCCGATGGCGATGCCCAGGTCCGCACGGGCCAGCGCCGGCGCGTCGTTGATGCCGTCACCGACCATCGCCACCACCGCGCCCCGCTCCTGCAGGGCGGCGACCCGGGCGGCCTTCTCCTCGGGCCGGACGTCGGCGATCACGTGCTCGATGCCGACCTCGCGGGCGACCACCTCGGCGGTGACCCGGTTGTCGCCGGTCAGCATCCACATCTCCAGGCCCAGCGCCCGCAGCTGGGCCACCGCCTCCACGGACTCGGGGCGCAGGGTGTCGGCCACGCCCACCACGCCGGCGAGCCGGCCGTCGAGGGCGACATGGACGGGGGTGCCACCGGCGGCGGCGACGGCGAGGACCTCCGTCGACAGGGCGCTGACGTCGACGTCGTGGCGGCGCATCAGCGCCAGGTTGCCGATGAGCACGCCCCGGCCGTCGACCCGCGCCTCGACGCCGTGCCCCGGCACCGCCTCGAAGGAGCCCGCCGCCGCGACGGTGAGGTCGCGGGCCCGGGCGTGCCGGATGATCGCCTCACCGAGCGGGTGCTCCGAACCCGTCTCGGCCGCCGCCGCGTACGCCAGCAGCTGGTCGGCGTCGATGCCCTCGACGGCGTGGATCACGGTGACGTCGGGACGGCCCCGGGTGAGCGTGCCGGTCTTGTCCAGCACCACCGCGGTGACCCGCCGGGCCTGCTCCAGCGCCTCGCCCCCGGAGATGAGGATGCCCAGTTCGGCGGCCTTGCCGGTGCCGACCATGATCGCGGTCGGGGTGGCCAGGCCGAGCGCACAGGGGCAGGCGATGATGAGCACCGCGATCGCGGTGCCGATGCCCAGGGTCAGCCGCCCGTCGTCGGGTCCGGCGACCGCCCAGACGGCGAAGGTGAGCAGGGCCAGCCCGATCACTGCCGGAACGAACCAGGCGGAGACCGTGTCGACCAGCCGCTGCATCGGCGCCTTGGCCCCCTGGGCCTCGCGGACCAGCCGGACGATCTGGGCGAGGGTGGTGTCCTGGCCCACCGCGGTGCCCCGGAGCACCACCGAGCCGGTCCGGTTGACCGTCGAACCGATCACGGTGTCCCCGACCGACTTCGACACCGGCATGCTCTCGCCGGTCAGCATGCTCTCGTCCACGGTGGAGGCGCCCTCGGTGACCGTTCCGTCCACCGGCACCTTCTCGCCGGGGCGGACCCGGACCAGGTCGCCGACGACGACCGACTCCACCGGCACCTCGAGCTCCACGCCGTCGCGCAGCACCCGGGCGGTCCGCGGGCGCAGGCCGAGCAACGCGCCGATCGCCGCGCCGGTCCGCCGTCGGGCCCGGGCCTCCATCCACCGCCCGGTCAGCACCAACGCGATGACCACCACGGAGATCTCGAAGTAGACGTGCAGCGGCAGGCCGAGCCGTTCGGCCGCCGCCGGCCAGAGCGTGACGAAGGCGCTGTAGGCGTACGCCACGGTGGTGCCCAGCGCCACCAGGGTGTGCATGTTGACGCCACCGTGCCGGGCCGCCGCCCAGGCAGCCCGGTAGAAGGGCCGGCCCGCCCCGAACTGCACCACGGTCGCGACCACCAGCAGCGCCGGCATCAGCCAGTCCATCGCGTCGATGGACAGCGGCAGGTACATCAGCACCATCATGCCCAGCCCGGTGGCCAGGGTGAGCTGCCAGATCCGCTTGAGCCGGGTCACCTCCCGCTCCTGTGCCCGGTCCCGCTCGGCGTCGGTGTCGGGCGCCCCAAGGGCCGGGGACTCCGGCGCGGCGGCCGGCCGGCGGGGCTCGTCGGCGTGGACGACGGCCGTGTACCCGGCGCGCTCGACCGCCGCGGTCAGCGCCGCAGGGCTCACCCGGGCCGGGTCGTAGACGACGGTCGCGACCTCGGTCGCCAGGTTGACCTCGGCCCGCTCGACGCCGTCGACCCGGCTGAGCGCCCGCTCCACCCGCCGGACGCAGGACGCACAGGTCATCCCGCCGATCTCCAGCGTGCCGGAGACGGCTGTCGGTGTCGTCATGGCACTGCTCCTCTCGTACCGGGCGTCGCAGGCGCCCTCGCTGGTCCCGCCCGCCGTCGCGGCCGGTGAGCCCAAGCTCCCGGCCCCCGCTGTCCGCCCGCTGTCCGCGACCAGTCGGCCCGTTCGGGCGTACGCGACAGGGCGCGGACAGCACCGGCCGGCACGGTTCGAGCTGCCGGGCCGCCACGGGGCGGCTCACCGGACGAAGGAGTGAACCGTGAACCAGCTCGTGCTCTCCGTGCCGAACATCAGCTGCGGCCGCTGCGTCGAGGCAATCCGGGAGGAGGTCGGGGTCGTCGCCGGCGTCCGCGCCGTGGAGGTGGATTTGGCGACCCGTACCGTCCGGGTCGACGGCGACGCCGACCGGGAGGCCGTCGTGGCCGCCATCGGCGAAGCCGGCCACCAGGTCGCCTGAGCGTGACGAGGGAGGCGGACCGATGGACCTGGACACCGTGATCATCGGCGGCGGACAGGCCGGGCTCGCGCTCGGCCAGTATCTGCGGCGCGCCGGGGTGGGATTCGAGATCCTCGACGCGCACGCCCGGGTGGGCGACGCCTGGCGGCAGCGCTGGGACTCGCTGACCCTGTTCACCCCGCGCCGCTTCGACGGGCTGCCGGGGCTGCCGTTCCCCGGCGACCCCGACGGCCACCCCGGCAAGGACGAGGTCGCCGACTACCTCGCCCGGTACGCCGCCCATTTCGACCTGCCGGTCCGGCTCGACTGCCGGGTCACCGCGGTCCGCCCCGCCGCCGCGGGTGGCTTCACGGTCGACACCTCGACCGGAACGCGGCACGCCCGGCGAGTGGTGATCGCCGCCGGCGCCTTCCACACGCCGCGGGTTCCGGACGTGGCCCGCAAGCTCGCACCACGGGTCGCGCAGCTGCACAGCAGCCGGTACCGCAACCCCGACCGGCTGCCGGGGCGCGACGTTCTGGTCGTCGGCGGCGGGAACACCGGTGTGCAGATCGCCGCCGAGCTCGCCGACCACGGCCGCCGGGTGGTGCTCGCCGCGCCGGCGCTCGGCCCGGTGCTGCCGCAACGCTGGTTGGGCCGGGACATCTTCTGGTGGTTCTCCCGGCTGGGCACCATGCGGCTCAGCAGCGAGAGCCGGCTGGGCGGCCGGATCGCGGCGCAGAACCCGGTCATCGGCTCTGACGTGGCCGGGCTGCTGCGCCGGGTCGACCGGGTCGGGCGGGTGGTGGACGCCGACGGCGACGAGGTGGTGCTGGCCGACGGGGGACGCCGACGGGTGGACGCGGTGGTCTGGGCCACCGGGTTCCGCCCGCACTATCCCTGGCTGGAGGTGCCGGTGCTGGACGCGTCCGGCGCGCCCGTGCAGCGGGAGGGCGTGACGGACTGGCCCGGCCTGTACTTTCTCGGCCTGCCGTGGCAGCGCGCCCGCGGCTCGGCGGTGCTGGGCTGGGTCGGCCGGGACGCCGAGGTGTTGGCCGCTCGGCTGGCCGAGGAACGGCGGCTGGCGGCGCCGGTCCGACCGGCGCCGGCCGTCCCGGCCTGAACCGGCTCCGAGGGGCGGACGACGCGCACCCCGCCCGGTCGGTGGGCAGCTCCCCCGTTCGGCGGGGCTGGCCGAGGCTGGTCGGGACATACCATGGGGCCCGCCCGGGCAGCCACCCGGCGATCGGAGCGGGCCCCAGGGCCGACGCGGACGGGAGTGCGATGAACCGGGACAGCGGGGCCACCACGACGGTGAGCTTCGGCGTGCTCGGCACCGTCGAACTCCAGGTGGCCGGCCGGCCCGCCACACCGCTCGCCCCGGCGGTTCGCGCGCTGCTCGCCCGGCTCGTCGTCGCCGCCGGGCGGGTGGTCTCCGCGGACGCGCTCACCGACGCGCTCTGGGGCGACCGCCCCCCGGCCGACGCCACGAACGCACTGCAACTGCGGGTGTCCAAGCTGCGCCGGGCACTGGCGACCGCCGGGGCCGGCGGCGACCTGCTGGTCACCCGCGCCCCCGGCTACCAGCTCGCCATCGCTGGGGAGGCGGTGGACGCATACCGCTTCGAACGGCTGCTGGAACGGGCCCGCACCGCGACCACCGGCGACGGACCCGCGGCGGCGCTGGCGTGCTTCGACGAGGCGCTCGGGCTGTGGCGCGGACCGGCCCTGGCCGACGTCGGCGAGGCCGGGTGGGCCCTGGCCGAGACGGCCCGCCTGGAGGAACTACGACTGGGCGCGGTGGAGGACCGGCTCGAACTGCTGCTGGCGGCCGGGCGGCAGGCCGAGGTGGTCGCCGACCTGGAACGCCTGGTCGCCGCCCACCCGCTGCGCGAGCGGCTGCACCGGCTGCTGATGCTGGCGCTCTACCGCGCCGGGCGGCAGGCGGAGGCGATCACCGCGTACCACGCGCTGCGGCACCGCCTCGCCGAGGAACTGGGCATCGACCCGGCCCCCGAACTGCAGGCGCTCGCCGAGGCGATCCTGCGGCAGCAGGTGCCCTCCCCACCGACGGCGACCGCCGCGCAACCGGCGGAGGCGATGCGGACCCCGCCGCCCGTACCTGGTCCCGCCGACCGAGGCGACCGGGCACCAGCCGGGCCGGTGCCCCCCGCGCGGACCCCCGCCACCCGGGCACCGCAGGGTAGCGATCTGCCCCGCCGGCTCTCCTCGGTTATCGGCCGCCAGGACGACGTGCACCGCGTGCTGGACCGGCTGCGGGAGGCGCGGGTGGTGACGCTGACCGGCCCGGGTGGGGTCGGCAAGACGACCCTCGCCCTGGAGGCGGTGCGCCACGTCGACGACGCCCTGGCCGACCGGGTGCACCTGGTCCGCCTGGCCGCCCTGCCCAGCGGGACCGACCTCCCCGAGGCGGTCGCCGGCCAGCTCGGCGTGGCCGCCGGCGGCCCGGGGCCGGCCGCGACCGCGGCGCTGGTCGCCTGGCTCGGCGCCGACCGGGCGCTTCTGGTGGTCGACAACTGCGAGCACGTCATCGACGAGGCGGCGGAACTGGTCGAGCAGCTCGTCGAGGCCTGCCCGGCGTTGACCGTGCTGACCACCAGCCGGGAGGCGCTGGCCGTGCCCGGTGAGACCCAGCTCGCGGTGGCGCCACTCGGCGTACCCGAGGGGGTGGCCGATGTCGCGCGACTCGGCGACAGCCCGGCGGTGGCCCTGTTCGTCGATCGCGCGCGGGCGGTACGCCCCGGGTTCGTCCTCGACGGGGCGACCGCGCCGGTGGTGGCGGACATCTGCCGCCAGCTCGACGGCATGCCGCTGGCCATCGAGCTGGCGGCCGCGCGGGTGAAGGCGTTGCCGCCGGTGGAGATCGCGGCCCGGCTGCACGACCGCTTCGCGCTGCTGACGGCCGGGACGCGGACCAGTGAGGCCCGGCACCGGACGCTGCGGGCCACCCTCGACTGGAGCCACGACCTGCTGTCCGAGGCCGAGCGGCGGCTGCTGCGCCGGCTGGCGGTGTTCCGGGGTGGCTGGGACCTGGCCGCCACCGAGCAGGTCTGCGCGTTCGACGGCCTGGCCGCGGACGAGGTCCTCGACCTGCTCTTCCGCCTGGTCGACCGCTCGCTCGTGGTGCCGGACCCGACCACCGGGCGGTTCCGGCTGCTGGTCACGATCCGGGAGTACGCCGCCGCCCGGCTCGCCGAGGCCGGTGAGTCGGAGACGGCCCGTGACCGGCACCTCGCCCACTTCACGGAGCTCGCCGAGCGGTACGGCCCGCATGTGCTGTCCGAGGCGGGCGCCTGGGACCGCATGACGGAGGAGCACGACAACTTCCGCGCCGCCGTCGACCGGTGCCTGGAACGGGCGGACGGGGTCGACGCGGGCCTGCGGCTCTCGGACGCCCTCTTCAGGTTCTGGAACTACGGGCCCCGTTACGAGGGGATCCGCGCACTGACCGCACTACTCGCCGCCGGCGGGGTCGCACCGGCCGCACGGGCCGCCGCCCTGCAGCGGATCGGCCAGCTCGGCGTCTACTACCCCACGGCACAGACCCGGGCCGCCGGGCGGGAGAGCCTGCAGGAGTTCGAACGCCTGGGCGACCCGGTCAACACCGCGATCTCGCGGCTCATCGTCGCCTGGGAGGGCCAGTACGACGGCGACGCGGACCGGTACCGGGCGATGATCGCCCAGGCCGGCCGCGAGATGGGCGACACCGACGACCCCTGGTGGAACGGGACGGTCTGCTACGTCGAAGCCCTGCTGGACCTGCGCACGGGGGCCTTCCCACGGTCCGCCGAGCAGTGGCGGCGCAGCCTCGACCACACCCGACAGGCCGGGGACCGCCTCATGCCGGCCGCGATCCTGGCCCACCTCGGCATCGCGCTGCGCGAAGCCGGCCGGCCCGACGAGGCGATCGCCACCCTGGAGGAGGCGGCGGGCGAGGCCCGGCGCAACCCCTCCCCGCACGCGCTGGCCTTCACCCTCGTACAGCTCGCGCACACCCGGCTGGATCGGGGTGAGGTCGAGGGCGTGCCGGCGATGCTCGCCGAGGCGGACGCCACCGCCCGCCGCAGCGGCAACCCGCGCTGCCAGGCCTGGTCGGCGTGGGGCCGGGCCCGGATCGCGTACGCCGACGGCGACGCGGTCACCGCGGCGGACGAGTGCCGCCGGGCCGTGGAGCTGCTGGAGGAGCGGGAGTTCCCGTGGGCCCGGCGCCGGCTCTGGGCGCTGGCCGCCGACGCGGCGGCCGCCGCCGGCCGGGGGCAGGAGGCCGATGCGGCCCGGCAGGCGGCGGCGGGCCTGGAGGCGGCCGGGCGCTAACCGAGGCGGCGGCACGTCGGGCCGGCCGGACAGACCGCCAGGCCAGCCCGACGCAGCACGGCCGGATCCACCTCCCCGCCCACGCGCAGCACACCGGCGTCGGCGTCGAACTCCAGCGACACCACCCCGGGCAGGTCGCTCACCCGCCGGCTGACCGTGCGTACGCACCGCCGGCAGATCCCGGGCGGCAGGGCCACCGTCACCACCCGCGTCGATTCCGCGGCGCGTGCCGTCGGGTCGTTCCGTTCCACCATGCCCGCCAGCCTGGCCGGTTCCGCTGGCGGCGCGCTGTCCATCCGCTGTCCGGTCCGGCCGGCCCGACGGCCAGCATCCGGACAGCACGGCCGGCGAATCTCCTCGTGTCACAGATCCGTACTGACCGAGGAGTCGACATGAACCACCTGCTCACCGCCGAGCTGATCGAGATGGAGCGCGCCGAGCTGGTACGCCGGCTGCGCCGGGACCGGCACGCCGCCACCGTGCGGGCGACCCGCTCCGGGCGGCACCGCCGGACCGCCCGCTGATCCCGCCTCCCCGACTCACCTCCCAGGAGATCCCTGATGACCACCAGCACCGCCCTGAAGCCGACCCACTCGACTCCGACCACGGTCGCCGTGCAGGCCCGGGACGTCGTGCGGACCTACGGTCGCGGCGACGCCGCCGTCCGCGCCCTGGATGGCGCCACGGTGTCCATCCCGGCCGGCCGGTTCACCGCGATCATGGGTCCGTCCGGTTCCGGCAAGTCGACGCTCATGCACGCACTGGCCGGCCTGGACACCGTCGACGCCGGGCAGATCCTGCTCGGCGGGACGGACCTCGGCCAGCTGAGCGAGCGGCAGCGCACCCTGCTGCGCCGGGACCGGATCGGCTTCGTCTTCCAGGCCTTCAACCTGGTGCCGACCCTGACCGCGCGGGAGAACATCGTCCTGCCGCTCACCCTGGCCGGTCGCCGACCCGACCCCGAGCTACTGTCCCACCTGGTCGCCACCCTTGGTCTGGCGGACCGGTTGCGGCACCGACCGGCCGAACTCTCCGGCGGGCAGCAGCAGCGGGTCGCGGTGGCCCGAGCCCTGATCACCCGTCCCGAGATCGTCTTCGCCGACGAGCCGACCGGCAACCTCGACTCGCAGGCGGCCGAGGCGCTGCTCGGCTTCCTGCGGCGGGCCGTCGACGACCTCGGACAGTCCATCGTGATGGTCACCCACGACCCGCACGCCGCCGCGTACGCCGATCGGGTGGTGTTCCTCGCCGACGGCCGGATCGACGGCGAACTCGACGAGCCGACCGCCCCGGCCATCCTGTCCCGCATGGCGCGGCTGACCGCGCCCGCAGCCACCGGAGCGAACTGACATGTGGCACCTGACCCTGCGTACCACCCTCGCCCGCCGTGCCCGGCTGGCGCTGACCCTGCTCGCGGTCGTCCTCGGCGTCACCTTCGCCACCGGCGGCCTGGTCCTCACCGACACCTCCGGCCGGCTGCTGGACGACCAGTTCCGCACCGCGACCGCGGGCGTCGACCTCACCGTGCGGGACGCCGTCGCCTTCGACTCCGCGATGGGCGTCGAGGTCGCCCGGGACCCGCTGCCGGCCGACCTGTCGGCGCGGATCGCCGCGGTGTCCGGGGTGGCCGACGCCCGGCCGCTGGTCCGCGGCCAGGGCCTGCTGGAGGTGGACGGCAAGGCCGTCGTGCCGAGCGGCGCCTCCCTGCTGGCCTCCTGGGCGCCCGGCCCGGTGGGCTCGTTCACGATCCGCAGCGGCCGGCCCCCGGCCGCCGACGACGAGGTGGTCCTCGACGAGGACACCGCGCGCGGTCAACACGTCCGGCTCGGCGACACCGTCACCGTCCGGGCGACCGACAGCGCCCGGCTCCGGGTGGTCGGACTGGCCGGGTTCGGTGACCGGGGTGGTCTGCCGAACAGCACGGTCGCCCTGGTGACCCTCCCGTCGGCGCAGCGCCTGCTCCAGCTCGGCTCCAGCATCTCCGAGGTGGCGGTCGTCGCCGCACCCGGTGTCGCCCCCGAGGAACTGCGCGGCCGGATCACCGCCGCCGTCGGCGCCGACTACGAGGTCGCCGCGAGCCGGGACATCGCGGCGGCCGGCGCGGCGGCCGCCCGCGACCAGCTGAGCTGGCTCCAGCTGGTGCTGCTCGCCCTGGCCGGCGCCGCCCTGCTGGTCGGCGCGTTCCTGATCGCCAACACCTTCTCCATCGTCGTCACCCAGCGGACCCGGGAGCTCGCCCTGCTCCGGGCCGCCGGCGCGACGGGCGGGCAGGTGCTGCGCTCGGTGCTCGGCGAGGCGCTGCTGGTCGGGCTCACCGCCTCGGCGGCCGGCCTCGTCCTGGGCGTCGCCGCCGCCACCGGCATCCGGAACCTGGCTGGGGCGTTCGGCCTACCGCTGCCGGAGGGCGGGCTGGTGCTGACCGGCCGTACCGTGCTGGTGGCCTTCGCCGTCGGCGTCCTGGTCACCGTCGGCTCGGCGGTCGGGCCGGCCCGGCGCGCGGCCGCGGTGGCGCCGGTGGCGGCGCTGCGCCAGGCGTCCGCCGCCCGCACCGGACGGATCCGGGTGGTCGCCGGCGCGCTGGCCGCCGCCGCGGGTCTGGCCGCGGCCGCGGCGGTGCTCGCCGCGGACGCTCCGGTCCCGCTGCTCGGCGCTGCCGCGCTGGGTGCCGTCGGCGGCCTCGCGCTGCTCGGGCCGGCGATCACCCCCGCCCTGGTACGCCTCGTCGGCCGGCCGCTGGCCACCGTCGGCGTGACCGGACGGCTGGCCACCGACTCGGCGGCCCGCACCCCTCGACGGACCGCGGCGACCGCCCTGGCGCTGGCCCTCGGCCTTGCCCTGATCAGCTTCATGGCCGTCCTCGGCACCTCGGTCAAGAGCTCGGTCCGGCAGTCCTACGCCGAGGTGATCACCGCCGACCACCTCGTGGAGAGCGCCCGCAACGAGATGCTCGGTGGCCTCTCCCCCGCCGTGTACGACCGGGTCAGCCGGCTGCCCGAGGTCGCGGTCGCGTCCCGGCTGCACTACGGCCACTGGCGGGACGGGGCGGCTACCCAGGCACTCACCGCCGTGGACCCGGCGACGCTGCCCCGCGTGACGTCCCTGCACTTCACCGCCGGCAACCTGCAGGCGGTGGCCGGCGGAGGGGTCGTGCTGGCCGAGCACGTGGCCCGCGACCGTGGCCTGGGCGTCGGCGACGAGCTGGCCATGACGTTCTCCCGGACGGGCACCTGCAAGCTTCCCGTCGTCGGCCTGCTGCGCGACGGCGACGCCCGGGCGCTGTCCACCGACTACATCATCTCGCTGGACACCTTCGCCCGGCTCTACAGCGAGGAGATGGACGCGAGCGTGTTGATCCGGACCGCGGACGGTACGGACCGGGCCGCCCTGGAGCGGGCGGTCAACACGGCCCTGGCCGACACTCCGACCGCGCAGCTTCGCGACCAGGCCGCCGCGGTCGCCGGCCGGACCATGATGATCGACCAGGTGCTCGGCCTGGTGACGGTGCTGCTGATGCTGGCCGTGCTGATCGCCCTGCTGGGCATCACCAACACCCTTGCCCTGTCGATCACCGAGCGCACCGCCGAGATCGGCCTGCTCCGGGCGGTGGGGATGACCCGCCGGCAGCTGGGCTGGATGATCCGGGCCGAGGCGGTCCTGGTGGCCGCGCTGGCCAGCGTCCTGGGGATCGTGCTGGGGGTCGGCTTCGCCGCCGCCACCGTCCGGGCGCTGGGCCGGGACGCCCCGACCGTGCTGTCGGTGCCGGCCGGCCGGCTGCTGGTCGTGCTGGCCGTCGCCCTCGTCGCCGGTCTGCTCGCCGGTCTGCTGCCCGCCCGCCGCGCCGCCCGGCTGGACGTCCTCGCCGCCATCGGCACGCCCTGACCCGTCACCCCCGGGTGGTGCCGGCCTCCCGCCGGCGCCACCCGTCCTGTAAGGAGTAGACCATGACTGACACCGTTACCATCCGGCCGGCCGGCCCGGCCGACGCCGGCACCGTCGACACCCTGGTCCGGGAGATCGCCGCCCACGAGGGCGACGCCGTGCACGTCACCGTCACCGTGGACGGGTGGCGCAGCCTGCTCGGCCGCAGCGACGTCATCGTCCTGCTCGCCGAGCGGGCCGGGGAGCCGCTCGGCTACGTCACCGCGCTCCGCCGCCTTCACCTGTGGTCCGGGCGCGACATCCTCGCGCTGGACGACCTCTGGGTCCGGGCGTCCGCCCGGGACGCCGGCGTGGGGCGGACGCTGATGCTCGCGCTGGCCCGTACCGCGGCCGACGACGGGCTCGTCATCCGCTGGGAGGTCAAGCCGGACAACGCCGCGGCGCAGCGGTTCTACCGGCGGCTCGGCGCGGGACTGTTCACCAAGGTGATCGCCGGCTGGCGCCCCGAGAGCTACCTGCCGCTGCTGGCGCCGGAGACCGAGCCGGCGCCTACGGCGGTGTAAGGCTGAAACCCGCGAGCGGTGCCCCAGGGTTGCGGGGCACCGCTCGCGTACGGTCACGTCAGTTCACGTTGGCGGTGGCGGCCGGATGTCCGCGATCACCTATACGATCTGGCCTCATGCGTCGTATCGGGCCGGTATTGGTTCTCGTGCTTTTGGTGGCCCTGTCCGCCTGCACCTCGGAGCCGAAGGAGAGTGGGCACACCACGTTGACGTTGACCGTGCTGCTCGACAAGGACGTGACGGCCGAGCAGAAGCGCGCGGCGGAACAGCGGCTGCGGTCGATGCCGAGCGTCGAGGGCGTCGCCTTTGAAACCCGCAAGCAAGCGTACGAGCGCCAGAAGGAACTGTTGAAGGACGCCCCGGACCTGCTGGCGAAGGTGAAGCCGGAGTATCTGCCGGAGTCGTTCCGCGCGACCGTCACCGACGTCTCGGTGGCCGAGGCGGTCTCTCTCGTGATGGGTACGGCCGATGGCGTCGAGTGGGCTGCACTCAAGATCGCGGAGAGCAAGCCCCTGCCGTCGCGGATGGGGGTGATCCTCCGGCTGCAGCCAACGGTGACAGACGTGGAGCGAGCCGCCGCAGAAAAGGCTGTCCGCGCGTTGCCGGGCACCGAGTCGGTTACGGTCGAAGGCAGCGACGCCGCGTACGAGCGCCTACGCAAACAATGCCGGGGCAAGGGCGAGCTGGCCACGCTGCTCGAACCGCACATGGCCCGCGCGTCCGTGCGGTTTCAGTTTACGCTGAAGGAAAAGGCACCCGACCTGCCCACTCTTGACAAACTCGACGGCGTCGACGCCCTGCAGATGGTGCCAGTGGCGATGCTGTAAGAATTCGGTGATCTGGCGGACATCGCCCTCGCAAGCTGACGGCCAGCGCCCGCCTTGCGTCAGCCGACGCATTGAGGACGATGGCGACGGGCTCACCGGGCGGGCTGTGGTGGTGAGTTGAACGACCCCCGGTACGACCTCCATCGCACCAGCGTGCACAATCACCGTCATTCGCCGCGAACACCGACCCACAGCTGCTGGACGGCGGGATCGTCAAGGTGGTCGGCAAGTTCACCAGCCCCAGGTGGGAGCGGGAGGTGCTGTGCCCGAGCAGCTTCCGGTTCGTCGACGTCGAGGCGCTCGACGCGTTCCTGTCCGAGGCGGGGTTAGCTGTCGTCGAGCGGTACGGACGCAGGGATCGGTCTCCGTTCACCGAGCAACTGCCCGAGATCATCACAATCGCAACGTGGACCAGATGAGAAAACTCTAGGATGAGGCGATAACCCCACCGCTTGGCCTGCGAACAGTCCTCACGGTAAGGATGAGTGGTCATGGACTCGGATCCACAGGTTAAAACTGTCAGCCCCGAGGAACGGAAAGTGCAGGAGAGACTTCTACAGACTCTCGAAAAGGTGAGCACGATCACGATGGCGCTGAACCATGTTGAGCATCTGTTGAATCCCGATAATCCATACACTCCAGCGATGAACACGCCATCAGTGAGGGCGTTGTTGAACGAGGTAGGTCCCGGCAGAAATGCCGACGAGCACCGAGACGCCATGCTCAACCTTCAGGTCAAACTGACTGCCGCCGACAAGGAGTACAAGGCGGCGCTGAAAGAGGCGGAAAAGTTTTCGGGATGATTGACCGGGCCGCCCCGGGCAGAGGCGGCCGGAGGCCCACGCCGACGAACAGCAACGCCACCCAGGTAGCAGTGACGGGCACCAGAACCGGCGCGATGTCGAGTTCGGCGGGCAGGATCAGGCCCACCGCAGCCAGGTTCTCGAGGGCCCCGATGGCCTGAGGGCGCCGGGGCTGAAGTCAAGGATCCATTGCGCGGCGTGGCCGCCTACGGACCGCGCCCAATGAACGACAGTTACCCAGGTCACAGTATGGCGCGGTGGTGCCGCCGGGCACTTCATCGGGTCTGTGGAGGCTCGTTCCAGTCGGGATTGGCTGGCACGGTTTCTGCACGCCCCTGCTCTACTGCTGGCTTCGACCGCTCGGCCTCCCTGGTCCAGCCGAGAAAGCGTCGGTGCAACACGCCGGCCGGCGTGCAGGGCATGTCCTCGGTGGCCTGGACAAGGTGGGAGCCGAGGTAGAGGGTCAGCGACACCGGAGCATCCACATACTCCGCCCGCAGCTCCTGCTTCCGCGTCGGGCACGGCCAGGGCAGGTCGCAGCCACCACAGCTCCAGATCGGCATGACCGGGCCGTGGGTGGTCACCCAACACCACCCAGGAACCGGGCGGTGATCGTCCGGGCCTGCCGGCTGGTCGCCCACTCCACCTGCCAGCACGGGTACGGAGTCAGCCGCGACCACCACGCGCGGCAGCCGACGCACATTCCGCCGAGCCCACGGACGTGCACGGCGAGGATCACCTGCTCCTGGTCGTCGCTCACCTGGTCTCCCCCTGCGGCCAGTGGCCACGGCTGATTGGAATCCGGTGGCGGGCGCGGCAGGGCAGGTCGGCTCCGCAGCGACAGACCCGCCGCCACTTCCGCCAGGACCAGACCGGCCGGTGGCGCCGGGCGAGGGTCAGCGCAACGACGAGCAGGTACTCCTCGTACGCGACCCGTCGGATGCGTGAAGCCGGAAGGTCATCACACCTGGCGCTGCTGGTGGAGCGGCGCCACCGCCGGTCCGGCACCGCCCGCTTGATCTCCTCGACCGGTAGCCGCTCCGCCTCAGCCAGGGCGAGGAGCCGCCGCTTCGCCGCCTCCCGCTCAGCCGCCTGGATCTGCTCGCCCACGCTCTGCCTGGCGGCGTCGTTCCGACCGCCCATCCCTACCTCCGCTGGTAGGGGCGCAACGGTCAGCCTGTGAGAGAACGTGGCTCCGCCGCACCCGGCCAAGGGAGGCGAGTGCCTCACCCGAACCGGACACTAGGGAGGGTCGGTGATGGTGTAATTACCGCTGGTTATGACGCCAGGTTGATGCCCAACCGGCCGGCCAGCAACCGTAGTTCGTTCGGGACGGCTCGCCGCTTCGCCCGCTGCGCCATCGCAACGACGGCGTCCTGAGCAAGGGGGTTCAGCGCGAACGGCACCGGCGCGGCCTGCTCCGCCCGCACGAACGCGGCGAGCGCTTCAGCGTCCCTGCGTTCGGACTCGGCCAACGCACGACCGAGGTCGAGCCAGTACGACATCTGGCGATTCGATGCCGCGAGCACCTGCGGCCGCACCGTCCGGGACAGCTCGATCACCCGGCCCGACTCACCCAGCTCCGCCGCGATAGCCATCTCCCAGAGCCCCACGTTCGTCGGCCCGAACCCGCAGCCGTTGAACCCGGCACCGTCCGGCGGATCCCCGAGGGTCGCCGCCTCACGGGCCGCCTCGGAGAGATGGTCGCGGGCGACATCGGGTCGACCGCTCACCGTCGAGGTCAGCGCGGCCGCAAGGTGCAGCTGACCGAGCATCTGCCGCACCCGCTCGTCTGCGGCGGCGGCCTGAAGCTCAGCCAGTGACCGGTCGGCGGCCCTGGCTGCCAGTGGCGCGGCCTCGATCGGCAGGCTCTGCGCGTACGCAAAGCGGGATGCCCCCAGCCACGCCGGCTCCTCGACGTCCTCGGCGGCGGCCACCGCGACCCGGGCGGCGTTGAGCGCCAGGTGCCGGTATCCAAGATGCCGCAGGCACGTCGAAGCCTGGTACGCCACCCGCGCGAGCACGGTCCCCCCAACCGCGGCGGCCTCCAGCAGCAGACCAGGAAGCAACCGGGCCATCGCCGGGTAGTTGGAGCTGTTGCGGAGCAGGTCGCTGCGGGCGATGTCTGCGGCCAGCTCATCCCCGGTACGGGTCAACGGTCTGCGCTCGCCGTCCTCGATCTCGATGAGAGCGGACCAGATCGCCGGCACGCACTCGGCGGCGCGCTCTCGGGCCGGGTCGCCGGGTTCCGTGCCCTGACCGAGCAGGTCGGCCACCGTGACCTGCAGTGCTGCGGCGATGGCCACCAGCGTGGAGCGACGGTCGATGGTCTTCCGGCCAGACTCGACCTGCGAGATGTACGACTGGCTGACGCCCGCGAGCCCAGCGAGGACCGCTTGGCTCATCCCGCTACGGCGCATCCTCCAGTACCGGATCCGGGCACCGATCGTGTCGGTCTTCCTAGCCATACCTTCGCCTGCTTCCCAGGTGGAGAACTGGGACAGCGAAGCCAGTGAACACCCTGGCAGCCGCCACTCGGACGGTACACCGCGGACCCCCTCGGCCGCGTCACGCACGGCGCCGGAACATCATTCCCCTGCCGTCGCGACTCGCGCAGATCACCTGGCGTTGAACTTGTTACTGGCCCATCAGCACGGACGACATAGTTCGTGCATGCTGGCCCTGAGCTGCGCGAACGCCTGGCATCGGCGGCTGATGGTGGTCACCGCTGGTCCGCCTATGACGCCCTGGCGACGGCTTGAACCTGATCCTCGTCGACCCCTTAGCTCCGAGAGATCGGCAATGCGGTCTCGTTCGGCTCGCACCGCTCATCGACGGTCTGATGGTGCTCGCCATGGTTCCGCTTGGTGTCGTCGGTTGCTGTACATCGCTGCTGTACGTGGGGGTCGTTAGTCGGCCGCCTTGCATAGATCGGCACTGTCACAGGTTGCCACTGAGAGGCATCGCCTAACATGCGGGCGTGTGCCGGTACTCCGAGACCACTTACAAGGTCCACTACGTGTGCGTGCCGTGCCGTCGTAGTCACAAGTACGCCTGGGACGGCGCGAAGCACCCATGCACGTCGTGTCGACAGCCGATGGTCTTTGCTGGGCACGACTTCGCGGCGCCCCGTCGGCGGAACGACTCCGGGTGGGCTGCGGTTGCGGCAGTTCTCGGGGCCGGGCTGCGCTACGAGGGTTTCGAGACGTGCGGCTGCTCGCGGCAGCCGAAGTTCCGACCACGAACGAGCGCCCAAGTCCGAATGCGGCGCCGGGTCGCCAGCCGCCTTGGGTTGTCGGAGGCTGAGGCACTGGCTGCCCGGGAGCCCCACGACCTTGGTTGAACACACCGAGGCACCGCGGTAGGCGACTGGGTCGAGTGCCGGGCTGGGGCAGCGACGGTCAGAACCAGGTCTCCCGGGTGTCCAGGGTGGTCCTGTCCAGGCTGTCGAGCAGATCGAACTGCGGACCCGTACGGGGCAGCTCGTAGCGGAAGAAGTACCGTGCGGCCTGCCGCTTTCCCGCCAGGAAGTCCGCATCGGGGCCGTCCGGGCTGCCCAGCGCCTCGACCGCGAGCAGCTGCTCCAGCCACATCCACGCGATCACCACGTGCCCGACCGCCTCGAGGTAGAGGCTGGCGTTGGCCAGGGCCAGCTCCGGGTCGCCGGTGTCCCAGAGCCGGCGGGTGACCCTGCCGACCCGGTCGACCGCCGCACCGAGCTCGACGGCGAGCACCGCCGCCTCCCCCTCGGCCTTCCAGGCCCGGCTCACCGTGGTCCGAACGGTCTCCAGCAGCAGCTCCAGCCCAGCTCCCCCACGCATGGTGACCTTCCGGCCGAGCAGGTCCAGCGCCTGGATGCCGTGGGTGCCCTCATGGATCGGGTTGAGCCGGTTGTCCCGCCAGTGCTGCTCGACGTCGTAGTCGCGGGTGTAGCCGGACCCGCCGTGCACCTGGATGGCCAGGTCGTTGGCGGCCAGGCACCACTGCGACGGCCAGCTCTTGGCGATCGGGGTGAGCAGGTCCAGCAGCAGGTGGGCCCGGGCACGGTCGGCCTCGGTGGGGGCGGTCTTCTCCTCGTCGAGCAGGCGGCCACAGTAGAGGATCAGGGCGAGCGCGCCCTCCACGTAGCTCTTCTGCGCCAGCAGCATCCGCCGGACGTCGGCGTGCGCCACGATCGGCACCTGCGGCACGGTCGGGTCCTTGTCGGCGACCGGCCGCCCCTGGGGGCGCTGGCGGGCGTACGCGACCGATTTGAGGTAGCCGGTGTAGCCGAGCGCGGTCGCGCCGGCGCCGACGCCGATCCGCGCCTCGTTCATCAGGTGGAACATCTGCGCCAGCCCCTGGTGCGGCTCGCCCACCAGATAGCCGACCGCCCCGGGCCGCCCGTACGGCCGGTGCACCCCCTCGCCGAAGTTGAGCAGGGTGTTCGTGGTGCCCCGGTAGCCCATCTTGTGGTTGAGGCCGACCAGCACCACGTCGTTGCGCGGGCCGAGCGTGCCGCCGGCGTCGAGCAGCACCTTCGGCACGATGAACAGCGAGATGCCCTTCACCCCGGGCGGGCCGCCGGGGATCCGGGCCAGCACCAGGTGGACGATGTTCTCGGCCAGCCCGTGCTCCCCGCCGGAGATCCACATCTTGGTCCCGACGAGCCGGTACGTCCCGTCGTCCTGCGGCTCGGCCCGAGTGGTGAGGTCGGCCAGGGAGCTGCCGGCCTGCGGCTCGGACAGGCACATGGTGCCGAAGAACCGCCCCTCGACCATCGGGCGGACCCAGGTGTCGATCTGCTCGGCGCTGCCGTGGGCGAGCAGCAGGTTGGCGTTGCCGAGCGTGAGGAACGGGTACGCCGCGGTGCTCACGTTGGCGGCCTGGAACCAGGCGAAGCAGGCGGCGGCGACCGCGTGCGGCAGCTGCATGCCGCCGATCGAGGTGTCCATGGTGGCGGCCAGCAGCCCGGTCTGGGCGAACGCATCCAGAGCGGCCTTGACCTGCGGGATGGTGTGCACCCGACGCCCGTCGAAGGTGGGCTCGGCGGCGTCGGCGGCCTTGTTGTGGGTGGCGAACTGTTCGGCGGCGACCCGGGCGGAGAGGTCGAGCACCGCGTCGAAGGTTTCCCGCGAGTGCTCGGCGTAGCGGGGCCGCTCGGTCAGCCGGGCCACGTCCAGCCAGTCGTACAGCAGGAACGCCAGGTCGCGACGGGACAGCAGGATGGACGACGACGACACGCTTGCTCCTTCCGTCGTACCGTCGTCAGCCGCGGCGCAGCACAGCGACGGCCTCTCGGAGGTCATCCTGGCTGATCGGCGCGGCCGGCGCACCTGTCGCCGCCTCCCGCTTGGCGCTCACGGCGGCAACGGGCTGCCTGGCACCCCGCTGAGCGGTGTGCCAGGCAGCCGTCGGGTCATCCCTTTGAAACGGTCATCCGTTCTTGGCGAGGCCCAGCGGGAAGCTGGGCTCGCCGACATTGGTGAGCGTGGTGGTGTTCGCCCTCAGGTACGTGTCCAGGTACGGCGAGCGGTCACCCTGGGTCGGCGAGTCGAACTGCGGGTCCTGCACCTCCAGCGCGAGGTACGCATCGGTGACCGTGATCGCCTCACCGGAGGGTACGGCCCGCCAGCCGGTCGAGCCGACGGTTCCGATCTGGACGCCCAACTGGTGCCCTGGCGGGAAGGTCCAGTCCGTCGCCTTCAGGGCGAACGAGGTCGATCCGCTGTGGTCCAACACGGCGGCGTTCTCGTTGAACATCGTCGCCTTGCCGTCCGGCGCGACGTCCCACAGCCGTACCCAGACGTTGCCCTGGCCCCTGGTCATCAGCCTGATCTCCGGGCTGCCCGTGATCCGCACCTGCTCGGAGGCGGGCGTGGACCAGCTCCAGTAGCTGTTGCTGGGCGGGTCTGCGGCGAGCAGACTCGCCTGGTCAGTCGTCAGCGAGTCGGCCTCCGGCGCGTACTCGATGTCCCAGCCGTCGGCCTGCGGCGCCATCATCGACAGGGTCCTCGGCGTCCGGCTGCCGTTGTCGACGTACTGCCCGGGCGACAGCCGCACCTTGTATGCCTTGGTGGCCATCGGCCAGGTCGACTGGGCCCGCCAGTTGCCGAGGCTGTCCTCGAGGGAGAAGGCCGGGTCGATCACCGACGGTTCGATGCCGCGCAGGTACTGGTCGTAGAACCGCAGCACCTCGTCGAACCAGCCCGCACGGCCCATCTTGAGCTGGCCCCGGGCGTTGGTCTCGTTACCCCGAACGTGTTCCCACTGGCCGATCCAGCCGCGCTGCGGACCCTGGTGGTTGGCCAGGTACTTCTGCATCTGCTCGGGCTTGGTGTTGTCCTCGATGAAGCCCGACGTGACGAACAGCGGCGTCTGGGACCCGGCGGCCCGGGAGGCGAAATCACGGGCACGCCAGAAGTCCGACTTCGGGTCGGGGTTCTGGGTGTTGGTGAGGTTGTCAGTCTCGCACTCGGGGTGAGCCTTCTCGTACGCCGCGTTCGCCTTGTAGTGGTCGCTGTCATCGCCCAGCGGCGCCATCGTCGCGATCGAGTAGTAGCTCCGCGGGGTGCTGAGCGCGTTGGACCGCGGCACCCCGTTGCTGAACAGGTAGTTGTACCTGTTCCACGTCGGTTCCTGGGAAACGATCGCCCGCAGCGGCTTGAGCCTGAGGGTGTTGGCCGCCAGCCCGGTGTTGGCGTCGTACGACTTGCCGTACATGCCCACCTTGCCGGTCGACCAGGGCTGGCTCGCGACCCACTCGACGGCCGACTTGATGTCGGCCTGCTCCCCCGGGCCGAGGAAGTCCAGGCACCCGGTGCTGCCGCCGAAGCCACGCAGGTCGACCATCACGAAGGTGTATCCACGCTCCATGAGCCGCGCGCCGTCGATGAAGTCCTGAAAGCGCGCCGACGGCCCGACCTGCTTGAACCCCGCGGGCGCGGTTTCCCCCGCGTGCGAGAAGTACGGGCCCACCGACAGGATCACCGGCGTCTTCGCATCCGCCGGCAGGTGTGCCGGGCGTAGCACGTCGGCGTGCAGCTCGACACCGTCCGTGGACGGGAAGTACTCCTCCGTCCACGCGGCACCCTCGGGAACCCGTGGGTTTTCCTCATGAGTGATCGGGGCGTCAGCTGCCGCAGACGCCGGAGCGGCCTGAGCCGCCGCGGGCAAGCTGCCCGCGGCGAGGCTCGTGATGATGGCCAGTGCACCGGCCGCCGCGACGGGCGACGCCACCCTCCTACGAAGGCTCATCCATCCTCCCCCTAGCTCCAGACGAGATCGTCCGGTCAGCCATCGAGGCTAATGATCTTTGCCGGCCCTGCACCCCCAGTTATCTTTCCGTGTCCTTCGGGTCAGCCCGCCTCGGCGAGCAGGCCGTCGACCAGGTCGCGGGGTAGCCCGTGGGTGTCGTGCAGCCAGTGGTAGTCGCGCTCGGTGAGCGGCCCGCGGCCACGGAGCCGGTCGACAACCGGGCGGCCCCGGCGCAGCAGCCCACGGAAGCGCCGCTCCTCGTCCAGCAGCACCGCGCGCAACGGCTCCACCTCCGGCCGCTGGCGGAAGCGGCGCAGCGTGTCCGCGTACGGGTCGACGGGCAGTTCGGCCAGGCCGCGGGTCGGGTCGTCCCGCCACAGCGCGGTGAGCGCCCGTCGGACGAGCCGGCGCAGCACGTAGCCGCGGCCGGTGTTGCCGGGGCGTACGCCGTCACCCAGCACGACCACCGCGGAGCGCAGGTGGTCCGCGACGATCCGCAGGTCCCTGCCGTCCAGCGGCCACCGGTCACGGACGGTGTCCACCCACGGTCGTAGCCCGTCGCCCTCGAAGACCGAACGACCGCCGCGCAGCACCATCTCGAGGCGTTCCAGCCCCATCCCGGTGTCGATGCTGGACATCGGTAGCGGGGTAAGCCGACCGTCGTCGTGCCGGTGGTGGCGCATCTGGACGTGGTTCCAGACCTCCATCCACCGCTCGTCGGTGCTCGGTGTGCCGCTGGGTGGCCCGTCCCCGGTCCACACGAAGATCTCCGAGTCGGGTCCACACGGGCCGGTCGGGCCGTTGGACCACCAGTTGTCCGCGCCGTTCGCCTCGACCGGTACGCCCAGCTCGGTCCACGTCGCCCGGGCCGTCTCGTCCGGGCCGACCTGGTCGTCGCCGCCGAAGACGGTCGCGTGCAGCCGTCCGCGGTCGATGCCGAAGCCCTCGGTGAGCAGGTCGTGGCCCCAGCGGAGGCTGGTCGCGATGTCGTAGTCGCCGAGCGACCAGGAGCCGAGCATGCCGAAGACCGTCAGGTGGGTGCGGTCGCCCACCTCGTCCAGATCGGTGGTACGTAGGCAACGTTGCCGGTTGACCAGCCGCCGGCCGCCCGGATGGGGGCGACCCAGCAGGTACGGGGTGAGCGGGTGCATGCCGGAGGTGGTGAAGAGCACCGGGTCGCCGGGCGGCGGAATCAGGGAACTCTCCGGCGCGTCCCGGTGGTCGCGGCGGTGGTAGTGGCCGAGGAACGTGTCGACGATCTGGTCGGGTGTCATGACGGGGCCTTCCGGGGTCGATGCGACCGGAAGGGTCCGCCGCGTGGGCGGTGGCGTGACACAACGACGCCGGCGGACCGTTTCCGGTCGCCGGCGAGAAGAGGGTCGGTCAGGCGGCGGCAACCGGCGAGCGGGAAGCTCGCGCGGCCGCGGCGGCGTTGCGCCTGATCTGCATCTCTCGACCATAGCCGGGCGACGACGCTGCGCCCACCGGATTTACGGTCCGTCGGGCGGCGCCACCGCTAGCGCCGGCCGACTCGTTGCCATGGTCCGCCGCGTACCGCCGAGGAGTTATCCCTCGCCCGCCCCTCGGCGACGGCGGACCGGTGCCGTCAGGCGCCCGCGGAGACCAGTGGCGCCGGCGCCGCCGGCTGCTGCCGGTCGGTGCGCCGGTTCGGCAGCGACAGCCGAATCACCTTCCACCAGGCGGAGGCCACCTGCTTGGGCATTGATCCGGTGGTGTACCGCAGCCCGTACCGGTCGAAGAGCGCCCGGACCTCGGGAGCGATCTCCCCATAGCGGTTGCTCGGCAGGTCGGGGAAGAGGTGGTGCTCGATCTGGTGCGACAGGTTGCCGGTCATGATGTGCAGCAGCCGGCTGCCGCTGATGTTGGCCGAGCCGAGCATCTGCCGCAGGTACCACTCGCCCTTGGTCTCGCCCTCGATCGAGGTCTTCTCGAAGGTCTCCACCCCGCTCGGGAAGTGGCCGCACATGATCACCGAGTGGCTCCACACGTTGCGGATCAGGTTCGCGGTGAAGGTGGCGGCCAGGGTGGTCAGGAACGACGGGCCGGACAGCAGCGGGTGCACGACGTAGTCCTTGAGCACCTGGCGGCGGATCTTGCGGCCGACGGCCCGGGCGCGGGCCCGGAACTCGGGCGTCTTGTGCCCGCCGTCGCGCAGGTTCTTCCCCAGCTCCAGGTCGTAGGCGGCGATGCCGTACTCGAAGAACAAGGCGTTGAGCAGGTTGTAGAAGGGCTGGCCCAGGTGGCCCCGGCTCCACGGCTGGTCCTCGTCGACCCGCATGATGCCGTAGCCGAGGTCGTTGTCCTTGCCGAGCACGTTGGTGTAGCGGTGGTGCAGCTCGTTGTGCGAGTGCTTCCACTGCTCGGCCGGGGTGACGTGGTCCCACTCCCAGGTGGTGGAGTGAATCTTGGGGTCACGCATCCAGTCCCACTGACCGTGCAGGACGTTGTGGCCGATCTCCATGTTCTCCAGGATCTTGGCCACCGCGAGGCCGGCGGTGCCGACGATCCAGGCCGGCGGGAACAGCGAGAACAGCAGCACGGCCCGGCTGCCCATCTCCAGCGTCCGCTGGGTCTTGACCACCCGCCGGATGTACCGGGCGTCCCGTTCACCTCGGTCGGCGATCACCCGGTCCCGGATGGCGTCCAGCTCCTTGCCGATGATCTCGATGTCCTCGGCGCTGAGGTGGGCGATCGGGTTGACGGCCTTCTTCTGGATCACGGTCACGTCCAGGGTCTCCTGTCAGAGGTCGATGTCGCAGGTACCGGCGGCCGCCGACACGCAGGTCTGGATGAGCACGCCGTCACCGGGCACGGCGGTGGTGACGTCGCCGTTGCGCAGGTCGCGGACCGCGCCCTGGCGCAGCGGCACCACGCAGCCGAAGCAGATCCCCATCCGGCAGCCCGACGGCATGAGCACCCCGGCGTTCTCGCCGGCGTCGAGGAGGGGGGTGGCCCCGTCGGCCTCGACGGTCACGCCGGCGCCGGTGAAGGTCACCGTGCCGCCCTCGCCCGGGTTGATCACGGTGGGCCGGAACCGCTCGGTGTGCAACCGGTCGGCCACGCCCCGGGACGCCCAGCGCTCCTCGACCGCGTCGAGCAGGCCGACCGGCCCGCAGGCCCAGGTCTGCCGCTCGGCGTGGTCGGGCACCAGGTCGTCCAGCTCGTGGACGCCGAGCAGGCCGTCGGTGTCGGTGTGCCGCTCGATCAGCCGCAGCGCCCCGGTCGCGGCGAGCGCCCGCAGCTCCGCGCCGAAGATGACGTCGTCCCGGGTGGGTGCGGAGTGCACCAGCACGACGTCGGCGCGGCCCGGGAGACCGGCGCGGAGCATCGCCATGACCGGGGTGACGCCGCTGCCGGCGGTGAGGAACAGGACCCGCTCGGGGGTGGCCTCCGGCAGCACGAAGTCGCCCTGCGCCTGGTCGAGCTGGACGATCGTGCCGGGCCGCACCCGGCGGACGAGGTGGTTGCTGACCTTGCCGTCCGGGATCGCCTTCACCGTGACGGTGATCAGGCCGCCCGCGCCGCCCGGCACCGAGGTGACCGAGTACGCCCGCCACTGGCGAACCCCGTCCACGTCCACGCCGAGGCGCACGTACTGCCCGGGCAGGTGGCCCCGCCAGCCGCGCCCCGGCTGGATGACCACGGTCGCCGCGTCCCGCGTCTCGGGGCGTACCTCGACGATCCGGCCGCGCAGCGCGGCGCCGGCGCGCAGCGGGGCGACCAGGTCGAGGTAGTCCGCCGGCAGCAGCGGGGTGGTGACCGTCTCGGCCAGCCGCAGCAACCTGTCCCGGAAGGAAACCTTCTGGGGGCGGTGGGGGGCAGTTGTGGTCATGTGACCAGGGTGGCTACGAGATCGCATAACATCTTGACCGGCAAAGGTGAATCGGCCGCAGGTTTTTGTTCGAGGAGAACAAGATGTCGGTGGAGTTCGGGGCGACGCGCGGCGCCGCCCACCTCGAACTGGACGAACGGGTCGCCTCCCGACTGCGCGACCTGCTCCCCGTGGTGGCCGAGCGGACGGTCAGCGCGATCACCGCCGAGGTGCCCGGCTACTCCGGAGCGCTCACCGGCTCCATGCGGGAGAAGATCGAGGCCGCGGTCCGGATCGCGCTGGGCACGTTCCTCCAGCTCATCGAGAGCGCCCGGGCCCAGTCCGCCGATCCGAGCACCCCGCTCACCCCCGCCCTGGAGGCCGCGTACGCCCTCGGCAGCGGGGAAGCCCGCTCGGGGCGGACCATGGACGCGCTGCTGGCCGCCTACCGGGTGGGGGCGCGGGTGGCGTGGCGGGAGGTCTCCACCACCACGGTACGCAGCGGACTGGGCGCCGAGACGGTGGCCGAGTTCGCCGAGCTGATGTTCGCGTACATCGACGAGCTGTCGGCGGCCAGCGCGGCCGGGCACGCCGACGAGCTGGCCAGCGTCGGGCGGGTCCGCCGCCGCAACCTGGAGCGCCTCACCCAGCAACTGCTCGCCGCGGAGCCGGAGGAGATCCTGCGCCGCAGCGCCGAGCGGGCGGACTGGCCGCCGCCCCAGACGCTCACCGTCGTGCTGCTGCCCCGCCGGAACCTGCACGCGGTGCTCGCCCTGCTCGCCCCGCACACCCTGGAGAGCGGTGAGGACCTGCCTGGGATGGACCCGGCCGAGGAGCTGGCCGTCCTGCTGGTGCCGGACATGCACGGGGGCCGGCGGCGCCAGCTCACCCGCCTGCTGCACGGTCACCGGGCGGTGCTCGGGCCGGCCCGGCCCTGGCACCGGGTCGCCACCTCTTACCAGCGGGCCACCCGGGCGCTGGCGCTCGGCCTCGGCGAGCCGGACGCCGGGCCCGTGGACACCGAGCGCCACCTCGCCGAACTGCTGCTCAGCATGGACCCGGAGGGGCTGGCCGACCTGCGCGCCCAGGCGCTGCGCCCGCTGGCGTCGCTACCCCCGGCCACCGCCCACCGGCTCGCCGAGACGCTGCGCTCCTGGCTGCTGCACCAGGGCCGCCGCGACGACGTGGCCGCCGACCTGTTCGTGCACCCACAGACCGTCCGCTACCGGATGGGCAAGCTGCGCGAGCTGTACGGCGACCAGCTCCACGACCCGGCCACCATCCTCGACCTCACCCTGGCGCTGGCCGTGCCGCCGACCCCGCCGGGGGCCGACTGAGCAGGGACGTCGTACCCGGTAGCCTCGCGCCGCCGCCCGCGCCCCGGCGTGCGCCGGCCGACGTTGTCGAGATGGAGGCCTGACGGCGGGGATGCCCGACCGCCTACCCTGGTCCTGGTGAGCGTCCCGCCCCGTCAGGCTCCCGCCGACCTGCTGGTCCACCTGCGCCGGGCCCGGGACCACATGGACCGGCACTACGCCGAGCCGCTGGACCTGGCGGCGGTCGCCGCGGTGGCCGGGGTCAGCAAATACCATTTCCAGCGGCTCTTCACCGTCACGTACGGTCTGTCCCCCGCCGCGCACCTGTCCCGGCGGCGGATCGAGCGGGCGCAGGACCTGCTGCGCGCCACCAACCTCACCGTCACCGAGGTCTGCCACGCCGTCGGGTTCGCCAGCCTCGGCTCGTTCAGCAGCCGATTCCGTGATCTCGTCGGGGACACGCCGAGCGAGTTCCAGCGCCGCTGGGCCGCGACCGGGGCGCCGCGCGTCCCGGGATGCTTCGTGCTGATGTGGGGGCTCGCCGAGCGACGCGGCTCCGCAAGCGAAGAGAAGTCCGGCTGACCAGCCATTTCCTAGTCTGGTCGCATGATTACCAACATCTCGATCATCAGCGTGCTGGTCAAGGACATCGACGTGGCCAAGGCGTTCTACCTCGACGTGCTCGGGTTCGTCGAGCACACCGACATCACCGTGGGCGACGGCGCCTACCGCTGGTGCACGATCACCCACCCGAACCAGCCGGAGCTGCAGGTGCAGCTGACCCTGCCCGGCCCGCCGTACTCGCCGGAGGTGGCCGCCACGCTGCGGCGCGCGCAGGACGAGGGCAGTCTGTTCGGCCTCGGGCTGGACGTGGACGACTGCCGCAAGACCCACGAGGAGCTGCGCTCCAAGGGCGTCGAGTTCATCCAGGAGCCGGCCGAGCGGCCGTACGGGGTGGAGGCGGTCGCCCGCGACAACTCCGGCAACTGGCTGGTCCTGGTGGAGCGCCGCGAGTTCGATCCCGCCGCGATGGGCTGATCCGCCGGTCCTGCCGGGCCGGGCGGACCAGCAGCCGAACGCCCGTTACGGGGCCAGCACGAGCTCGCGCAGCCGGTCGTCGAGGGTCGGCGCGTCGACGCCGCCCGGCCAGCCCCGCAGCAACGCCCCGCCCTTGGCGATCACCGCCACGGTCGGGGGTTCGCGGACCGCGTACGACCGCCAGATCGTGCCGTCGTCGTCGGCAACGATCGGATACTCCACCCGGTGCTCCCGCAGGTACCGCTGCAGATCGTCCGGCTTGTCCTGGGTGGCCACCCCGACGAACACGACCTTGTCCCGGTGGGTGCGGGCCAGCTCGCTCAGGGCGTCCTGGCGCTGCCCGCAGACCGTGCACCACGAGCTGAAGAAGACCAGCACGACCGGGCGGTCGGCCCACAGGTCGGCGAAGGCGACCCGGCTGCCGTCGGTGAGCCGGCCGGTGACGGCCGGTGCGGACAGCGCGCCGGACGGAGCCGGGCGCAGCGCGAGACCCGCCGGCACCGGGCCGGGCAGTGCAGTGGCCCCGCCGGCGACCGGATCCTTCCGCGCCGGCGCGTCGTCTCCGCCGGAGCAGGCGGCCGACGACAGCACGGCTCCCAACGCCAGCGCGACGGCGGCCAGGCGGACGGCGTATCCGCGGGTCATGACGGCACCACGGCGACCAGCGCCGGCCCTTCGCTGTTGTTCGGGGTGAGGTCGATCGCCGGGTGGCCGTCGACGACCAGCCGGTAGGCGTCCCGGGCGGCCAGGTTGACCGGTACGGCGAACTCGCAGTACGTGGGCACGCGCTCCACCTCCAGGTCCTCCTCGAAGGTTGCCACGGACGTGCCCGACGACAGCGAGCCCTCGGCGAGCGTCCGGCCGGCGCCGTCGATCACCTGGAACGGCGCGCGGTTGTGGAAGTGGGTGTAGGGGCCGGTGCCGGCGCAGTCGACGCCCTCCTGCCGGATGTTGATGTCCCGCACGAGCACCCGCACGGTCATCGCCGACCGGGCCTCCTCGGCCCCGCCGCACGCGGTCAGCGTGCCGACGAGCAACGACGGCAGCCACACCGCCGCCAGCAGGCGCCGCATCTGTCCTCCAGGTCGTCGGAGCGGAGCCCGGGGCGGTGGGGCACGTGGTCCCCACCGCCCCGGGCCGTTGCGTGGCTCAGCTGATCAGGGCCCGGGGTCGTTCGACCCGGCACTGGCTGGTCACGGTCTTGCTCGGGTCACTCACCGACGTGGCGGTGAGCGTCACCAGGGTGGTCGCGACCGCGTCGGCGCTGGCGCCGACCGAGACGTCGACCCCGGTGGTGGCGCCGAACTTGGCCGTGGCCAGCTCGTTCGGCAGCTCCACCTGCCAGCCCTTGCCGGGCACGGTCGCCGAGAGACGGTACACGTCGGACTGCAGGTACGCGCTGGCGTCCTCCGGGTGCTGCTGCTCGCCGGCCACGTACGTGCCCGTGTTGGTCAGGTCGAACGTGCAGAACGCGCCCTTGTTGGTCGGCTTGCCCCGGGTGATCAGGGAGCCCTTGGACAGGGCGACGCCGTGCTGGCTCGGGCCGGTGCCGTCGAGCGACTGGACCGCCACCGTGTACGACAGCACCCCGTTGCCGTCCCGGCGGAGGTTGAGCACGTAGAAGTGCAGCCGGTTGGCCTCGTCCACGTACTCGTACTCGCTGCCGGAGTTGGCGCCGGCGTGGAACAGCGCGTCGGACAGCTGCCGGTAGTCACCCATGGTGATCTTCTGCGGGGTGCCGTTCGGCTGGTAGAAGTCCACCATGTCGATGTCCTGCGGGTTGGCGTCGACCACCCACACGAACGGAGCGCTGTCGGCGTTCTTGGTCTTGCTGAGCAGCACGCCGCTGTCCGGGGTGAACGAGTCCGCGCCCATCCGGTCGACGACCTCGACGGTGTAGTTGTTGTAGTTGCCGCCGTCGCACAGCGGGTTGGTGCTGACGGTGCAGGCCGGCGAGAGGTCCCGGTTCATGGCGATGTTGAGGCCGGTCAGGCCGTCCCCGGCGTCCACCGCACGGGCGGTGACGTCGGCGACCACCAGGCCGGAGGTGGCGAGCCCTTCGCGGGACAGCCGCAGCACGTGCTCCTCACCGAGCAGCTTGATCTTCAGCTTGTCCCGCAGCACGTGCAGCGAACCCATCGAGCCGCCGTTGACCGGGGGGATCTGCCAGCGGGTGTGCGGCCCGCCCGGCCCGTTGAACGAGCCGCGCGACATCATGCTCCAGATGCCGGTGTACGCGCGGCGCAACGGGACGCCGTACGGGTTGTTGTAGTTGTCGCCGATGTTGAGCAGGTGGGTCAGCTCGTGGGCGTACGTGCCCATGCCCGAGCTCTCCGCCTGGGTCGACGAGCCACCGCCCGCGTTCGGCCAGATGGTGGCAGCCGCCTTCCAGGACGTCCAGTCGACGTACCGGGTCTTCGCCCAGTTCGGCATGTTCGGGTCCGGCGGACCCCACGCGTCCGGCACGTCCTCCTTGGTCTGGAACATCATCTGGCCGAACTCCTGCCAGGTCGAGGATTCGTCCTGGCCGGCGGAGAGGATGAAGACCAGCTCGTAGCTGTTGGCCACCGCGTCGCCGACGGCTGCGCGCCAGGCGCCCAGGCCGTCTGTGCGGATGTTCTTGTTGCACGTGTCGCCGGACGGACACATGCCCGGGTTCATGTCGTTGGTGATGCCGTACTGGTACGACTTCGACGGCATCTTGTACGGGCCGAACCCGGTGAGATCCACACCGAACCGGCCGTTGGAGTCCTGCATCCAGTACTCGTGCAGGGTGTGTCCGCGGTTCAGCTCGTTCGGCTTGTTCAGGAAGTCGCTGTAGAACTGCGGGACCTGCTCCCGCGGGACGTTCGCGGACGTCGCCTGGGGGTTGCCGAAGACCGAGGAGTGGGGCGCCCCGGTGACGACGAACGGCTGGTCCGGGTAGTCGAGCGTGACCAGCGCGATGTTGAAGTTGCGGACCGACCCGCGCACGGCGGGGTCGGCCCAGTTCTTGTTCGGCACCGGGACGAAGTCGTCCCAGGTCATCGTGTCCGGGTTCTGCCAGTTCTGTGGGTCGATCGCCTGGAACGGGGCTGGCCCGTCCGACGACACGCCCGGTGCGGCGGAGGCCGGCCCGGCGGAGCCGGTCGCGACCACCACGGTCGCGACCGCAGCGGCCAGCACCGAACGCCACACCGCACGCCTGGTGGGCAGAAGGTGCATCGAGTCACCTCTCAGATCGGGGGATCAGGGGTGGGGCGATCGGACGACGGCTCCGGGTTGCGGCGCGGCGTCAGACGCGCCGAGCCGGAGTTGTCGTAAACAGGTGCTCTCGCCGTCCCATGATCACGCCCGACCCTGAATCTAGGAGCCGGCACGCTCAGCGGTCACCATGCAGATGTCGGCAGGTGCATCAATGTCTTCCGACACGTGCAGGAGGTCACCGGGCGGCCCGGTGGGGCTGCCCGTCGGCGGCGGCCCGCACCGCCCGCCGTAGGTCTCGGCACACCCGCGCCTCCGTGTCGAACGCCAGCCCGCCGCGAGGCGGCCGGCACGGCCCGCCGTACCGGCCGCCCAGTCCCATCGCCAGCTTCACGGCCTGGACCACCTCGGGTCGGGAGTCCCAGCTGAACAGGGGGTGCAGCTGCGCGTACAGCGGCAGCGCCGCCGCCAGGTCGCGGGCGGCGCACAGCTGGTACAGGCGCAGGCAGGGCCGGGGCAGGGCGTTGGGGAAATGTCCGATCCACCCGGTCGCACCGGACACCGTCATCTCCAGCAGCACGTCGTCGGCCCCGACCAGCAGGTCGAGATGGGGGCACAGGTCGCGGACGCGGTGCAGCCGGCGTACGTCGCACTCCCGCACCGCGACGATGCCGTCGATCTCGGCAATGCGGGCGATCAGCTCAGGAGCCAAATCCACCACGGTCTCGACCGGATCGTCGGACACCACCACCGGCAGCCCGACCGCGGCCACCTCGCGGTAGTGGGCGACGATCTCGGCGGCGGTGGCCGGGTACCCGACCGGCGGTGGTGCGAGCACCGCGACCGCACCCGCGGCCTGGGCCTGCTCGGCCCAGTGCCGGGACTGCCGGCTGCCGTACCCGCCGACGCCCGGGACCACCCGGCAGCCCGGCGGTGCCGCCTCGACTGCGGCGCGGACCACGTCGGCGCGTTCGCCGTCGGACAACGACCGGTACTCCCCCAGCGAGGCGCACGGCGTCACACCCTGGCAGCCCGCGTCGGCGAGCCACCGCACGTGCTCCTGGAGCCGGTCGTAGTCGACCGAAAGGTCGGTCCGGAACGGCGTGGGGATGGCGACGATGACGCCCTGCCAGGGCCTGGTTGCGGCCACGACGGTGTTCCCTTCTCGGACACCCCGTCCGCGGGTGTACCCGGCGCGACAGGACAACCCCGTCCTCACCCCTCGGCCGGCATCCGATCACGGTAGATGGGCCGCCGGTCGCGGTCTTCCGACAGATGCCGAAACCGGCCAGGGCTGACCGAGAACGGGTGTCTGGTGCCGGCACGGGGGATTGCGCGCGAGCCAACATCATCGGAAGGTAGGCCAACGGCCCGACCAGCAAGTGCCAGCCTGGGCCGAGCGGCGCCCTCGCGGGGACCGGGCTGGCGGGGGAGCGCATGGCCATGGAACTGCAACGCATCATCGACCGAGTCGCATCGCGGGTCAAACGGCCGGCGCTGATCGAGGACCGGCGCCAGCGGGTCGTCGTCTACAGCGAGCACACGGGGGTGATCGACGGGGTACGCCGGAGTTCGATCCTGCGCCGGCACACCACGCCCGAGGTGATCGCCTGGGCGCGGGAGATCGGGATCATGGAGGCCCGGCAGCCGGTGCGTACGCCGGCCCGTCCCGAGCTGGACCTGCTCCCCCGGGTGTGCGTGCCGATCCGGCACCAGGACCTGCTGCTGGGCTTCCTGTGGTTCATCGACGCGGTCGACGGGATGACCGACGAGGACATCTCGGTGGTGACCGAGGCGATGCCGGACCTGTCGCTGGCCCTTTACCGGGAGAACCTGCTCGGCGAGCTGACCTCGCAGCGGGAGGCGGAGGCGACCCGGTCGCTCCTCGTCGAATCCCCGGAGGCCCGACGCGAGGCCGTCCGGTCGCTGCTGACCGATGGCGTGATCGCCAGCGACGGCCAGGTCACCGCCCTGGTCGCCCACCTCGTTGCGGCACCGGACGAGGTGCTCGACGACGAGGCCCGGATCGCCCTGGAGCAGGCCCTCGTCGCCACCCGGCGCTGGGTCGGGTCGCGCGAGACGCTGCACCTGGTCCGGCACGACCACGGGCTGCTCATGCTCTGCGGGGGCCGGAACACCGGCCGGGCGGCGGCGGAGGACGCCGCCGCGCACCTCGATCAGGCGTTGCGCGGGGCCACCCGGGGACTGACGTCGGTGGCGCGGACGGTCCTCGGGGTCGGCGACGGCCGGCCCCGGCTGTACGACAGCGTCCTGTCCTATCAGGAGGCCTTCCAGGCGGCCCGGGTGGGTGTCCAACTGCCGGCCCTGGGCCCGATCGTCGCCTGGGCCGAGTTGGGCATCTATCGGCTGCTCTCCGGCGTCGACGCTCGGCATCTGGACGCCGTGCGGGTCCACCCCGGCCTGGGCCAGTTGCTCGGCGACGAGGCCCACCAGGTGCTGCTCGAGACCCTGGAGACCTACCTCGACCTGGCCGGCAACGCCCACGCCACCGCGGAACGCCTGCGGTTGCACCGCACGACGCTGTACTACCGCCTGCAGCGGGTGGAGCTGCTCGCGGAGGCCGATCTGAAGGACGGCAACGAGCGGCTCTGCCTGCACCTGGCCCTGAAGCTCGGCCGCCTGACCGGTCAGTACCAGCCCAGCCAGTAGGCCGCCTCGCGGCCCGGCCCGGACGGCCGGGCCGCGGGGCGGGACGCCGGTGCCTGGCGTCCCGCCCCGAGATCCCTACAGGCCGGCCGCCACCGCCGCCGTCCGACCGCCGACCACCGGCAGGGTGATCCGGCTACGGTCGAAGTGAACGGTGATGTTGGCCCGGTTCTGCTTGGCCCGGCTGCTGAAGCCGGAGTACGACCCGAGCAGGACCACCCCGATCTGGTTGCCGGCCTCGAAGACGTAGTCCTCGGGCAGCAGGTTCAGGTCGACCGCGTTCTTCTGCCCGGCCACCAGCGGCGTCGACACGGACAGCGAGTTGAGGTTGAGCCCGTCGATGATGCCCTTCGTCACCAGCTCCTGCGGGTTGGTGGCAATGTTCTTCTCCACCTTCTTGTAGCAGGCGTCCTCGGCGAAGCCACCCCAGTTGGCGGTCTCCCCCCAGCAGTCCTCCTCGGTCAGCGTCCGGACGCCGTCGCCGGCGGTGCTGAAGCGCTGGCGGGTGCCGTAGTCGACGAGCAGGCCGGCGAAGCTGGTGTCCTCGCCGTCGACGGTGGCGTTGATCCGCACGATCGGGGTGCCCGAGATGTGCAGGGGCGCCTTCAGCGGCGCGGAGAGGAACACCAGCCGGTTCGCGGTGTTCGCCGCCGGATCCGACGGGTGACGGATGGCGTTGGCCTGGGTCATCGTGGGCGTGTCCTGGAAGGTCGCCGACGCGTTGCCGGGACCGGACTGGACGGAGAGCGCACCCGCGCCACCGGCGGCGGCCGGCGCCCGGAGGAACACCTGGGTCGGCTTGGCGTCCGGCAGCGGCCAGGCGCGAGCGGTCTCCCAGACGTCCGGCAGCCGCTCGATGTCGACGGCCGGCTCCCGCATGATCCCGTTGTCGATGCCCTGCAGCCAGAAGTCGAACCAGCGGTGCAGCGTGTCGACCCACTTCGCGCGGCGGAAGTCGAACGGGTCGACGTGGCCGGTGCCGGTCATCCAGAGCTTGCGCTGCACACCGTGCTCGCCGAGCGCGTCCCACCACTTGCTGAAGTGGTCCGGGCGGACGTTGTCGTCGTTGATGCCGTGCACCACGAAGACACTGGCCTTCACGTTGCCGGCGTGCGGCACGTAGTCCCGCTCCGCCCAGAAGTCGTTGTAGTCCCCGGTGGTGTCATCGCCACCCACCCCGAGAGCGGTCCGCACCGGGGCGCAGTACGCCCGGCGGGCCGGGTTGGTGACCGTGTTGGCGAGACTGCCCGAGTAGTTGTTCGCCCGGGTGACCAGGCCGTTGCTGCGCGAGTAGTCGTACCAGCTGGAGATGGCCGAGATCGGCACGATGGTGGTCAGCCCGTCCACCCCGCTGGCCGCGGCGGCGTTGGCCAGCGTGCCGTCGTACGACTTGCCGATCATGCCGGTCTTGCCGTTGTGCCAGTCGGCGACGACCTCCCGGCCGGCGGCGTCGAACCCGCGCCGGCGCCCGTTGAGCCAGTCGATCGCCGTCGGAGCGCTGATGTTGTCGGCGCGGCCACCGGTGACCGGGCAGCCGGTCGAGTTGTTGGTGCCGATCATGTCGAGCAGAACGATCGCGTAACCGCGCGGCACGAAGTAGTTGTCATAGTAGAGCGGCCATTTGTCGTTCAGCCCGTCGCCGTCGACATCGCCTTTGCATTCGCTTTCGTTGCCCCGGCAAACCGTCGAGTAGTACGGACTGGCGTCCATCACCACCGGAACCTTGAGCCCGTTCTCGCTGGCCTTCGGTCGCATGATGTCCATGGCCACGACATCGAGCGCGCCGTCGCCGTCCGTGTCGACGTCGGAGGTGACGAAAATCCGTTCCCGGACCGCGTCGGCGTATCCGAACACCGGTTGGGTGACGCCATTCTCGATCACCAGTCCGGGCCGCTCGTCGGCGCCTGGCTGGGCCAGCGCGCCGGTCGCCGGCAGGCCGGTGACCGTGACCGCCAGGGCCACCATCGAGGCCCACCAGGCCAGTCTTCCTCTTCGCATCCGCGTGCTCCTTTTCCCACACCGGCCGTCAACCAGCAGGTCCAGCCCCTGGTCGGCATAGACATGGGTCACCGCTGCGACGGTCGCACCGAACCTACGAATCGACGCGCGGCCGGGTCTTCGGACACCTGTGGAAGATGCCCGCCGTCGGCTCCTACGCCTGTCGCACGGTCGCCGCGACCACCCGGGCGGCGGCCGGCGTGCGCTCCTGTGGCCTGCCGAACGGAATGTCGACTGAGGAGTCACCAATCATTGACAGAGCGCACCGGGTGAGGCCAGGATTGGCCGACCCACCGGCCAGCCATCCACCCAACCGATCACCGATGTGAATTCACGACACCGCGCTGCCGTTCGCCGCACCGGTGCTGGTCACAATTTCGTCAACCAACATCCGGTCGGTGTGCCGGGCGTCCGGAACGCGGGCGTCAATTCCGCCGACCGTCGAAGCCTGCACTTTCCTAACCGACAACAGAAAGGCAAACGATGCGAATGCTCAGCTCGGGTGACCGCCGCTGGCGGGCACCTGTGGTCGCGATTGCGGCCGCCTCCGCACTCCTCCTGGTCAGTCCGGCCTCCGCCGTCACCCCACCTGGCGACGGGGCCGGCGAGAGCATCGAGCTGAACCGCCTCCCCGACGAGGAGGCGAGCGTGGTGGAGGTCCTGCTCGCCGGCAGTGACGAGCTGGACGAGCTCGTCGCCACCGGCGTCGACCTCGACCACCACGTGTCGCGCACCGAGCAGGACATCGTCGTCCACGCGGTGGTCACCCCGACCGAGGAGGCGGCCCTGCGCGCCCGGGGCTACCGGATCGGCAACGTCCTCTTCCAGCCCGCGGACTCCGAGGACCGCGTCGCGGAGCGCGACGCGACCATCGCCTCGCACGTCGCGGAGAACCGGGCCTTCACCGCGTCCCTGGAGACCCCGGGCACCTCCGACGTCAAGATCATCCGCGCCGACTACTACACGTCGGGGACCAGCCAGATCCTGTCGGTCGAGGCGAAGTGGGCCCAGGGGCAGACCTCGACCAACACGCTCACCGTCGCCCGGGACAGCGGCCCCGGCACGGAGATCGGCTCGGGCGGCACCCAGACGATCTCCCGCTTCGTGGACGCCGGCGTCTACATGTACCACCGGGGCGCGTCGAACGTGACGACCCGCCCGGACCGGATCCGGATCACCAGCCCGACCGGTGGGGTTGCGGTCGCCCAGGTCAAGGAATGGCTGCCGATCCCGGCCGACAACCCGGAGGGCCCGGGCTACCAGAAGGACTTCGTCACCAGCTACCTGACTCCGACCGACCTGTACGCGCGGATCAAGCAGCTCGCCGCCGAGTTCCCGGAACTGGCCGAGATCGTCGAGCTGCCGTACAAGACGAACGGCTACCGCCGCAAGGCCCAGACGGTGCTCGGTAGCACGAACGCCAACCGGGTCGCGGTCGACTCGCTGGCGTGGGGGCACGAGGGCGGCAACGGCATCTCCGTCGAGCTGGCCAACCCGGGTGCCGCGAGCCGGCCGCTGGCGGTGACCGTGACGGGCAAGGACATCCGGGTCAGCCTGGCCACCAACGCCAGCGGCGCGGTGACCAGCACCGCCGCGCAGGTCGTCGCGGCGTTGAACGCCAACGCCGGGTCGCTCGTCAAGGCGTACACCTACCGTGGTGACGCCGGTGCCGGCGTCGTCGCGTCCGCCGCGCGGACGGTGCTCACCGACAACCTGAAGGCGCCGGCGAGCGTCTCCCGCGACCCCCACCCGGTGTACGCGATCAAGATCGGCAAGACCCGCGACGGGTCCAAGACGGGTGTCCTCGCCTACGCCCAGGAGCACGCCCGCGAGTGGGTGCCGCCGCTGGTCGCCGTCGAGACCGCCGAGCGGCTGCTGCGCAACTACGGCCACGACGGCCACACCAAGCAGCTGCTCAACAACCTGGAGATCTGGATCGCTCCGTCGGTCAACCCGGACGGCGGCCACTACTCGTTCTACGACTACAACTCGCAGCGCCGGAACATGACCAACCACTGCCCGTTGACCGGGTCGGCCGACGCCCTGGCCCGCAACTCGTGGGGCGTGGACAACAACCGCAACTACACCGAGTACAGCCTGTTCGACGGCTACTCGGGCGCGTCCAGCAGCTGCACCAGCGACACCTACGCCGGCCCGAGCGAGCTGTCCGAGCCGGAGGACAAGAACGTCGACTGGCTGGCCCAGCACAAGAACATCAAGTTCTCCATGAACCTGCACTCCTCCGGCAACTACTTCATGTGGTCGCCGGGCGCGTACGCCACCCCGGGCCGGATCTCGGCACCCCGGCCGACCCTCGCCCAGGAGTCGTTCTTCTGGGGCGCCTCGTCGCGGATCCTCACCGCGATCAAGCGGCAGCGCAACATGGCGGTGACGCCGGCACGGACCGGCCCGATCTCCGACGTGCTGTACTCGGCGGCCGGCAACTCCGGCGACATGCTCTGGTACAAGTACGGCATCTACGCCTGGAACTTCGAGGTCGGCACCTCGTTCCAGCCGGGCTGGGAAGAGGCGCACCAGGAGACGCTGGAGTTCTCCAACGGCCTCGTCGAGCTGATGCGGGTGGCCCGGGACTTCGACAAGGACACCCAACGGCCGAAGAGCGGCCTGTCGGTGACCCCCAGCTCGACGCCCGGCATGGTGGACGTGACGTTCACGGTGAGCGAACCGGCGGCGGTGTTCTACACCCTCGACGGCAGCGCACCGACCTACTCGTCCACGATGTACGCCTCCGCCGGCATCCGCGAGGGTGGGGAGACGCTGACCCTGCCCGCCGGGACCAAGATCAACTGGTTCTCGGTGGACGCGGCCGGCAACGTGGAGAACAACTACCGCGCTGACGGCACGGGCAAGAACTTCCTGAAGGGCACCGCCACGCTGCCCACCAGCTGACGGTAACCGACCCGGGTGCCGGGTACGGCGGCTCACGCCCCCGTACCCGGCACCCGGCCGTCTCCGGCGCTGATCCCGACGAGCGCGTCCGGCACCGTCCTCAGCTGACCGGGACGCGAGGGTGCCGGGCACGGGAGGCTCCCGTGCCCGGCACCGGTCGGACTACAGCTCGCGGACCCGAACGTCGCGGAACTCGATCAGGTCGTTCGTGCCGTGGTTCTGCAGGCCGACGAACCCGCTGAAGAACTGGCGCAGGTCAGTCGGCGGGTCCCCCGCCCGGGACGACGCCTTGCCCGGCGTGTTGTCGAACTCGTTGATCACCACGCCGTTGCGGATGATCGAGTAGTGCTGTCCGACCACCCGGACCTCGTAGTCGTTCCACTGGCCCTTCGGGGTGGCCCCCGCCTGGTCCAGGTTGTTCGGGTCGAAGTTGTAGATCGACCCGGTCTTCTGCACCTCGCCGGTGGGCCCGTCGTAGATCTGGATCTCATGGCCGCAGTAGATCGCCACCCAGGCCTGGGAGCTCCGGGCCGAGCCGACCGTGCCGCAACTGCCGGCCGGCCGCTGGTCCAGCGGGATCCGCGGGTCCGGGAACCGGGTGAAGACCCCGCTGTTGGCGTACGTGGTGCCGGCGGAGACGTCCCGGAACTTCAGCCGGAGCGAGAAGTCCGCGAACTCGTCCTTGGCATACCAGAGCATGCCGAGCCCACCCGAGCTGCGGATGGTCCCGTTACGCTGCAGGGTGAACGACCCGCTGGGCGCCTGCCGCCAATCGGCGAGCGACCCGGCGGTGCCGTCGAAGAGCGGCCGGTACCCGGCGACCTTGCCGATCTTCGACTGGGCGGCCGAGGTCTGCAGCTTCTGTGCCTCCTTGTTGTCCACGACGCCGCCGGAGCGCAGGTCGTTGACCACCTGGGCGACGTGGCTGACGAACTGACCGTGGTTCGACCAGTTCCGCTCGTCGTCGATCAGGTCGTTGATCGTGCAGCCGCCGCCGACCGCGTGGTTGGTCACGCCGGTGTCGGTGTCCAGCATCTGCACCGTCCTGCGGGTGTCCGGCGCCGCACAGCCCGTGGTGACGGTGATCTTCGCGGTGGACACCTGGCCGTCGGCGTACGTCACCTTGAGGGTGGCCTCGTAGGTGCCGTAGCCCGCGTAGGTGTGGGTCGGGTTGGCCTCGCGCGACGGCGCGCTGCCGTCACCGAAGTTCCACTCCCACGCCACGCCGCCGGCCCGGGCCGACGAGAAGGCGACCGTCTTCGGCTGGCTCGGTGTGACCACGCGCCCTGTCGCGTCGCTCGCCCGCGGCGTCGCCTCGCCACCGGTGTACGCGATCCGGATCAGCTTCTGGTTGGAGTGGAGGCTGAAGAAGCCACCGGCGTAGTCGAGCATGTACAGTGCGCCGTCCGGGCCGAACTTGGCGTCCATCCAGGACTGGAGCTGGGTGCCGCCGCTGCCGGAGCGGATGATCTGACGCAGGTCCTCGGCGAACGCCGGCGGGCGGTGATCGGCCACTCCGTTCGGGTCTACCGTTACGGCGATCCGATTGTTGGCGTTGGACTCGTCACCGATGAACCACTTGTTGTCCCAGTACGCCGGCCAGGCGATGCCGCTGTTGGTGTCGACCTTCGACCGGTGGTAGGTCGGGCCGTCCATGATGGCCTGACCGCCACCCTTGAGGTACGGCTGGGTGAAGGTCTCCTCGCCCACCACGTACGAGGGCAGCCCACTGCCGTCGGTCCGCTTCGGGTAGACCGGGCCACCGCCCTGCGGCGAGTACCAGATCATGTTGTCCCGGGCCGGCGGGATGTTGACCAGACCCGTGTTGCGCGGCGACTCGTTCTTCAGGTTGTCGCAGTCGTACCAGCCGGTCAGCACGTTCGCGTCGGTGTTGCTGCGGTCCCGGTAGGGCTGCCGGTTGCCCATGCAGTACGGCCAACCCTGGTTGCCCGCCGAGGTGATGATCGTGGCGGTCTCGTACTTCGCCGGTCCGAGCTGCGGGTCCGGCGCGCCCGCGTCCGGGCCGACCCAGGCGGCGGTCAGCCAGTGGTTGACCGGGTCCCAGGCGATCCGGGCGATGTTGCGCACGCCCATCACGTAGATCTCCGGGCGGGTCTTGCCGCCGCCCTCCTCCTTGCCGGTGAACAGGTTCCCGGCCGGGACGGTGTAAGTGCCGTCCGCCTCCGGGTGGATGCGGAGGATCTTGCCGTTGAGGTCGTTGGTGTTGCCCGAGGTACGCCGGGCGTCCTGGAACGAGGTGCCCTTGTATTCCTGGGTCCAGTTGTTGCCCGAGTAGCCGCTGGAGCCGCCGGAGGAGTTGCTGTCACCGGAGCCGATGTAGAGGTTGCCGCTCTCGTCGAACGTCATCCCGCCACCGGCGTGGCAGCAGCTGTGGATCTGGGTGTCCCAGCTCAGCAGGTCCTTGCGGGTGCCCTGGTCGATCGTCTGCTTCGCGGCGTCGTAGGTGAACCGGGAGACGGTCCGCTTGCCGATCCGCTTGTCCCGGTCGATCGACTCGTGCGGCATCCAGTAGGCGTAGACCCAGCCGTTCTCCGCGAACTTCGGGTCCAGGGTGATGCCGACCAGGCCCTCCTCGTTCTTCACCAGCTCGCTGCCGCTGCCCCGGTTGCCCATCACGGCGAGCGTGGTGAGCAGCTTGACCTGCTTGGTCTTCGGGTCCCACTGGTGGATGGTGCCGCAGCCCAGGCCGACCTTGGGGTCGTCCCAGCTGACGATCGGCCCGCTCGGGCAGGCAGCCTTGCCGATGTAGAAGACCGTTCCGTCGGGGGCGACGGTGAGGCCGTGCGGCTCACCGATCTGGTCGAGCTGGCCCGACTGGTTCGTGGTGGTGAGGCGCTCGATCCGGTAGTTCGCCGCGATGGTGGCCTGGCAGTCGCCGCGGACCAGGCCGGCCGACCACTTGATGGCCCCGGCCAGGTGGCCCTGGAACTGCTTGTCACTGGTCCAGCTCGCCTCGGTGCGGCCCATGCCGGTGTAGAACGACCGACCGCCCTCGTAGTCCTGGCACCAGGAGATCGGGTGGAAGGCCCCGTTGCCGCTCAGGCCCGGGTTGTACGTGACCTCCTCGACCTGTGCGACGGTGTGGACCTTGCCGATCGGGCTCGGGTCCCAGTTGATCCACTGGTCGGACCGGGTCCAGGTCAGCGACAGGTCCTTGTTGGCCGGGTGCTGCCGGTCGGTGAGGTCGACCGTGGCCTTCTGCACCGTGGTGTCCGGGGCCGGTCCGGCGTCCGGCCCGATCAGCCACAGCTCGGCGAGCTGCACCAGCGGCTCCCCGCTGTTCGCCGTGACGTTCAGCCGGTAGTGCTGGTAGGGCGTGGTGTTGGTGAAGCTGTACTGCTTGGTCTGGAAGCGCTGCGGGAAGGTCTCGTTGCTGCGGGTGTCCAGGTCGGTCCAGGTGGTGCCGTCCTGGGAACCCTGCAGGGTCCAGTTCTTCGGGTCCCGGCCCGGGAAGTCGTTGGCCGAGGTCAGTGCGTACCGGCTCACCACCACCGGCTTCGCCAGCTTCGCCGCCAGCCACCCGGTCGGCGAGAAGGTGAGCCACTTGGTGCCGGTCGAGCCGTCGATCGCCTTCGCCGCGGTCTCGTTCGGCGGGTTCTCCGCGCTCGCCGTGGCCGAGACCGGCTTCTCGGCGTTCGGCAGGCTGGTCGCCGGACGGCTGCCGATCAGGCCGGTGAACCAGGACGACTCCGGCTGGGCGCGCGCCGCGTCGTGGACGCCGACGAAACCGCCGCCACCCTTCACGTACGCCTGGAAGGCGGCCTCCTGGCTGTCGTTGAGGGTGACGCCGTTGGCGGAGAGGAACACCACCGCGCGGTAGCGAGCCAGGTTGCCGAAGGTGAACACGGCCGGGTCGGCCGAGTCGTCGACGCTGAAGCCCTGCTGCTCGCCCAACTCGCGGATGGTCGCGGTGGCTCGGGCGACCGGGTCGTCCTGCTTGTCCACCGGGCCGTGGAAGACCAACACCTTGGCCGCGGCGGCCTCGGCGGCGGCCGCCGCCGCGGGGGCGACGGCCTGGGCGGGTAGGGAGAGCACACCGAGCGCCAGGGCGGCGCTCGACACGAGGGCGCCGACGCGGCGGGGCCCGCCGGCACGACGCGGTACGGCCGGGTTGAGCGGTGTGGGTGTGATGGTGGATCCCGTCGAGTCGGCGCGGAGGCGTCCGACCCATCGGGAGAACCGGAAACGGCGTCTGTCAGCCATCTCGACTCCTCCTGGGTTGAGGGACTGGTTCTTCCGGGTCGTCCATCTGCCGGTGAGGTGAGGCGTTCACCGGAGCTCTGGGTGCGCTACCGCCGGCACCACCCGGATCGGGCGGTCGGTGCGGCGGCGGCGCTGGTGGTGGTCCGGTGGCTGCCGGTGCTGGGACGGGCCGGCAGCCACCGGACCGGTCATTGGTGCTGGTGCTGGCCGCTGTCGGTCGCGGACGCCGGGGCGGCGCCGGCGGCGGCGTGCTGGTGGTCCATGCCGGGCGGCATGTTCCCGTTCTCGTCGAGGACGTGCAGCATCGTCGACATCCCGGCGTCGGAGTGGAACTGCATGTGGCAGTGCAGCATCCAGTGCCCCGGTCCGACCGCATCGCCGGCCACCACCTGGACGCCGAAGGAGTCACCAGGGCCGAGCGTCTTGTTGTCGATGATCGGTATGGAGTCGACGAAGGGTTGTCCGTTGTTGCTGATCACCCCGGTGCGGGTGTCCGCCCAGGAGTGCCCATGCAGGTGGAAGGTGTGCATGTCATTGCCGATGCCGACCACGACGAACTCGACCCGCTCGCCCTTGCGGGCGACCAGGCAGCTCGGGCCGGGCTGCGGGTTCACCTCGGTGCAGGTGTCCGTGGCGGTGCCCCGGCGCAGGTTGATGCTCTGTCGGTCACCGAAGACCACCGTGTAGGTCCGGTCCGGCTTCGGGTCGCCGGGACGCCGGACGACCAGGCCGCCGAACAGGCCGGCGGAGAGCCCCTGGGTGCCGTGCGGGCCGCCCACCACGTGGTCGTGGTACCACCAGTAGCCGGCGGTGCCCTGCGCCCCGGTCTTGTTGTTGCGCGGCTGGGCGTACCAGGTGTAGGTGCGCGATCCGCCCGGCGGGACGTACGACCCGCTCTGCACCGTGCCGTCGGACTGCTGGGTGTACTTGACCCCGTGTACGTGCAGCGAGACGCCCAGCGGGTGGTTCGGGTCGGTCCGCAGCGCCGCCAGGGTCTCGGCGGACACCTGGTTGTGCAGGGTGATGGCCAGGCACTCCCCCTCCATCATCTCCATGAGTGGGCCCGGGTAGGAGGCCGTCTGCGGGGTGAGGCCGTATCCGATCCGGATCTGGGTGCCGTCCTTGGGCAGCTCCACCGCGTACAGCTGGATGCTGCGATCCGGCTTGCCGCAGCCGTCCGGCTTCTCGGCGAACATCCCGGTGCCGGCGGCGGCCAGCCCGCCGGCGCCGACCAGGGTGAGCAGCATGACCGCCGCGATGACCAGCATCCGCCGGGCTCCGGTACGCGGGCGCTCGGGCCGGGCCGGGCCGGAGGTTCCGGTCGCCGCCTCGGCCGTCGCCCCGGGCTCGGGCGCCGGGCCCTCCACCAGCCGCCAGGCGCTCATCGGTCACCCCGCAGCTCGACCAGGCGCTGATAGCTGCGCTCGGCGGCGCCCAGTGACCCCGGCGGGTTGGGCTGGGCACCCGGCGCGGAGTCCTGCTCCCACAGGAACTCGAAGCGGCCCCGGCCCTTGAGCTCGCCGAAGAACTCGGCGAACGGGATGACGCCGGCCCCGAACTCCACGTCCAGGTAGGAGTTGCCCTGCTGCGGGTTGGGCAGCGGCACACCGTCCTTGACGTGGAACAACGGGAAGCGGTGCGGGTGAGCGTTGACGTAGTCGACCGGGCGGTAGCCCGGGTACTTCCGCGCCCCGCCGTACGCCCACAGGATGTCCATCTCCAGGTACACGTACCGGGGGTCGGTCAGCTCCAGGAAGAGGTCGTACAGCCGCACGTCGGGACGGTCCGTCGCGAAGCTGAACTCGATGGTGTGGTTGTGCTGGTAGAGCTTGAGGCCGCGGGCCGTGGCTGCCTCGCCCCAGGCGTTGAACTCGGCGGCGGCCGCCTGGTAGCCGGCGATGGTCCGGTTGCCGGTGGGCGCCTCGGCGGTGCCGATCGCCGGCATGCCGAGGGTCTCGGCGACGTCCAGCTCCCACTCCAGGTTCCGGCGGAAGTCGTTGAGCCCGCGGTGGCTACCCGCCGCCTTCAGCCCGTTGTCGTCGAGCAGTTGCCGGATCTGCTCCGGGGTGATGGCACCCACCGAGCCCTGGGTGTAGCCGGCGAACTCCACCTCCCGGTAGCCGATGCGGGACAGCTCCTCGAAGACGGCCGCGAAGCCGACCTGGGCGATCTTGTCGCGGACACTGTAGAGCTGGATGCCCGGGTGTCCGCGCGGGATGAGGTGGCCCTGGCCGCCCTGGTCGGCGCCGGCCGGCAGCCCGCCGGCGAGGCTCGCCGCGCTGACCGCCACCGTGGAGCCGGCGAGGCCCCGCAGCAACGTGCGTCTGTCGATCCTGTTCCTTGCCATGGTGGTTCCCTTTCGCTCGTTCAGCAGCAGGAGTTCGGGCCGCCCGCCGCGCCGCCGGGGCAGCAGGGGGTCAGCGGGGCGATCCGGACGTTGCGGAAGCTGATGACGTCACCTGTGCCGTGGTTCTGCAGCCCGACGTATCCGGTGGCGTGCTGCCGGCCGGTGCCGCCCGGATCGTCCGCGCGGGGCGGGCTGAAAACGGCGTCGGCCCGGTTGACGTACTCGTTGATCAGCTTTCCGTTGCGGAAGACGGAGTAGTGCTGACCGACCACCCGGATCTCGTAGTCGTTCCAGGTGCCCTTGGGGGTGACCCCCGCGCCGGCCAGGTCGACCTGGTCGAAGCCGTACACGGAGCCGCTCTTGTACTGGTCACCGTCGGGCCGGTCGAGGATCTGCAGCTCGTGGCCGTACTTGATGGCGACCCACTCGGGGCGGGACTCCGCCGGGTGGCCGTGCACGTTCGGGAAGCGGACGAAGATGCCGCTGTTGGCCCGGCCGTCGCCCGGGGCGTCGTCGCGCCACTGCAACTTCAGGGAGAAATCACCGTACTGGGCGACCGGGTACCAGAGCATGCCGAGCCCGGGCACCGCCTTGCTGGTGATGGACCCGTCGGCGTTGCGGGCGAACCCGCCCGCGCCGACCTGCTGCCACTTGCCGAAGGACGCGGCCGTGTTGTCGAGGATCGGCTGGTAGCCGTTCTTCGTGTCCGGCTTGCCGACGGCGGAGCGGCCGGCCGCGCTGGCCAGCTTCCCGTGCTCCTGGTGGCTGAGGAGGCCCAGGTGGTGCAGGTGCTCGGCGACCGTGTTCACGTAGGAGACGAACTGGCCGTGGTTCGGCCAGGGGCGCTCGTCCTCGATGACGTTGTTGATGGTGCAGTCGCCCGCGACGACCCGGTTGGGCACGCCGCTGTCGACCGTGCCGAGCCAGACGGTGGGTCGGGTGTCCTTCACGCACTCCGGCTGCGGTCCGCTGGCGACCACCGTGAAGGTGACCGAGGCGGTGCCGGAGGTGTTGCCGGCCTTGTCGGTGGCCCGGTAGCTGACCGTGTGCTGGCCCGCCTGGTTGACCGTGACCGGCGCCGAGTACCTGGCGTATGCGCCGCCGTCGAGGGAGTATTCGACCCGGTCCACCCCCGAGCCGCTGTCGCTCGCGGAGAGGATGACCGTGGCGCTGCCCACGTACGCGCCGCTGTCGTCGAGCTGCCCGGAGACGGCGGCGGTGACGGTCGGCGGGGTGGTGTCCGGGGCGGGCGGGTCGACCACCGTGAACGACACCGACTGCGGCGTCGAGGTGTTGCCCGCCTTGTCGGTGGCCCGGTAGCTCACCGTGTGCTGGCCCACCTGGTTGACCGTGACCGGGGCGGAGTAGCCGGCGTACGGCTGCCCGTCGAGGGAGAACTCGACCCGGTCGACACCCGACTGGGTATCCGTGGCCGACAGCGTCACCGTGGCGCCGCCCACGTACGCGCCGTTCGCGTCCCGCTGTCCCGTCACCGTGGCCGTCACCGTGGGCGGCGTGGTGTCCGCCGGCGGCGTTTCCACGACCCGGAACGAGACCGACTGCGGCGTCGAGGTGTTACCCGCCTTGTCCGTGGCCCGGTAACTCACCGTGTGCTGACCCGGCTGGTTCACCGTCACCGGCGCCGAATACGTGGTGTAGGCACCGCCGTCGAGGGAGTACTCGACCCGGTCCACGCCGGACTGCGTGTCGGTGGCCGACAGCGTCACCGTGGCGCTGCCCACGTACGCGCCGTTCGCGTCCCGCTGGCCCGTCACCGCGGCCGTCACCGTCGGCGGCGTGGTGTCCGCCGGCGGCGTTTCCACGACCCGGAACGAGACCGACTGCGGCGACGACGTGTTG
>NZ_JBLROB010000022.1:0-102636 GCF_047921475.1 Micromonospora sp. SL4-19
TGAGGTAGCTGTTCGCTAGACACGACCGGCGGCAGCCCGATCGGGCTGCCGCCGGTCGTGTTACCGGGATCGCTACCGGGAAACGAGCTCGCCGACCTGCTTGCCCAACGTGTCGGTGCCGCCGGGCCAGCCGCGCAGCAGCTTGCCCCCCTTGCTCACCAGCGCGACCAGTGGTGGCTCCTCCACCCGGTACGTCCGCCAGACCTGTCCGGACCGATCGATGCCCACCGGATGTTTGACCCGGTTGTCGCGGACGTACTGGCTCATGCGCTCGACGGTCGAGTCGTTGCCCACGCCCACGAAGAGGACCACGTCCCGGTACTCCTCGGCGAGCCGGTTGATCTCCTTCTGCTGCTCGGCGCACAGCGTGCACCAGGGCTCGAGGAAGACCAGGACAACCGGCCGGCGGTCCCACTGTTCGTCCAGGTTCAGGACCGTGCCGTCGAGCAACTCCAGGGTGAATCCGGGTGCCTGCGGGGCGTTCGCCGGCGGGGCGACGAACGTGACGCCCTTGGGTACCGGGCCGGGGAGGGCCGCCGCCGGGGGCCGGTCGGCCTGGCCCGTCGAATCGGTGCAGCCGGCGAGCGCCAGGGAGGCGACGAGCAACGCGGAAAGACAGCTGCGGGACCTCATGAGACCACCACCTCGCCCGCGATGTCCGCGGCGTCGCTCTTCTTGATCGGTACGGCCGGGCGGTCTTCCAGGACCAGGACCTGTCCCTCGACCTGTTCTGTCGTCTCGACCTTGAGCAGCATCACGCAGAGCGTCGGCTCGCGCTTGACCTTGCTGAAGTCGACGTCCATCGCCTTCTCGGAGGTTCCCGTGGGGAGGGTGCCCCGCGCGATCTCGCGGCCGTCGGCGTCCTTGATGACGAACGGCGCCTCGGCGTGGGCGAAGCGGTACGGTCCGGCCCCCGAGCAGCTGGTGCCGGCCGGGCGAAGATTCCAGTCGGGCACGGTCAGCCGAATGACCTGGGTCTTTACGGGGGCGGCGGGTGGGTCGGAGCAGCCGCTGGCCAATGTCGCGCTCAGTATGGCGGTGCCGAGCAGGAGCGCTCGTGGTGGATTCATCGGTCCCTCTCATCGACAACGGTGCCCACCTGGCGGGGCGGCCGGTGGGGCCGGCAGACGGGTGGGTGCCGGGCATGCCGCCACCCACCCGTCGGTCACCGGGGCGAATCGGTCAGCTGCGGCGGCCGGTGTCCGCGGGCGTCACCGTACAGGTGCTGGTCGACCGGGCGGTCGGATCGCTCTCGGATACCGCGGTCAGCGTCACGGTGGTGTTGTTCGCTGCCCCAGGGGTGCGCGTGACGTAGACCGGTACGGTCACGTTCTGCCCGAACTGCGCGGTGGCGAGTTCGTTGTAGAGTTCCGCCCGCCAGCCCGGCCCGGACGACTCGACCGACAGCCGGTAGACGTCGGCGCGCACCTTGTCGCTGACGTCACTGGGGTGCAGCGTGCGGTCGATGGCGGCTGCCTCGCCCGTGTTGTTCAGCTGGAAGGTGCAGGTGGCGGCCTTCCCGGGGGTGTGCCGTCCGGCCTCGCCCGTGTCGAGCCGGACGCCGCGCTGGTGTGGCCCGGCGCCGTCGAGGGACCGCACGCCGACGGTGTAGGTCCGGATGCCGTCGGCGTCGACCGCGAGGTCGATGATGTAGAAGTGCAGCCGGTTGTCCCGGTCCACCCACTCGTACTCGGTTCCCGAGTTGGTGCCCACGTTGAAGGTGGCGTCGTTGAGCTGCCGCGGGTCACCCGGCACCACCATGCGCGGCGTGCCGTCCGGCTGGTAGAAGTCCACCATGTTGATGTCCTCGGGCTTCGGGTCGACGGTCCAGGCGAAGCACGTGGCGGTGCCGCAGTTGGTGGCCTGCGGCTTCGTCTTGTTGATGATCACGCCGTTGCCGGGTACGTAGGAGTCGACGCCGACCTGCTGCACCGTCTCGATGGTGTAGGCGGTGTAGTCGCTGTTGCCCGCGCAGTTCAGCCCGCCGGTGGACGGGTGGCACGAGGGGGTCCGGTCGACCGGCCGCGCGCCGTCGAGGTTGATCCGTACGCCGAGCAGTTCGTCCGCCAGCGGGCCGACCGCCCGGGCCCGGACCTTGGCGACGACGACCCCCGACTTCGCCAGGCCGTCCCGGCTGAGGTCGACGATGTCCTTCGTGGTGGCCAGGCCGAGTTGCAGCTTGTTCCGGAGGTTGTGGTGGGGCCCCACCGTTGATCCGCCGTCGGCGGGCACCTTCCAGCGGGTGTGCATGCCGTTGGGGCCGTTCCAGGACCCCTGGCTCATCATGTCCCATTGCCCGGTGAAGGTCCGCTGCGCGGGTACCGCGAACGCGCCGTTGTAGTTGTCGCCGATGCCGAGCAGGTGGCTGAACTCGTGCGCGTAGCCGGCGGTGCCGGACGACTCGGCCATGTTGGCGGACCGGTTGCCGGCGCTGGCCCAGGTGAACGAGCCGGCCGCCCAGGAGGTCCACGGGATGTACCGGGTCGGCATCCAGTTGGTCATCGTGCCGTCCGGGTCGAACTCCCGCGGCGGCCCGAACTCGTCCGGCACGTCCTCCGGGGACCGGAACATCATCTCGCCGAAGACCTGCCAGGCGGTCGACTCGTCGAGCCCGGCGCCCATGTAGAAGACCTGGTCGTACGAGTTGGCGACGGCCTGGCCGACGTCGGCGATCCAGAGATTGCGGGCATCCTGGGTGAAGTTTCCGTTGCAGGTGAACTTGGGCGGGCAGCTGCTCGCGTTGCCGTACGGGGAGTTGCCGTACTCGAAGTGGTTGCGCGGCAGCTTGTAGGCGCCGTACGCGTCGAGGTCGACGCCGTACTTGCCGTACGAGACCTCCATCCAGTAGGAGTTCAGCGTCTGCCCGTGGTTCAGCGGCCCAGGCTTGTTGAGCAGGTCGCGGTAGAACTCCGCGACGTCGTCGCGCGCCACGTTACCCACGCCGATCGGGTTGCCGAAGATCGTCGAGCCTGGGGCCTGGCTGATCTGGAACGGCATGTTGGGGTAGTCCAGGACGACGACTGCGGCCTTCCACCTCTTTACCGAGGGCTGGCGCGCGGGGTCGCTCCAGTCCACTCCCGGCACGGGTGTGAAGTCGTCCCAGGTGAGGTCGTACTGGTTGTCCCAGTTCTGCGGATCGAGCGGAACGATCTCCGGCGCGCCTGCCTGTGGTGGCGTGGCGCCGGCTGTCTGCGGCGCGACGAGAGTGCTGACGGTGAGCGCGGCAAGGACGACGGTCGCCCAGCGCCGTCGGGTTGGTCTCTGTCTCCAGGACAAGGCTGTCCTCCCTGTGGCTCGATGAGTCCCGTCGCGCCGGCGCTGACAGATAGACGTGTCGCGTTGTCGCTGCTCCTCGCCGGTCGGCGAGCGCATCGGTGGCGGCGGGGTCGCTCATGGACGGGGGTGGTCACGCGGGGTCGGTGGATCGCTTGTGGCGGTCGACGCGGTGGGGGAGCGACCCCGGATCCGGGGTCACGATTGTGATACGAGGTTGCAATTGTACATTGCACCAGCCGGATTCGATGGCTAATCTGCCTGGCAAAGCTCGCCCCAGGAGGTGCTCCGCACCCTCGACATGTTCGCGGTGACCACCCGTCCGCCACGCCTCACGCCCGCCGGGATCTCGGTGTCCCGCGTCGGGCGACAACCGTCCCGGCACGAGCGCCCTCTGCTGTTCCACAGGGGAGGTGCGAGCGTGCCCCGCGGCCCGTGTGGCGGACAGCCAAGGAGGAAATAATGCGTGTCAACGGCAAGGTCGGGCGCATAGTCGCCCTGTCGGCCGGCGTGGGGCTGCTCGCCGCAGTCACCGCGTGCAGTGGTGCCAAATCGACCGGGGACGGAGAGCGCAAGACGTTTGTCTTCGGCGCTTCCGAGGACCCCAAGACGCTGGACGCGGCGTACGTGTCGGACGGCGAGTCCTTCCGAGTCATCTTCCAGATCTACGAGACGCTGGTGGCTCTGAAGCCGGGAACGACCGAGGTCGTCCCGTCGCTGGCCACCGACTGGAAGGTCAGCGACGACGGGCTGACCTACACCTTCAACCTGGCGAAGGACGTCAAGTTCCACGACGGCGAACCCTTCAACGCCAAGGCCGTCTGCTACAACTTCGACCGCTGGTACAACTTCAAGGGCGCGCAGCAGAACGGGGACATCTCGTACTACTGGCAGACCATCTTCGGTGGCTTCGCCACCCAGGACAGCGAATCCGCCCCGAAGACCAGCCGCTACGGCTCCTGCGAGGCCACCGAGGACTCGGTGGCGACGCTGCACCTGAAGCAGCCGTCGTCCGCGCTGCTGTCCGGCCTGGTGCTGCCCGCCTTCGCCATCGCCAGCCCCAAGGCGATCGAGCAGGGTGGCACCGACCTCACGGTCAGCGGTGACTCGATCGCCTACACCGGCGGCTTCGGCACGAAGGTTGTGGCCGGCACCGGGCCGTTCAAGTTCGTGAGCTGGGACCGTGGCGAGCGGCTGATCCTGGAGGCGAACAAGGACTACCGCGAGGGCAAGCCGGCGCTGGACCAGATCATCTTCCGGCCGATCGCCGACGCGACCGCGCGTATGCAGGCGCTGCAGGCTGGCGAGATCGACGCCTACGAGGGCGTCGCGGCGGCCGACATCCAGGCCGTGAAGAACGTCGGCCAGGTGGTCGAGCGCCCGGCCTTCAACGTCGGGTACGTCGGCATGAACCAGAAGGTGCCGCTGTTGAAGAACCACAAGATCCGCGAGGCGATCGCGCACGCCCTGAACCGCCAGGGCCTGCTGTCCGCGGCGTACCCCGAGGGCGCCGAGGTCGCCAACCAGTTCCTGCCGCCGTCGCAGTGGGGCTACAACAACAGCATCAAGGGCTACGAGTACGACCCGGAGAAGGCCAAGCAGCTCATCGCCGAGTCGGGGGAGAAGGACCTGAAGCTGGAGTTCTGGTACCCGGCCAACGTCTCGCGTCCGTACATGCCGAACCCGCAGGCGGTCTACGAGTCCTTCGCCGCGGACCTGGAGAAGGTCGGCTTCACCGTCGTCCCGAAGACGGTCCCGTGGACGCCGGACTACCTGCAGAACATCCAGGCGGACGGGAAGGGCCAGCTCTTCCTGCTGGGTTGGAGCGGTGACTACGCCGACCCGGACAACTTCGTGGGCACCTTCTTCCGCGAGACCACCCCGCAGTTCAACCTGACCGACTCCACCATCCAGGACCTGCTCAACAAGGGACTGGCGGAGACCGACCAGGCCGCCCGCCAGAAGCTGTACGAGGAGGCCAACCAGGCCATCTTCGACTACATCCCCGGCGTCCCGTTCGTGCACAACCGGCCGCTGCTGGCCCTGGGCAAGAACGTGACCGGCTACCAGCCGTCCCCGGTGAGCCTCGAGTACTTCAAGATCGTAAACATCGAAGGCTGATAATCTCGTGCTTCGCTTTGTCGTTCGACGGCTGCTTCAGCTGATCCCGATCCTGCTGGGGTTGTCGATCCTGCTGTTCGCCTGGGTCCGCGCACTCCCTGGTGGGCCGGCCCAGGCACTGCTGGGGGAGAAGGCGACACCGGAGGCCATCGAACAGATCGAGGCGCAGCTCGGCCTGGACCGCCCGCTCTGGGAACAGTACGTTCAGTTCCTCGGGCGGGCGGTCCGGCTGGACTTCGGCGCGTCGCTGCAGACCGGTCGGCCGGTCCTGGAGGAGATGGCGCGCCGGTTTCCGGCCACCTTCGAGTTGGCCGTCGCTGCGCTCCTCATCGCCGTCGCGGTGGGCATTCCGTTGGGCTACCTGGCCGCTCGCCGCTACGGGACCTGGCTGGACAGCGTCCTGGTCTCGGGTTCCCTGCTCGGGGTGACCGTCCCGATCTTCTTCCTGGCGTACCTGCTCAAGCTCGTCTTCGCCGTCCAGCTCGGCTGGCTGCCCACAGCGGGCCGGGCGGATCCACGCGCCCTCGCGGATCATCCCACCGGCTTCTACGTCCTCGACGGGTTCCTCACGGGCAACCCGCAGGCGAGCTGGGACGCCCTGGCTCATCTGATCCTGCCAGCGATCGCGTTGGCCTCGATACCGCTCGCCGTGATCGTCCGGATGACCCGCGCCTCGGTGATCAACGTCCTGCACGAGGACTACGTGCGGACCGCCGAGGCGAAGGGCCTGTTGGCCGGCACGGTGATCCGCCGGCACGTGCTGCGGAACTCGATGCTGCCGGTCACCACCGTCATCGGCCTCCAGATGGGCGTCCTGCTCGCCGGAGCTGTCCTCACCGAGACGGTGTTCGCGTTCGCCGGTGTCGGAAAGTTCATGGCCGACGGCATCGTCGCGCGCGACTTCCCGACCATTCAGGGTTTCATCTTGGTGATTGCCGTGACTTACGTACTCATTAACATGATCGTCGACATGATCTACGGCCTGCTCGATCCTCGGGTGAGGGTGTCGTGAGCGTCGCGGAGGAAGCCCGCCCCGGGCAGCCGAGCGGACCGACGGGCGTCGACGCGACCCTCGGCGCGGGGCCACCGGTGCGTGGACTGCGCGGTGAGGCCATGCGCCGGCTGCTGCGGAATCCGATGGCGATGGTCGGGTTCGCGCTGATCGTGGTGTTCGTCGCGGTGGCCGTCTTCGCGCCGTGGATCGCGCCCTACTCGCCGAAGGACAACTCGTGGTTGTCCCAGGTCCGACCGGGTGCCTACCCCGGACCCTCGGCCGAGCACTGGCTGGGCATCGATCCCCTGGGTCGGGATGTCTTCTCCCGGCTCGTCCACGGGGCTCGGCAGTCGCTGCTGATCGGCGTGGTGTCGCTGGCGATCGGCGCCACCGCCGGGGTGTGCCTCGGGCTGCTCGCGGGCGCCTTCGGCGGCTGGGTCGACGTGCTGGTCATGCGGCTGGTCGACATCATGCTGTCCGTACCGGGTCTGCTCTTCGCGATCGCGATCGCCGCGATGCTGGGGCAGAGCCTCACCTCGGTGATGATCGCCATCGCGGTGGTCAACGTGCCGATCTTCGCTCGCCTGTTGCGTGGTGAGATGCTCGGGCAACGCGCCGCCGACTACGTGCTGGCGGCGCGCTCGCTCGGCATCTCCCGGGCCGGCATCGTCTTTCGCCACGTGCTGCCGAACTCGTTCACCCCGGTGATCGTCCAGGGCACCCTGACCCTCGCGCTGGCCATCGTCGAGGCGGCGGGCCTGGCCTTCCTCGGTCTGTCCGGCAGCGATCCGTCGGCGCCGGAATGGGGACGCATGTTGACCGACGCCCAGGTCGCGCTGACCTCCGCCCCCCAACTGGCGCTGTACCCGGGGCTGGCGATCGTCCTCGCCGCGCTCGGCTTCACGCTCGTCGGTGAGTCGTTGCGCGAAGCACTCGACCCCAAGCTACGGCGGTAAAGAGATGAGTTTCCTGCGCGTACGGGACCTCACGGTCACCTTCACCCGACCTGGACATCCGCCGGTGCGGGCGGTCGACGGCGTGACCTTCGACGTCGAGGCGGGGCAGTCGGTGGGGATCGTCGGCGAGTCCGGCTCCGGCAAGTCCGTCACCTCACTGGCCATCATGCGGCTGCTGCCCGCCCGGAACGTCCAGGTCACCGGCAGCATCATGCTCGGTGACCAGGACCTGCTGTCGCTGCCCGCCCGGCAGATGCGCGACATCCGCGGGCGGGACGTGGCCATGATCTTCCAGGATCCGATGACCTCCCTCAATCCGGTGGTCACCGTGGGCCGGCAACTCGGCGAGGTGATCGTCCGGCACGGCGACCGATCGGCCCCGGAGGCCAGGGCGGACGCCGAGGCACTGTTCGACCGGGTCGGGATCCCGGACCCGGCACGCCGGCTGCGGGAGTATCCGCACCAGCTGTCCGGCGGGATGCGGCAGCGCGTCATGATCGCCATGGCGATCGCCTGCCGGCCCCGGCTGCTCATCGCCGACGAGCCCACCACGGCGCTCGACGTGACCATCCAGGCGCAGATCCTCGACCTGCTGCGGGACCTCGTCGAGGAGAGCGGGTCCGCCTTGATGATGATCACCCACGACCTCGGGGTCGTGGCCGGGCTGTGTGAGCGGGTGCACGTGATGTACTCCGGCCGGATCGTGGAATCCGCCCCGGCGGCCGGCCTTTTCGGACAGCCCGCCCACCCGTACACCGACGGTCTGCTGCGCTCGATACCCCGCATGGAAGGCGAGCGGGGCGGCCTGTTGCACACGATTCGCGGTTCGGTACGGGACGTCGTGCCGTGGGATCGGGGCTGCGCGTTCCAGCCCCGCTGTGATCACGCGGTCGACGCGTGCCTGGGCGCTGCGCCACCGGTGCAGGAGCTCAGCTTCATCCCGCCGCGCCAGGTCCGCTGTCCACGCCCACTGGAGCCGGCGACACCCGCCGCCGGCGCGGGACGTCACGAGGGTAGTGTCGAATGAGCCTGCTTCAGGTACGCGATCTCAAGGTCCACTTCCCGATCCGCAGCGGTACGCTCCTGGGCCGGAACCACGGCTCGGTGAAGGCCGTGGACGGCGTGGACCTGGACGTGGCGGCCGGGACCACGTTCGGCCTGGTGGGTGAGTCCGGCTGCGGCAAGTCGACCCTCGCGCGGGCCGTCACGCGGTTGATCGAGCCGACCAGTGGCACCGTCACCCTCGACGGCGAGGACCTCCTCGGCCTCAAGGAACGGCAACTGCGGGCGTCGCGGCGGAACTTCCAGATGGTCTTCCAGGATCCGATGGCCAGCCTGGACCCCCGGCAGAGCGTGGAGTCGCTGCTCACCGAGCCGCTGCGTGCCCACAAGATCCCCGGCGGATCGGCGGAACACGCACGGCGGATCCGCCACCTGCTGGAGGTGGTGGGACTGCCGGCGACCGCGCTGAACCGGTATCCGCACGAGTTCTCCGGCGGTCAACGCCAGCGGATCGGCATCGCGCGGGCCCTGGTGCTGAGCCCCAAGCTGGTCGTCGCCGACGAGCCGGTGTCCGCCCTGGACGTCTCCGTCCAGGCGCAGGTGATCAACCTGCTCAAGGAGCTGCAGGAGAGGTTCTCGCTGACCTATCTGGTCATCGCGCACGACCTCGCCGTGGTCCGGCACATCAGCGACACCGTGGCGGTGATGTACCTGGGATCCATCATCGAGCAGGCGCCGTCCGAGGTGCTCTACCGGAAGCCGACCCATCCCTACACCAGGGCCCTCATGGGGGCCGTGCCGGTGCCGGACCCGACGGTCGAGGCGGGCCGCAACCGGATCCTGCTGCGGGGCGACCTGCCGTCGCCGGCCAACCCACCCGCCGGATGCCGGTTCCACACCCGGTGCCCGTGGCGCCAGGCCACCCGCTGCGCCGACGAGCGGCCGACGCTGCGCACGCTCGCGCCGGGACATCGGGTTGCCTGTCACTATGCCGAGGACATCGAGGCCGGCCGGATCAAGCCGGCGGCGAGCGCCACGGCGAAGTCCGGGGCGCCGCGGCAGAAGCAGGTCGCCGCGTCGCGGGCGGTCGATCTCCTGACTCCCGGGCGGCCCTCCGGTGGGCGGTGACCTCGGGCCGGAGGTCGTGCACCTCCGCGGTGGCGGCGTCAGCATCGTCGTCCACGCCGGCGGACCGGGGCTGCCGGTGCTGCGCTACTGGGGCCCCGAGCTGGGCGACGCGGATGCCCGTAGCGTCGGCCTCGGCTTCGGCGAAGCGTTGCCGGTCAACTCACCCGACCCGGTGGTGCCGCTGGCGATGCTGCCGGAGGCGAGTACCGGACACATGGGCCGGCCCGGTCTGCGTGGGCATCGCATGGGAACGTGCTGGTCGTCGGCCTTCGCGCTGACCGACGTCGCGGTCGCCACCGGCACGGCTCGATTCACCGCGGTCGACAATCGCGCCGAGCTGGAGCTGGTGACCGAGGTCGAGGTGACGCCGTCGGGGTTGGGCCGCGTGCGTCATGAGCTGACCAACCGCGGCGCCACGGCGTACGTGTTGGACGGCCTCGAGGTCGCCCTCCCGGTGCCGCCGCACGCCGACGAGGTCCTCGACTTCACCGGCCGGTGGGCTCGCGAACGCCACCCGCAGCGCCGGCCGTTCGACCGGGGCGCGTGGGTGCGGGAGAGCCGGCGCGGTCGTACCGGGCATGACGCGACCATCGGCCTGGTAGCCGGCACCCGAGGCTTCGGGTTCCGTGGCGGCGAGGTGTGGGGGATCCACGTCGCGTGGAGCGGCAACCATGTCACGTACGCGCAGCGACTGCCGGATGGGCGGTCCACGCTCGGGGGCGGCGAGCTGCTGCTCAGCGGCGAGGTGATCCTGGCGGCGGGGGAGTCCTACCGCTCGCCGTGGATCTACGCCGCCTACAGCCGCGAGGGTCTGGACGGCCTGAGCGCCGTGTTCCATCGGTGGCTACGGTCGCGGTCGCACCATCCGGCGCCGGCCCGGCCGCGACCGGTCGTCCTGAACACGTGGGAGGCCGTCTACTTCGATCATGACCACGACCGGCTGCGCGCGCTGGCCGAGGCGGCGGCCGAGGTCGGAGTGGAGCGGTTCGTCCTTGACGACGGCTGGTTCGCCGGGCGCCGGCACAGCAGTGCCGGCCTGGGTGACTGGTTCGTCGATCCGGACGTCTGGCCGGACGGCCTGGGGCCGCTGGTGGACCACGTCGAGTCGTTGGGCATGGAGTTCGGGCTGTGGGTCGAACCGGAGATGATCAATCCGGACTCCGACCTGTTCCGGTCTCACCCGGACTGGGTCCTCGGCCCGGCACCGGGCGTACTGCCGGTCACGATCCGCCGTCAGCAGGTCCTCAACCTGGCGCATCCGGCGGCGTACCGGTACATCCTGGACCGACTCGATCAACTGTTGCGGGACCACAACATCCGGTATCTCAAGTGGGATCACAACCGCGACCTGGTCGACGCCGGCCAGGACGGTCTGGCATCGGTGCACGACCAGACCCTCGCGGTGTACCGGTTGCTCGCTGAGCTACGCCGGAAACACCCCGGGGTGGAGATCGAGAGTTGCTCCTCGGGTGGAGCACGGATCGACCTGCAGATGCTGGAGTACACCGACCGGGTGTGGGCGAGCGACTGCAACGACGCGCTGGAGCGCCAGGCGATTCAGCGGTGGACGGGCCTGGTCCTTCCGCCGGAGCTGATCGGGTCCCATGTCGGACCCTCACGTTCACATACCACCTCGCGTACCCACGACCTGTCCTTCCGCCTGGCGACCGCGATCTTCGGCCATCTCGGGCTGGAATGGGATGTCTCCACCGCTACCGAGGAGGAGCGGCGGCAGTTGCGTCGAGCGATCGCCCTGTATCGGGACCTTCGCCCGCTGCTGCACACGGGAACCGTCGTTCGCGTCGACCACCCGGACTCGGCAGCCTGGGCGCACGGCGTCGTGTCGGCGGATCGCTCGGCCGCGGTGTTCGCCTACGCGCAACTGGCCACGTCCGTGGACGCCGTGCCGGCCCCCTGGCGGATGCCGGGCCTCGACCCGCACCGCTTGTACCGGGTCCAGGTCCTTGATCAGATCGGGCAGCCCGCGACCGCTGGTCGGTCCGACCCTGCGTGGTTCGAGTCGGGATCGGTCGACGTCAGCGGTCACGTGCTCGCCGTGATGGGGCTGCCGCCCCCGCTGCTGGCACCCGAACAGGCCGCCCTGGTCCGACTGGACGCCGTCGGCGAGGCGTAACGGTGAGGCACAGGCGCCGCGCAGTGCCCCCGCGACCCGCTGGCTCAGCTTCTGCCGCTGGGGCCGGGCAATCCGCGGATGAGTTCTACACTGCGCTGCACGCCGTCACCACGGCGGTCGCGCCGACACGAGGATTGAACGATCGGGGTTCTGCGGGTGGTTGGAACCAGTCCAACTATCCTGCAAGCGGAAGGGGTGCAGTAATGGCGCAGTCGTTGCATTTGCCGATGCTCGAGGCGCGGCGTAGCGTGCGGGGCCAGGTTGCCCACGCGCTGCGTGCGGCCCTCGTCGCCGGTGAAATGCGCCCCGGGGAGATCTACTCCGCGCCCGCCCTTGCCGCGCAGTTCGGCGTGTCGCCGACGCCGGTGCGGGAAGCGATGCTGGACCTGGTCAAGGAAGGCCTGGTCGAGACGGTGCCCAACAAGGGTTTCCGGGCCACCGAGCTCTCCGACGAGGAACTCGACAACATCACCGAGATCCGACAGCTTCTCGAGGTGCCGATGACCACCCGGGCGGCCGGCGTCGCCACTGCCGACGACCTGGCCCGCCTGCGACCGATGGCGGAACGGATCGTCGCGGCGGCGCAGGAGAAGGATCTGATCGCGTACATCGAGCAGGACCGCGTCTTCCACCTGGAACTCCTCGCACTGGCGGGCAACGCGAACCTGGTCTCGCTCGTCGGCGAGTTGCGGTACCGGACGAGGCTGTACGGCCTCACCCGGCTCGCCGCCAACGGCGAGTTGACGTCCTCGGCAGCGGAGCACCTCCAGATGCTCGATCTCATCGCCGCGAACGACAAGCGTGGCCTCGAACGGCTGATCAAGGCGCATATCGGCCACGTGCGCGGCAGCTGGGCCGGCCGTGAGGAACGCCCTCGCCGGCAGCGGACGCGAGCCGCGGCGGCGATCCAGGGCCCCGACAGCTGACCTCCGACGATCGACCGGCGCCTGCGCCGGTGCCGGTCTGCGCGGCCACGGCCGCACCCCCGCACGGATGCCGTGCCCCCCGGTCACCGTACGCGTGACATGCCCAGATGAAAGGAGGGAGCGACGGGCTCCCCGGGCCACCCGGAGTGCCCTGTCGCGAAACCCGATGAGCGCGGCTCACCCACTGAGTGTCGTCAACGCTGCCATCTTCGACGGCGTATCGGCCGAGCTGGCCGAGGGCGTGATCCACATCCACGACGGCGTCATAGTGGGGATCGGCGGCTCCGCCGGCCCGGCCGGCCAGGTGATCGACGCGCGCGGTGGCACGGTCATCCCCGGCCTCATCGACGCCCATTTCCACGCCTACGGCACCGAGCTGGATCTGCTCGTGCTCGAGTCCAGCCCGCTGAGCTACCTCTCGCTGGCCGGGGCGCGTCGACTCGCTGCCGCCCTCCGCCGAGGGTTCACCACTGTGCGTGACGTGGCGGGCGGGGATCCCGGCCTGGCGAAGGCCATCGCCGAGGAGCTCATCACGGCGCCGCGGTACCTGTACACCGGAGCGGCCCTGTCGCAGACCGGCGGGCACGGCGACCCTCGCCCGGGTGACCTTGACCTGTGCGCCGGCGGAGCGCATCTGGCCGAGATCGTCGACGGGGTCGACGCGCTGCGCCGCGCCGTCCGGGACCGTTTCCGCCAGGGCGCGCACGCCATCAAGATCATGGCCTCCGGCGGGGTGGTCTCCCTGACCGATCCGATCCGCATCCCGCAGTACTCCGCGGCAGAGATACAGGCGGTGACCGACGAGGCCACCCGACGCGGCAGCTACGTCGCGGCCCACGCCTACTCGCCTGAGGCGATCGCCCACGCCGTGACCAACGGCGTGCGCACCATCGAACACGGCAACCTGCTGGACGCGCCGGCCGCCGACCTGATGGCTGCGCACGGTGCGTTCCTCGTGCCCACGCTCGCCGCCTACGACGCGATGGACCGGCGTGGCGAAGAGGTCGGGCTCGCGCCGATCTCGCAGTCGAAGAACCGTGAGGTGTTGGCGGCCGGCCAGCGGGCGATCGAGCTGGCCCGGGCGGCGGGCGTTCCGATCGGATTCGGCAGCGACCTGATGGGCGTGCTGGAGGACGAGCAACTCACCGGGCTGCGGCTGCAGGTCGAGGTCGACGGGGCGCTCGAGACACTGCGCTCCGCGACGTCCGTCAACGCCGAGATAATCGGCCGGCCCGACCTCGGGCGCATCGCGGTGGGCGCTCGAGCCGACCTCGTGATCCTGCCCGGCAACCCGCTCGAGGACCCGTCGATCCTGTGGGCGCACCCACGACACCGCATGGTCGTCAAGGACGGCCGACTGGTTTAGCCACTCGCCGGCGACCGGTCGAACAGCGGTCCGCGGGGTCGATGCCACCGGGCCATGCCGCACCCGCATGCGCGGCGTGGCGTACCGCAGGAAAGGATGAGGATCATGACCGATCCTGTTCTCGAGTCCGCACTTCCCGGGCGCGTCGTCGTCACCGGTGCCACCGGCAAGCTCGGTCGCGCCGTGGTCGCGCACCTGCGCGACGTGGGCATCGACGTGCTGGCTGTGGACCGCGCCGGCGTACACGACCCCCGCGACGTCGACGGCGAGTTCCTCCTCGCCGACCTCACCGACTACGGGCAGGTGGTGGAGGCATTCACCGGCGGCGCCGACGAGCACGGCGGCAGGGTCGACGCGGTCGTGCACCTGGCGGCGGTTCCTGCCCCCGGGCTGCTGCCCAACGCGACCACCTTCGCGAACAACTCCGCGGCGACCTACAACGTCTTCGCCGCGGCCAGGGCCGCCGGGATCAAGCGGGTGGTGTGGGCGTCGAGCGAGACGGTGCTCGGGCTGCCGTTCGACACCCCGCCGCCGTACGCGCCGATCGACGAGAAGTACCCGCCGCGCCCGGAGTCGACCTACTCGCTGAACAAGGTGCTCGAGGAGGAGATGGCGCGGCAGTTCTGCCGATGGGACCCCGAGCTGGTCATGGTGGGCCTGCGGTTCTCCAACGTCATGGACGTCGAGGACTATGCGAAGTTCCCGTCCTTCGACGCCGACCCGCGGCTGCGCCGGTGGAATCTGTGGGGCTACATCGACGCCCGTGACGGGGCTCAGGCGGTCGAGCGGGCACTCGCCCACGGCCGGCCCGGCGCCGACGTCTTCATCATCGCCAACGCCGACACCGTCATGAGCAGGTCCAGTGCCAGCCTCATGGCCGAGGTCTACCCGGGTGTCGAGGTCCGCAAGGAACTCGGCGAGCACGAGACCTTGCTCAGCATCGAGAAGGCGCGGCGCGTGCTGGGCTACGAGCCCCAGCACTCCTGGCGGGACCATGTGGAACCCACGAGCCGCTGACCCGTCGCTGGGTGGGCTCAGCGCCCCCCGTCCGGGTGCTCAAGCAATCCGCGGTATTCGCCGTAGCCTTCACGCTCGAGGTCGTCGCGCCCGATGAACCTGAGTGCGGCCGAGTTCATGCAGTAGCGCAACCCACCGGCTTCCACGGGGCCGTCGTCGAACACATGGCCGAGGTGGCTGTCGCCGTGCGCCGACCGGACCTCGGTGCGGACCGTCCCGAAGCTCGATTCCCGGACTTCGACCAGGTTCTTCGGTTCGACCGGCCTGGTGAAACTCGGCCAGCCGGTACCGCTGTCGAACTTGTCGACGGAGGCGAACAGGGGTTCACCGGACACGACGTCAACGTAGATCCCGGGCTCCTTGTTGTCCCAGTAGGCGTTGTTGAAGGCCGGCTCGGTCCCCGCGTCCTGGGTGACCCGATATTGCTCCGGCGACAGCCGAGAAATCACCTCGGGGTCCTTGCGATACTCGTGTGGCACGGTCGTTCCTCTCGGATAGGCCGTCGGCAGGAAGGGACCGGTTCGGCCGGCCGCCACAAACGCGTCACGAAATGCGTACCCCGCCTGCGGTCGACTAACCACGACCTGGGCGGCCGGGGGGCCTGACCGGTCGGCGCCGTGCCCGCCGCCGCCGCAGGGCGTAGAGGGCGGCGCTGGCCAGGAACAGGGCGGCCGTGGCGAGCAGCCAGCGGCCGAGGAACGGTCGCTGGTTCTGCCCGGACGCGGCCAGGTAGGTCGGCCGACCCAGCCGGAGGATGCCGGGCAGGTAGACGAGGAACAGCAGGCCGGAGGCCAGGGCCGGCACGCGGATGTGGTTCAGCGGTGCCGGGCCCGACGCCGGCACGGCGCGGGGGCCCAGCGCGCGCCGCAGCACGCGATCGGCCAGTCCGTAGATCGGGAACAGCACGAAGTCGTGGGCGATCGCCGCGCCGGCGAACCAGAGCAACATCCGGCCGGCGGTCGGCTCCGCGGCGAGCCGTAGCGCCACCCACCCGGTGACCGTGAAGGTGCCGGCGAGCAGCAGCAGGTGCCCGGCCGGCGCCCCGTACGCAGCCCGGAACCGCGCCGCGAGGTCACCCACCGGTCCGCCCCCGGAACGCGATCTCCGCCACCCACTTGGTGCAGTGCACCCCGGGCAGCGCCGGGACGATGACCCGCGCGGGGTAGCCGTGGTCGAGGGAGAGGTCGACGCCGTTGACCCGCAGCGCGAGCAGGGAGTCGGGGTCGAGGACCTGGTTGGCCTGCAGGGTCGCCTGCTTGAACAGCCCCGCCTTCTCCAGGGACAGCACGTGCGCGGCGGTGATCCCGCTCGCTCCCACGAGGGCGGCGAGGTCGCGCAGCCGTACCCCGGTCCAGGTCTGCACGGTCGACCACCCCTCCACGCAGGCGATCGGCAGGGTGACGGTGTGCTGGGCCATGGCCAGCAGGCCGGCGCGGTCCACCGCGACGGTGCGGCCGTCCGCCCGTAGGGTGAGCCGCCAGCCCGGCCCGGTGTCGGCGGCCGCGACGCCGGCGGCGGCCGCGGTCCGGTTCACCGGGAACCCGGTCGGACCCGTGCCGGGCTGGCGGCCCCGGGGCAGGAGCAGGGCGGTACCGCGCCAGCGCCCGTTGAGATGCTGCCCCACGGTCAGGGCGGCGAGCAGCAGCGACAGGCCACCGACCAGGGTGACCGCGCCGCGCCGACTCATCGTCGGCGGCCCGGGCCGGGCGGCCACCAGCCCGTCCGGGTCCGACGGTTCGGGCCGGGTTTCCTCGCGGAACGTCGTCAGCTCCTCGGCCGGCGAGCGGGACCGCAGGCCGGTGACCATCCGCCGCAGCTTGAGCGCCACGTGCGTGACCAGCGCGGCGACGAACACCCAGGCGCCGAGGTAGTGCGCGGTGTAGAAGTCGAAGCCGAACAGGTAGGCGTACTGGATGTCGAGCAGGCCGGTGACGATCTCGAAGAGGATCCCGCCGACCAGCAGGACCAGGGACAGCCGCTCCAGCACCTGCGCCACCGAGCGGGCCGGCGGCCAGTCGAACAGCTTCGGCAGCACCGACCAGAGCTTGGCCAGCACGACCGGGATCAGAGTGATCCCGAGCCCCACGTGCAGGCCCTGGGTGAGGCGGAACAGCCAGGACGGGCGGGTCGGCCAGTCGAACTGCGGCAGCCGCAGCCAGCCGACGTCGTGCGGGAACGCCTGGCCGAACTGCGGCGAGTAGGCGAGGTAGTCCAGCAGCCCGGTGAGGAACACCAGCGGCAGGCCGACGAGCAGCACCGCGCCGTACACGGAGGTGAGCCACGGGCCGCGCAGCGGGCTGCGCCACCGGCGGTTCACGGTCGCGGCGCCGGGCGGGGGATGCTCGGCGAGGAACGCCCACCACCGCCGGGGGAAGCCGTAGGCGGGACGGTGGGACCGCGCGCGCTCCGACTCGACCGGGGGACCCCCGGCCGGGGGAGTGTCTTCCGCGCTCACCGGTCCTCCTCGTGCGTGGCCACGCCGGGATGTCCAGGCGCCGGCCGGCGGCCGGCGGGCGTCCCTCTCCGGCAGGTTACGGGCGGCCCTCACGGTCCGACCCGGATTGCCGGATTACGGAAGACTTACCGGCGGGCGCGGTGCCGGCATTTGTTGCGAGGTCCTTACGGGTGCGCCGAGCCGGCCCGGCGAACCGTCCGCCGGCCTACCCTCACCGACATGCGGGTAATGGTCACCGGCGGGGCCGGTTTCATCGGTTCGCAGGTCGCCGACCTGCTCGCCGCCGAGGGCCACGAGGTGGTGGCGTTGGACGCGCTGCTGCCCCAGGCGCACGGCGGTGAGCTGCCGGAGTGGTCCCGGCGGCACGACCCGGTGGTCGGTGACGTCCGCGACGCCGAACTGCTCGACCGGCTGCTGCCCGGGGTCGACGCGGTGTGCCACCAGGCGGCGATGGTCGGGCACGGGCTCGACCCGTCGGACGCCCCCGGTTACACCAGCCACAACGACTACGGCACCGCGGTGCTGCTGGCCGCCATGCACCGCGCCGGGGTGCGCCGGCTGGTGCTGGCCAGCTCGATGGTCGTCTACGGCGAAGGCCGCTACGAGTGCGGCCGGCACGGCGCCGTGCGACCCGCCCCGCGGCGCCCCGCCGACCTGGCCGCCGGCCGCTACGACCCGACCTGCCCGCGCTGCTCGGGCAGCCTCACCCCGGCGCTGGTGCCCGAGGACGCCCCGCTGGAGCCACGCAGCACGTACGCCGCCAGCAAGCTGGCCCAGGAGCACCTGGCCGGCGCCTGGGCGCGGCAGACCGGCGGCGGGGTGTGGGCGCTGCGCTACCACAACGTCTACGGGCCGCGGATGCCCCGCGACACCCCGTACGCCGGGGTGGCCTCGATCTTCCGGTCCGAGCTGGCGGCCGGCCGGCCGCCCCGGGTGCTGGAGGACGGCCGGCAGCGGCGCGACTTCGTCCACGTCACCGACGTGGCGCGCGCCAACCTGCTGGCGTTGGCCGCGCCGGCACCGGAGCCCCTGGTGCCGGTCAACGTCTGCTCCGGTGAGCCGCGCACCGTGGGCGACCTGGCCGCCGCCCTGGCCGCGGCGATGGCCGGCCCGGCGCCGCTGGTCGTCGGCGGTGCCCGCGCCGCCGACGTGCGGCACGTCGTCGCCGATCCACGGCGGGCGACCGAGCTGCTCGGCTACACCGCCCGGATCGGGTTCGCCGACGGGATCACCGCCTTCGCGACCGACCCGCTGCGCGAACCGGCGGCGCTGCCGGCCTGACCGGTCGCTCAGGAGACCGTCCAGAGCAGGTGGTTGACCGCGAGCGCGGTGGCGGCCTGCCCGACCAGCCACCACCGGCGGGTGTCTTCGGGCAGGTGGGCGGTGGCGACCAGGAGCCAGACCGCGAACGGCAGCCAGATCCGCTCCACCTCGGCCTTGCTCAGCCCCGACAGGTCACTGGCGAGCACCACCAGCGCCGCAGCCAGCGGCAGCAGCACCGTCGGCCGGGCGGCCGACGCCGCCGCCAGCGGCGACCGGAACCGGCCAGCCGGTCCCGGCGGGCGCGACCGGAGCCGCGAGCGGACCGCGCGGCACAGCGCCGGCCCGACCGCCGGGCCGGCGCTGCACACCAGCGCCGCCAGGTCCGCCCACACCCAGTAGCCGTACGGGCGCTCGGCCGCCCAGCCCTGGTAGTACCGCTCCACCACCCGCTGGTAGCCGTCCCACCACCAGAAGCCCGCCGTCGTGAACGCGGCCACCACGGCCGCGACGCCGGCGAGCGCGGAGAGCAGCGCGGCGATCCGGCCCACGGGGCGCAGCACCAGCACCGCCAGTGCCAGCACGCCGATCAGGACGAAGCCGTACGACAGGTACAGGGCGAAGCCCAGCACGAGTCCACCGACCGCGGGCGCCGCCCGCCGGCGTACCGCCAGCAGGGCCAGGCCCGCCGCGACCACGCCGGTGAACAGGCCGTCGGCGGAGGCGCCCACCCAGACCGCGCCGGGCAGCAGCACCAGGAACGGCACCACGGCACCGGCGGCGTCGGCCGCGCCGAGCGCCCGCAGCGCCACCGGTACGGAGACCGTGACGGTCGCGCCGACCAGGACGCACGCCAGCGCGGCGGCGGTGCCGCCACCCCACCCCACCCGGTCCAGCAGGACGAACACCAGCAGCGCCCCCGGCGGGTGACCGGCGGTGTGGGTGGACCAGGAGTCCGGTCCGAAGTCGAGAATCCGGCCGGTGAACCCGACCAGCATGGCGGGGACGTCGGTGACTCCGGGCACCTCGTGCAGGTATTCGGCCTGCGGGGTGAGCCGCTCGGTGAACCCGGCCGACCATCCGTCGACCAGGGCCAGCGACATCGCCCACGCCACCGAGGCCAGGTAGGCCACCCCGAGCAGGGGTGCCCAGCGCGCCGTACGGGCCCAGCGCATCCCGACGCCGATCACCACGGCCGCCACCAGCAGTGCGGCCGGCGTACCCCAGCCGAGGTGCGGTCGCCAGGTCGCGTACAGCGGTGCGGCGTCGGCGTACAACCCCACCCCGCGGCGGTTCAGCACGGCGCCCACCACAGCGGCGAGCGCGACCAGCGCCGCCTCGACGCCCAGCACCGTCAGGTCGGCCCGCCAGCGGCGGGCCGGCACCCGCTCGGGCGCGGTGGGCAGGCTCGTGGTGGTTGTCATGCCGACCGGACGGTACGGCCTTTCCGGGACGGGCGACAGGCGAACGGCCCGATCGTCACCGGCCGGTAAGAACCGAGCTGCCGGTAACAAATCCGTAAGGCCCGATCTGCCTGCCGGAGCCCGGGTGGCGGCTTAGCGTCGGCGGTGTGCCCGCACCGATCGACGTGGTCCTGCCGTGCCTCGACGAAGCCGCCGCGCTGCCCGGCGTCCTCACCGCACTGCCGCCCGGATACCGGGCGATCGTGGTGGACAACGGCTCCCGGGACGGCTCGGCGGAGGTCGCCGCCCGGCACGGGGCCCGGGTGGTGCACGAGCCCCGGCGCGGCTACGGCGCGGCCGTGCACACCGGCCTGGTGGCCGCCGACGCGGACCTGGTGTGCGTCCTCGACGCCGACGGCTCCTTCGACCCCGCCGAACTTCCCGCCCTGGTCGCCCCGGTGGCCGGCCAAGCCGCCGACCTGACCGTGGGCCGGCGCCGGCCCGTCTCCGCCGCGGCCTGGCCCTGGCACGCCCGCGCCGGCACCGCCCTCGTCGCGGCGCTGCTGCGACAGCGGGGCGTGCCGCTGCGCGACCTCAGCCCGATCCGGGTGGCCCGGCGCGACGCACTGCTCGCCCTCGGCGTCACCGACCGGGCCTTCGGGTACCCCCTCGAACTGCTGATCCGCGCCGCCGCCGCGGGCTGGCGGATCCGGGAGCTGGATGTCACCTACGCCCCACGGGCCGCCGGCACCCGCTCCAAGGTCTCCGGTTCGGTCCGCGGCACGCTCCGCGCCACCCGCGACTTCGCGGGCGTCCTGCGCACCGTGGGCCGACCCCGATGACCGTGCTGCTGGTGATGGCCAAGGCGCCGGTGCCGGGAGCCGTGAAGACCCGGCTCTGCCCACCGGCCACCCCCGACCAGGCCGCCCGGATCGCCGCCGCGGCGCTGCGGGACACCCTCGACGCCGTCCGTGCCCTGCCCGGGGTGACGCCCGTGCTGGCCGTACGGGGACACGTCGCCGACGGGGCGGACGGCGCCGGCCTGACGGCGGCCCTCACCGGCTGGTCGGTGCTGACCCAGCGGGGCGGCGACCTGGGTGACCGCCTCGCCAACGCCCACGCCGACGTCGCGGCGGCCTGGCCGGGACGGCCGGTGCTGCAGATCGGCATGGACACCCCCCAACTGACCCCGGCGCGACTGCTCGCGGCGGTCCGGCGCCTCGACCTGGCCGACGCCGTGCTCGGTCACGCCGTGGACGGCGGGTGGTGGGCGCTGGGGTTGCGTGACCCCCGGCAGGCCGCCGCGCTGCGGGAGGTGCCGATGTCCACCGCGCGGACCGGCTGGCGCACCTGGACCGCCCTGGCGAGGAGGGAACTGCGGACCCTGCCTCTGCCGGTCCTGCGCGACGTCGACGAATGGTCCGACGCGCTCGCGGTGGCCGCCGAGGCGCCGGGCAGCCGCTTCGCCCGTCAGGTCGCGCGGCTGCGCCCCAGCCTGCTGCGGGACGGCCAGTGGTGACCGTCGACGCGGTCGGGGCGGGTGAGCCGGCGGACCTCCGGGCGGACGCGGACGAGGCCGGGGACGTCTTCGCCGAGGCGCTGCGGCCGCAGCCGGGCGTGCACTGGCTCGTACAGGGCGACGGTCAACGCTGCCGGCTGCCGGTGCGGCGCTGGCACGGGCCCCCCGAGCCGGCGACCGCTGCGGTCGTGGCCCGGTGCACCGGCCCGGCCCTGGACGTCGGCTGCGGCCCGGGCCGGCTCACCCTCGCGCTGGCCCGGTCCGGACACACCGCGGTCGGTGTCGACATCTCCCCGTACGCGGTGCGGCTCACCCGGGCGCGCGGGGCCGTCGCGATCCGCCGCGACGTCTTCGCCGCGCTGCCCGGCGAGGGACGGTGGGCGCACGTCCTGCTCGTCGACGGCAACATCGGCATCGGTGGCGACCCGATCGTCCTGCTCCGCCGGTGCCGGGAGCTGATCCACGCCCGCGGAACCGTCCTGCTCGAGCTGGAGCCCCCCGGGCCCGGCCTGTGGCGCGGACAGGCCCAGTTGGCCTCCCGCTCCCCGGCCGGTGACGTACGCCGCAGCGGGGCCTTCCGCTGGGCCCGGCTGGACACGGTGGCGGTGCACGACACCGCGCGCGCCGCCGGGCTGGCCGTGCGGGACGTGTTCGAGGCGGGCCGGCGCTGGTTCGGCGAACTGGTTCCGGACAGCCGTGCGTCCTGATCGTGCGCCGGCCGGTCGTCGAGCGGGCCGGCAACCGGCCGCGCGCTCGCAGCACGCCACGGAAGCCGGCCAAAACGGCAATCTGGTTGGCGTCCCGGCCCGGTCGGCCTATGGTGAACGGATGTCCTCGGTCCGGCAGTCGGTCAGCGTCACCACGGTGACGCCTGCTGCCTTGCGCTGCCCGCGGCACGCGGTCGCGCCTACCCACGGCCGGCCGAGCCCGATCCCCACCGGCCGTGGCCCCCCGGGAATCCCCACATCCCGCGAGTACGGCCACCAGGGCGAAGCCATCAGGCTTCGGCCTTTTTCTTTTTCCAGGAAGGGATCCGACATGAGCACCGACCTCCGAGGCGCCACCGACCAGGAGCGGCTCACGCGGCTGCGGGCCACGCTGACCACCGATTTCGAGGCGCAGACCGCGCGGTTGACCGAACTGACCGCGGACACCGGCGACCCCGGCGAGGCGCACACCCAGGCCGCGATGATCGCCACGACCCGGCAGAGCCTGGCGCAGATCGGGGACGCGCTTCGCCGGATGGCCGAGGGCGTGTACGGCACCTGCGAGCGGTGCGCCGCGCCGATCCCGGCCGAACGGCTCGAGGTGTTGCCGCACGCCCGCTTCTGCGTTCCGTGCCAGCAGAAGCACGGCTGAGCTGACCACGGCGACGCCGGACCGCTCGAGCGGTCCGGCGGGCCGGCGTACGGTCGTGCCTGAGGTCAGGCCACGCGGTGACGAGGAGCCCCGCCCCCGGTGGACGGGGCCCCCGGACGGGTCAGCGGCCCTGGAGGGCCTTGACGTTGTCGCCGAAGGTCCAGCCCTTCGAGCCGTCCCAGTTGATCGACCAGGTCATCAGGCCCTTCAGGCCACCCCCGTAGGTGTTCCACGCCTGCGACACCAGTGACGGCGTCAGGTATCCGCCGCCGGCCCCGGACTGCGCGGGCAGACCGGGGACCTGCCGGTCGTACGGGACGCGGATGGTGGTGCCCTGCACGACCAGGCCGGTGTTGAGGCAGTTGGTCTGCGCGACGAAGCCCTGCACGGTGCCGGCGGCGTACGAGTCACCGGAGCATCCGTACATGCTGCCGTTGTAGTACTGCATGTTCAGCCACCACAGCCGACCGTTGTCGACGTACCGCTTGATGATCGGCAGGTACGCGCCCCAGATGGACCCGTAGGTGACGCTGCCGCCGGTGACGTACGCGGTCTCCGGGGCCATGGTGAGCCCGAACCCGGCGGGCATCTGGGCGAGCACCCTGTCGATGATCCGCACCAGGTTGGCCTGGGAGGTGGAGAGCTGGGTGATGTTGCCGCTGCCGGTGAGTCCGGTCTCGATGTCGATGTCGATGCCGTCGAAGTTGTAGCGCTTGAGGATCGGCACCACAGTGGCGACGAAGCGGTCGGCGACCGCGCTGGAGCTGAGGTCGATGCCGGCGGTCGCGCCGCCGATGGACAGCAGGATGGTCAGGCCGGCGGCCTTGGCCTGGCACATCTCGGCGGGGGTCGGCACCTTGACACCGGCGTCCATGCCGTTCTCCCAGAGCACGGTGCCGTCGGCGCGGATCACCGGGAAGGCGGCGGTGACCACGTTGTAGCCGTGCGCCCGGATGCGCGAGTCGGTGATCGGGATCCAGCCGAGCCCGGGGTGCACGCCGTTGGCCGCGCCGTCCCAGCTCTCCCAGTACCCCTGGAGCACCTTGCCCGACGGCCGCGACTTGAGCGCACAGGTGTCCGAGCCGGGCGGTGTGGTGGACGGGGTGGGTGTGGGGGACGTCGTGGGAGTGGGCGTGGGGGAGGTGGTGCGCGTCGGTGTCGGCGTGGGGGAGGGCTTCGGCGTGGTGGGGGTGGGGGACGGGGTGCCGCCGTCGCAGGCGCCGAGGTCGCTCCAGAGCGCCGGGGTGGCGGGTGGGGTCCAGCCGGCGCCCACCGGCGGGGTGTGCGTCTGCAGCGCCTGGTAGAGCCGGCCGCCGTAGGTGGCCTTGCTGCCGGCGGTCCAGGTGACGCCCTCGGCCCAGGCCGGGGCGGAGCAGGCCACCAGCGCGGCCCGCGTGCCGCCGGCGGCGAGGCCGGCGGCGGCCGGCAGGGCGGCGGTGACGGCGAGCAGTGCGGCGCCACCGAGCAGGGCGGTCAGTCCACGTCGAATTCGCATGACATACCTCCTCGTCGATGCGCCGCAGGCTATCAGTTAACTTTGTTAAATGTAAATGCGCAGTAGGCTGTCAGCGCTTGTTTCATGGCGTGAACGGGAGCCGCGCCGGCGGCCCCAGGGAGAGGACGGCGGCGGACGTGGACGCCAGACGCACCACCGTGCGCGACATGCGCCGTGCCAACCGATCGGTGCTGCTCACCCGGATCTGGCTGGACGGGCCGCTCAGCCGCCACGAGCTCGGCCAGACCACCGCGTTGAGCCTGGCCAGCGTGAGCAACCTGGTCGGCGAGCTGATCGGTGAGGGGCTCGTCGAGGAGGCCGGCTCGGTCGAGTCCGACGGCGGGCGGCCCCGGGTGCTGTTGCGCGTCGCCCCCGGCTACGGCTACCTGGTCGGCGCCGACGTCGGCGAGACCCGGGTCCAGGTCGAGCTGTTCGACCTGGCGATGACCGCCCTCGCCAAGGCCGAGTACCCGATCGCCGCCAGCGGGCCCGACCCGCGGGATGTGGCCGACCACCTGCTGCACGGCCTCGACGCGGTGGTCGAGCAGGCCGGCGTCGACCCCGCCATGGTGCTCGGCTTCGGCGTCGCGGTGTCCGGGACGGTCGAGCGGACCGCCGACGCCGTCGTACACGCGCAGACCCTCGGGTGGGACGGCGTGCCGCTCGGGGCGATGCTGCGGGCCGGCACCGACATCCCCGTCCACGTCGACAACGGCGCGAAGACCCTCGGCCAGGCCGAGATGTGGTTCGGTGCCGGCCGGGGCGTGCGGCACGCCGTTATCGCCCTGGTCGGCTCCGGCGTCGGGGCCTGCGTGGTCGCCGACGGCGTGGGCTACCGCGGCCCGCACAGCAGCGCCGGCGAGTGGGGCCACACCACGATCGTGTACGGCGGTCGCCGCTGCCGCTGCGGCAACCTCGGCTGTCTCGAGGCGTACGTCGGGGCGGAAGGGGTCCTCGACCGGTTCCGGCTGGCCAACCGGGGCCGCCCGGCGGCCGGCGGCGACGAGGAGAGCGCCTTCGGCGAGCTGCTCCGCTCCACCACCCGCACGGCCGCCAAGGTGCTCGACGACACGGTCGGCTACCTCGGCGCCGGGGTGGGCACGCTGGTCAACCTCTTCAACCCCGAGCGGGTGGTGCTCGGCGGCTGGGCCGGCCTGGCCCTGGGCGAGCGTTATCTGCCGCAGATCCGGGCGGCCACCGCGCGGCACGCGCTGCGCCAGCCGTACGCGCAGACCTCGATCGAGCTCTGCCGGCTCGGACCGGACGCGGTCGCGATGGGCGCGGCCACCCTGCCGATGGCCCGGCTGCTGCGCGACGGCGGCGTGCCGCGCGACCCGGTCACGCGGGTCACCCCGGCGCGGCCGGCGCCCCGTCCCCGGGCGCGGGCCCGCTGAGTCGCCGGGCCGGCGACGGGAGCGCCACCGGCCCGATCCTCGACCCGGCAGACGCCGAGCGCCGGGTCAACGCTCCCCGCGCACCCGCGCGACGGTGTCGCGGTACCAGTGCGCGCTGCGCTTCGGCGTACGCCGCTGGCTGTCGTAGTCCACCCGGACGATGCCGAACCGCTTGTCGTAGCCGTACGCCCACTCGAAGTTGTCCAGCAGTGACCAGGCGAAGTAGCCACGCACGTCGGCGCCGGCCTGCCGGGCCCGGGCCACCGCCCGCAGGTGTTCGGTCAGGTACGCCACCCGGTCGTCGTCGGCCACGAACCCGTCGGCGTCCGGGCGGTCGTCGAAGGCCGCGCCATTCTCGGTGATCACCAGCGGGACGCCCGGGTAGTCCCGGTCGAGCCGGACCAGCAGGTCCGTGAAGGAGTCCGGCACGATCTCCCAGTCCATCGCGGTGCGCGGCAGGTCCCGCCGGACCACCCGCCGCACCGGCCGGCCCTCGTCGTCCCGGTCCCGCCCGTGCTCGTCCACCCCGGAGAAGAGCTGCCCGAAGTAGTAGTTGACGCCGAGCACGTCGATCGGGGTGGAGATGATCTCGAGGTCGCCGTCCTCGACCGGGATCCGGATTCCCTCGGCGGCCAGGTCGGCCACCACGTCTTCCGGGTAGCGGGCGTGGAACAGCGGGTCCAGGTAGAGCCGGTTGCCCAGGCCGTCGGAGGCCCGCGCGGCGTCGTGGTCGGCCGGGCTGTCGGTGGCCGGATCGGCGGTGGCCAGGTTGACCGTCATGCCCACCTCGATCGGGGCGCTCGCCGCGGCGCGCAGGCGCCGCACCGCGAGCCCGTGGCCGAGCAGCAGATGGTGGGCGGCGGCGATCGCGTCGCCGAGGTCCCGCCGGCCGGGCGCGTGCTCACCGTACGCGTATCCGAGCATCGCCGAGCACCATGGCTCGTTCAGGGTCGTCCAGGTCTTCACCCGGTCGCCGAGCGCGGCGAAGACCAGCTCGGCGTAGTCGGCGAACCGGTGGGCGGTGTCCCGGTGCGGCCAGCCGCCCGCGTCCTCCAGTTCCTGCGGCAGGTCCCAGTGATAGAGGGTCACCCACGGGTCGATCCCCCGGCCGAGCAGCTCGTCGACGAGGCGGTCGTAGAACGCCAGCCCGGCCGGGTTGGCCGGCCCGCGCCCGCCCGGCTGCACCCGGGGCCAGGCCACCGAGAAACGGTAGGTGTCCAGGCCCAGGTCGGCGATAAGCGCCACGTCCTCCGGCATCCGGTGGTAGTGGTCGCAGGCCACGTCACCGGTCTCGCCGTTGGCCACCGCCCCCGGGACGCGGCAGAAGGTGTCCCAGATGGACGGCGCGCGGCCGTCCTCGGCCACCGCGCCCTCGATCTGGTACGACGAGGTCGCCACCCCCCACCGGAAGGTCGGCGGGAGGGTGTCGATCGGGTCGGCCTGCCCGGTCATGGTCGGGTGGGTGAGGTCGGTGTCCATGGTGGTTCTCCTCGGGTCTTCGCGGATCGGTAGGGCGGTGATGGTCAGCGGGACACCGGCTCGGCGGCGGGATGCAGCCAGCAGGCGACCGCGCGCCCCGGGTGGTCGTCGCCGGGCGGTCCGAGCGGCGGCAGTTCCTTGTCGCACGGGCCGAACGATTTCGGACAACGCGGGTGGAACGCGCATCCGCTCGGCATCGCGCGCAGGTCCGGCGGGGAGCCGGGGATGCCGGTCAGCTCGCGGCGGGGGCCGCGCAGCGCCGGGAAGGAGTGCAGCAGCCCGTCGGTGTACGGGTGCAGCGCCCGTCGGTACAGCTCGGCGGCGGGTGCCTCCTCGACGATCCGGCCGCCGTACATGATGGCGATGCGGTCGGAGAACTCCACCAGCAGCGACAGGTCGTGGGTGATGAACAGCACCGCGAAGCCCAGCCGCTGGCGCAGCTCGGCGAGCTGGCCGAGGATCTGCCGCTGCATCACCACGTCGAGCGCGGTGGTCGGTTCGTCCATGATGACCAGCTGCGGCTCCAGCGCCAGCGCCATGGCGATCATGACGCGCTGCCGCATGCCGCCGGAGAGCTGGTGCGGGTAGCTGTCCAGCCGGTCGGCGGAGATGCCGACCAGGCGCAGCAGCTCCTTCGCCCGGGCCTGCCGGCCGGCCGCGGTGCTCCTCGGCTCGTGTGCCTTGATCACGTCGAGCAGCTGGGTGGAGATCCGGTGCACCGGGTTGAGCGAGTTCATCGCCCCCTGGAACACGATGGACGCCTCCGCCCAGCGGAACTGGCGCAGCTTCGCGGGGGTCAGGGCGAGCACGTCGACCGGCGGGCCGTCGACCGGGTGGTAGATCACCTGGCCGCCGCTGACCACGCCGGGCGGCGGCAGCAGCCGGGTCAGCCCGTACGCCAAAGTGGATTTGCCGCTGCCGCTCTCCCCGGCCAACCCCAGCACCTCGCCCCGGTGCAGGGTCAGGTCGACGTCGCGGACCGCGTGCACCGCGTCGTCGCCGAGGCCGTAGTCGACGTGCAGCCCGCGGATCTCCAGAACGGGCGCGCTCATCGGTGCCCTCCTTCGTTCGCGACTGCGGGGCTCCGCTTCGCTGCACTCCTCGCGCTCACCGGTGCCCTCCTTCGTTCGCGAGTGTGGGCTCCCCGCGCTGGGCCGGGACGGCTGCGGGCGGTGCCAGGACGGGGGTGAAGCCCACCCGCATCCGCACGGTGCGCCCGTCGGCGGTGCGGATCCGGCCCCGGCCGCCGCTGCGCAGCCGGGGACTGACGAACTCGTCGATACCGAAGTTGATCAGCGCGAGGGCGGTACCGAGCAGCGCGATGGCCAGGCCGGCCGGGACGAACCACCACCAGGCGCCCTGCGCGAGGGCCTGTTGGCCCTGCGCCCAGAACAGGATCGTGCCCCAGTTCCACGAGGAGACCGACGAGATGCCGATGAACGCGAGAGTGATCTCCGACATGACCGCGAAGATCACCGTACCGACGAAGCCGGACGCGATGATCGCGGTGAGGTTGGGCAGGATCTCGAACAGAATGATGCGCCAGGTTCGCTCGCCGGTGGCCCGCGCCGCCTCGACATAGTCGCGGCGGCGCAGCGACAGCGTCTGTGCCCGCAGCACCCGGGCGCCCCACGCCCACGACGTGCACCCGATGATGAGCGCGACCAGAGTGTCGCTGGCCTGCTCGACGATCGACGTCACGATGATGATCAGCGGCAGCGCCGGGATGACCAGGAACACGTTGGACAGCGCCGAGCCGGCCTCGTCGGCCACCCCGCCGAGGTAGCCGGATGTCACGCCGATGATGATGGACAGAACCGTCGCCAGGACGCCGGCGATCAGGCCCACGACGACGACGCTGCGGGTGCCGATCAGGATCTGGCTGAAGATGTCCTGACCGAGATGGGTGGTGCCGAACCAGTGCCTGGCCGACGGCGCCTGCAGGATGTCGCTGCTGCGACCGTCCGGGTCGTACGGCGCCACCCACGGCCCGATGATCGCGAAGAGGCCGTAGCAGGCCAGGACGACCAGGCCGGTCGCGGTCTTGGCGTTGGCCATGAACCGGAACCGGCGCCGCTTCACCCTGCCCGGCGTCGCCGACGGCTGGGCCATCGCGCCCTGGCCGGGGATGACCTGCTCGATACTCGACGGTGAGATCGTCATCGCTCAGCCACTCTTTCGGGTCCGCGGGTCCAGAAGCAGATAGGCGACGTCGGCGATGAGGTTCGCCACCAGCACGGAGATCGTGATGATCAGGAAGATTCCCTGCATCAGCGGGTAGTCCTTGTAGCCAACGGCCTGGAAGAGTTGGAAGCCGAGACCCGGGTAGGAGAAGACGATCTCCACCAGCAGGGTGCCGCCGACGATGAACCCGAGCGACAGTGCGAAGCCCGAGACGTTCGGCAGTAGGGCGTTGCGGGCGGCATAGCTCAGGGCCACCCGGCGCTCCGGCAGTCCCTTCGCGTGGGCGACCGTGATGTAGTCCTCGGACGACACGGTGACCATCATGTTGCGCATGCTGAGGAGCCACCCGCTCATCGAGGAGACCAGGATCGTGGCGGCCGGCAGGATGCTGTGCTTGATTGCACTCGGGATGAAGTACTGGTCGAACGCCGGCACGAGGCCGGGCTCATAGCCGCCGGACGACGGGAAGAAGCTCCCCGGCCCGGCGAACAGCGCGATGGCGACGAGACCCAGCCAGAAGTACGGGATCGAGGACAGGAACGTCGTGGCCGGCAGCAGGGCGTCGATCCACGAGCCGCGCCGCCAGCCGGCGCCGACGCCGAGCGCTGTGCCGAGGAAGAAGCTGACGATCGTGGTGATGCCGACCAGGCCCACCGTCCAGGGCAGGCTGTCGCCGATGACCGTCGCCACCGGGGTCGGGAAGAACGTGAACGACAGCCCGAGGTCGCCGTGGAAGAGCTGCTTCCAGTAGTCGACGTACTGCTCAGCGAGGCTCTGGTCCTTGTCCAGCCCGAACAGCACGCGAAGCGACTGGATGGCGTCCGCGCTGATCCGGCCCTGGTTGCGCGAGATGAGGGACTGGACCGGGTCGCCCGGGATCATGCGCGGGATGAAGAAGTTGAGCGTGATCGCCGCCCACGCGGTGAACAGGTAGAAGGCGAGGCGCTGCAGCAGGAACTTCATCGAGCCTCCCCCGACGAGGTGGCGGCAACGGCCGGGTCGTAGAGCCAGCACGCCGCCCAGTGGCCGGGCCGGTCGGCGATCTCCAGCCGGGGCGGCAGGTCGACCGTGCAGCGGGGCATGACGTGGGGGCAGCGCGGGTGGAACCGGCAGCCGGCCGGCGGCTGGATGAGGCTTGGCGGCTCCCCGTTACCGCGGTCGTACGTGGCGGCAGCCGCTGTGGCGGTGATGCTGTCGGGGTCGGGCGCCGACTCGATGAGCAGGCGGGTGTAGGGGTGGGCCGGGTTCTGGGTGACCGTCTCGCTGTCGCCGCCCTCGACCATGCGGCCGGCGTACATCACGATCGTCTCGTCGGCAAAGTAGCGGGCCGAGGCGATGTCGTGCGTGATGTACAGGACGGCGAGGTTGAGCCGCGCCTTGAGGTCCCGCAGCAGGTTGAGCACGCCGAGGCGGATCGAGACGTCGAGCATGGAGACCGGCTCGTCGGCGAGCAGCACCTCCGGGTCGGCGCCGAGCGCCCGGGCGATCGCGACGCGCTGCCGCTGGCCGCCGGAGAGCTCGTGCGGGAACGCGTCCAGGTAGCGCTCGGGCGGCGTGAGGCTGACCCGGGCGAGCAGATCGGCGAGGGCCTTGTCCAGGTCCTCGGCGGTGCGGCCGGCGCGGCCGTGGATCCGCAGCGACCGGGTGAGGTGGTAGCGGATCGTGTGCACCGGGTTGAGCGACGCGAACGGGTCCTGCAGGATCAGCTGGACGCGTCGCACGTAGGACCGGAACGCCCGGCCGCCGCGGACCCTGGTCGACACGCCGTGCAGACGGATGTCGCCGGCGGTGCGGCGGTAGAGCTGGGCCAGCAGCCGCGCCACCGTGGACTTGCCGGATCCGGACTCACCGACCAGCGCGGTCACCTGGCCACGGCGTAGCGCGAACGATACGTCGTCGACGGCGTGGACGGCCGCCGGGGTCCGGGACAAGAGGTCACGCAGCCGCTTGCGGACGGGGAAATGCTTGGTCAGGCCGACGGCCTCCAGCACCACCTCGTTGACCGGCGGCGCCGCGCTTTCGCTCAACGTCATCCCGAGTTCCTGTCGTCAGGGGTGTCTTCGTCACCGAGGGCTACGCGGTGACCGGTGGCGAACGTGGGATCCGCCTCCCCGGTCGGCCACGGCCGACCGGGGAGGCGGTACTGCGGATCAGCTACCGGCGGGCTTGAGGTGCAGGACCACGTCCAGCGCGTTGGGCTGGGTGGGCTGCATCGCGCCGTACGGGTTCGAATCGTCCGGCCAGCCGGTCCAGTTCTTCGTGCTGTACGCGCCACCGATGTTGTCCGCGCCGACCGGGATCATCGGCATCTGCTCGACGAAGACCTTCTGCAGGGTGTTCATGGCGGCGGTACGGGCGGCCTCGTCCGTCGCGTTCGCGTAGGACTTCAGGGCATCGGTCGCCTGCTGGTTGTTGAAGCGGCCGAAGTTGCCCGCCGGAGAGGCGGTGCCGATCGGCTTCAACTGCGTACCGTCCATGATGGTCCGGTAGATGTCGTACGGCGTTGCGCCGCCCTCGGTCCACCGGAAGGTCGCGTCGAAGTTGCCCTGCTCGACGTTCCTGAACCAGGCGTCCTGGTTGGCCTTGTCGACCGTGGCGGCAATGCCGATCTTGGACAGATTGTCCCGCACGATCTCGAGGCTGGTTTGGTAGTCGGACCAACCGGCCGGGTCGGTCAGGGTCAGCTTGACGGGCTTGCCGGTCTTGTCCTTGAGGGTGTCACCGTCGAGCTTGTAGCCGGCGCCAGTGAGCAGCGTCTTGGCGCCGTCGACGTCGACCTTGTGTTCCTGGCCCTTGAATTCGGCAGCGATGAACGTGTCACCGGCGGGGCTGGGCAGACCGGTGACGCTCTTCACCAGTGGGTGGAAGTACCCGGCCTCGGCGGTGGTGAAGATGTCCTCGCGGTCGATGGCCATGTTCATCGCCCGGCGCAGCACCGGGTCGTCGAACGGCTTCTTCGTCGTGTTGATGTACAGGCCGTGGATGCCCAGGACCGGCGGCGCCCAGACCTTGTGGTGGGCCGGGTCCTTGTCGACGAAGACGGCCTTGTAGTTGGGGATGAAGACGAAGCTCCACTCCGACTCGCCGTTGGCGAGGGCGGTGGTCTGCGCACTGTTGTCGGTGTACGACGTGAAGCGCAGCTCCTTGACCTTCGGCAGGTCCTGCCAGTAGCCGCTGTCCCGCACCGTGAGCGTCGTGGTGGCCGGGGTGAAGGACTTGAGCGTGTACGGGCCGCTGCCGACGGGCTGCTTGTTGGGGTCGGTCGTCGGGTCGCTGATCTTCTCCCAGATGTGCTTGGGCACGATCGGCACCCGGAACAGGACCTTCTGCTGGTTGACGAACTGCGGGCTTTCGATCTTGATCGTGACCTCGTTGCCGCTCGCCGTCGCGTCCGTGTACGGCACGCCCTGGTCGTTCAGCGCCGGGTACTTCTTGATCAGGTTGTAGGTGAACGCCACGTCCTCAGCCGTGAGCTTCTGGCCGTCCGACCAGGTGGCATTGTCGCGAATGGTGACCTTGACCGAGGTGTAGTCCGCCGACCACTCGGCCTTGGTGGCCAGCCACGGCTTCATCGGTTCACTCGGCTTGACCGGGTTCCACATCATCAGCGGCTCGTAGATCTGCCAGCGGTAGCCCAGCGAGGCGCCGGCCGAGGTGGTGAGGAACGGATTGTTGTTCTCGGCCTGCGGGCCGTTCGGCATGCCGACGTTCAGGACGGTGACCGCCTGGCCCTTGTTCTTGTTGGCGTTCGGACTGTCGCTGCACGCGGCGAGCGTTGCCAACGCCGTCACGCTCGCCAGGGCGAGAGCGAGGCTGCGTCTGACGCGCATGTGTTCCTCCCGGTCGTGGTGGGTTTCGGTGGGTTCGATGGCGGAGCGGGGTGCGTCACCCCGGCGGGACGTGGGGGACGCCCCGCCGGGGTCAGTGGATCTGCTGCTGCAACTGCTCCGGCTCGGGCCGGCGCGGCCCGACGGCTCGGCGGTCGGCCGGTAGGGACGCTCCGGTCGAGCCTCGGACGATCAGGGTGGTGGGAATGATGCTGGGGTTGGCGGGCAGTGGCACGCCCTCGAAGTGCGACAGGAGCATCCGGGCCGCGGCCTCTCCCATCTCGCGCATCGGTTGGTGCACCGTGGTCAGTGGTGGTTCGGTGTGCGCCGCGTACGGGACGTCGTCGAAACCGACGACCGCGACGTCCTCCGGGACCCGGCGACCCGTCTCGCGGATCGCCTGCAGGGCGCCGCCGGCCGACAGGTCGTTGTGGGCGAAGACCGCGTCGAAGTCGATGCCGGCCTCGGTCAGCCCCCTGACGGCGCGGCTGCCGCATTCGAAGGTGAAGTCGCCCTCGACCACGAGCCGCGGATCCAGCGGCAGGTCGGCGGCGTCGTACGCCTCGACGAATCCGGCCAGCCGCTCCTGGGTGCAGCCGAACTCCTCGCAGCCCTTGATCACCAGCGGTCGGTGTCGACCCAGTGCGAGCAGATGGTGGGCGGCTGACTCGCCGCCCGTTCGGTTGGTGGTGGCCACGGACGGGAATGGCCGCTGATGACCGCGATCGTCGATGAGGACCACCGGCAGGCCATGGCCGTGCAGTTCGGTGATGTAGTCGAGGCTGCCCTCGGGCTCGATCACCAGCAGCCCGTCGAACGACTTCGCCGACACCTGCGAGGCGAACTGCCGCAGCGACTCCTCACCGCGATTGCAGGTGAAGAGCAACAGCCCGTACCCGGCGCTCTCCACCATGTCGACGGCGCCCTGCAGCACCTCGCCCATCCACGGCCACGTCAGGGCTGGCACCAGCATCCCGACCACCCCGGTCCGGCCGCGGGCGAGGCCGACCGCGCGGGCACTCGGCACGTACCCCAGGTCGCTGATCACGGCGCGGACCCGGTCGGCGGTGCGGACGTGCACCTCGCCCTTGCCGTTGAGCACCCGGGAAACGGTCGTCTTGCTCACGCCCGCCCGGGCGGCGACGTCGGCGATGGTGATCGGCACGTGACGCTCCCGGGTCGTAGGGGTGAGGCGGGTGTTTCGGAACCGGTTGCGGAACCGGTTGCATCGCAGTGAATCGAAGTGGCGCCGGTCACGTCAATCACGGCCAGGTAACGAAACATGGCTAAGTTCAAACCTTAAAAAAGCGGTGACGGTTTGACCGCGGCCTCCGCTGCCGGAGGTGGGCGTCGATCTCCCCGCCGAGCGGCCTCGATGCCCCTCCGGTTATCGGGTCGACCCGACCCGGTGTTCGGCCTACCGTGACCGGATGGGCGAGCGTCCTCCGATGTGGCGGTTGGACGTGGACGGCGTGGTCAACGTGTCGTGCCCCCGGCCGAACCGTGGCCTGCAACCGGCCGACCTGGAGCGGATCACGGCGTTCCTGGGCGCCTGAGACGATCCCCGGATCGGCAGTACACGTCGCCGGAGTTGGCCTCGTGCGGCAGCGCCCGCAGGTAGGCCGCCACCTCCGCCGCCGGCAGCCACTCCGGCAGGGCGAGGGCCATCTCGTCGCCGAGTCCGACGTTGAACCCGGTGAACCCGAGCTCGGTGAGCCGGTCGAGGCAGCGCGGCGCCAGCTCCCGCGCGATCGTGGTGAACTCGAACGACAGCGCCGGTAGCGGGTGGCTCAACCCGGCCAGCACGGCGTCCTCGAAGCCCTCCACGTCGATCTTCACGAAGGCCGGTGCGCCGCGTGCGGCGATGAGGCTGTCGAGCGTGGTGGCGGCGACCTCGATCTCGGCGTCCCAGGTCTCGTCCGCCCAGCCGCCGGCGCCGGCGGCCGCGCGGACGAAGTGGGAGGACGCGGTGGAGACCGTGGGGTTGGCGGAGTTGACGTGCAGCCGGACCCGATCCGCCCGCGCCCCGCAGGCCGCCTCGACCACCGTCACCTGTTCGTCGTCGCCGTAGAGGGCCCGCAGTGCCCGCACGCAGAGCGGTTGGGGCTCGACGGCCACCACCCGCGCACCGAGGCGGCGGAAGCTGCCGATCCGGTCGCCGACGTGTGCCCCGATGTCGAAGACCAGGTCGCCGGGCCGGACGAGGCCCGCGTAGAAGGCGTCCATCGCCGTTTCGCGGGCCGGGTCGCCGTAGTACGCGTCCAGCGACCGGCGCAGCGCGGACATGGTGGGGTCCGCCTTGAGTGCCTTGATCACCCCGAGATGGCCGCCCACTGCTCCGACCGTAGCCACGCCGGCGGGAACGCGAGGCCTGTTCGGCCAACCCGCCATTCCACCCCGGAGACCCAGCCTCCTAGGATGCCCTAGAGGTAGTGACCTCCATACGGAACCGGGGCGGGAGGATCTACTCCCGCCCCAGCACCGGTGACGCCTCAGGGAGTGTCGACGACCTCCTGGCCGAGCGGCCAGAGCGCCGCCGGCACCAGCTTGAAGTTCGCCACCCCGAACGGGATGCCGATGATGGTGACGCAGAGGGCGACGCCGGCGAGGATGTGGGACAGCGCGAGCCACCAGCCGGCCAGCAGCACCCACAGCACGTTCGCGAGGCCGGAGGCGATCCCGGCGCCCGGCTTGGGGACGAGGGTCCGGCCGAACGGCCACAGCGCGTACGAGGCGAGGCGGAGCGAGGCGACGCCGAACGGGATGGTGACCACCAGCACGAAGCAGATCAGTGCGGCCACCCCGTAGCCGAGGGCGAGGACGAGGCCGCCGCCGAAGACGAGCCACAACAGGTTCAGCACGAAGCGGATCATGGATCCATGGTGCCCGCGGCCCGCAACCCGGCGCCGGCCGGGGCGGTCGTCGGTGCGTCGAGCAGCAGCAGGGGAGTCTGCTGGGCCAGCGCGCCACCGCCTGACGGCGCCGCCCCCGCTCGTCCCGCACCGCGCGCCAGTCCGCATTGCGGGCCGGTGCCGCCTGCCCGTGATCGGATGGCGGACCACCATGACCACACAGGGCGGCGGCCTCGGGTCCCCGACAGTCATCCGTTGTCGTTGATAATGGACTGTGACCGGTCGGGTACAGCGGGCTTCGTGGTGAGCGGAGGGGACGCCGGTGTCGGTGCGCTACTACCTCTACGTCAGCGACAGCAAGATCGACATGATGCTGTCCCAGATCGACCCGGCGCTGACCAGGAAGCGGACCACCGAGCTGAGCGTCAACCTGCCGGTGCTGGGCGGCAGACGCGCCACGGAGTCCCCGGCCGCCGGCGAGCGGACCCGGCGACTGGAGCGGGTGGTGCGGCATCTGGAGGACCACGGCGACCTCGGCTCGGTCGACGACCCGGGCCAGTTCTTCTGGGGCCTGCTGCCGATGCGCTGGGGCCCGTTCCCGAGCGACCCGACACTGGTCTACTTCGCCGGGTCGACCCCGGACACGCTGGTGGGCCTGGGCGGCTCCGGCAACCACGTCCTCGGCGCCCCGCCGGACCCGCCGGCCGTGCCCCGGTCGCTCACGCCGTCCCTGCTCGCCGCACTCACCACCCACCCGACCATCCGGGCCCTGGTGGAGGCCGACGCCGACGGGGACGACCAGCCCGACCGGGCCGCGCTGGCGGCCGTGCGGCAGGCCAACGCGGCGATGCCGGGCCCGGCGCAGAACGTCGAGTTCGTCGCCAAGCGGCTGCTGCACGGGCCCGGCGCGGGCACCGACGGCCGGGCGGTGCTGCTCGGCACCCCGCTGTACGTCGCGCTGGTCGACTAGATGGGCGACGACTGGGCGCCGGGCGACATCGTCCTCGACCTCTACGAGGTCAGGGACGTGGTCCGCACCGGTGGCATGGGCCTGGTCTACCGGGTCCGGCACCGCGACTGGGACGTGGACCTGGCCGTGAAGACACCACGGGCCGAACTGGTCGCCTCGGCGGAGGATCTCGCCGCGTTCGAGGCGGAGGCCGACACCTGGGTCGCCCTCGGCGCCCACCCGCACACGGTCACCTGCGTCTACGTCCGCCGCATCGACGCGGTGCCCCGGGTGTTCGCCGAGTGGGTCGACGGCGGCACCGTGGCCGACGCGGTCCGCGACCGGCGGCTGCACCGTGACGGCGTGGGCCGGATGCTCGACGTGGCGATCCAGGCCGCCTGGGGCCTCGACCACGCGCACCGGCAGGGCCTGATCCACCAGGACGTCAAGCCCGCCAACGTCATGCTGGCCGACGACGGTACCGCGAAGGTGACGGACTTCGGGCTGGCCCGGGCCCGTGCCGTCGGAGCGGGGACGGGTGCCGGCCCGCTGGTCACTGTTCGCGGCATGACCCCGGCGTACTGCTCCCCGGAGCAGGCGCGGGGGGAGCGGTTGGGCGTCGCGACGGACGTGTGGTCGTGGGCCCTGACGGTCCTGGAGATGTTCGTCGGCCGCCCGCCGGTGCCGTACGGGCCGGCCGGGGCCGAGGCTCTCGCCCACCTCGTCCGCACGGGCGCGGGCGATCCGGCGATCCCGCCGCTGCCGGCGCCCCTGGCCGCCCTCCTGGCCCGCTGCCTGGCCCACGACCCCGGGGCCCGGCCCGCCGGGATGGCGGAGATAGCCACCGAGCTGCTCGGCATCCACCACGAGGTGACCGGAGCACCCTACCCGCGTGATCTGCCCGAGCCGCCGCGGCTGCTTGCCGACGGGCTGTCCAACCAGGCGCTGTCCCTGCTGGACCTCGGTAACCCGGAACGGGCCGACGAGCTGTGGCAGCGCGCCCTGGAGGCCGACCCGCGCCACCCGCACGCCACCTACAACCGCGGGCTGCGCCGGTGGCGCGCCGGGACGCTGACCGACCGGCAGCTGGTCGCCGAGCTGGACGGCGTCCGGTCCAGCGACGGGGGCCGCGAGATCGGCGACCACCTGCTGGCCCTGGTCCACCTCGAACGCGGCGACCGGGACGCCGCCGAAGCTCTGCTGCGTACCGTGCCGGACAGCGCCGAGGCCGACGAGGCGCGGGCGACCGCGCGCCGGCTGCCCGCCCCCCGCGAACCGGTCACCCTACCCGGCGGCGACATCACCCGGCGTGCGGTCGTCGCGCTCAGCGCCGGCGGCCGGGTGGCGGTCACCTCGTACGAGGCACGCAGCCTGCGGGTCTGGGAGGTCGACAGCGGACAGCTGCTGCGTACGCTGACCGGTCACGACACGGACGTCGAATCCGTGGCGTTGAGCGCCGATGGCCGGGTGGCGGCCTCCGGTGACAGCGCCGGGCACATTCTGATCTGGGACACCGGGCTGGGGCGGTGCACCGGAGCCCATCGCCTCCCGCCGCACGGCCTGGAGACGGTGGCGCTGAGCGCCGACGGCCGGGTCCTGGTCACGGCCGGGAGGGACGGCTCGGTGCGGGTCCTGGACGACCTCACCGGCGGCGGCTTCCGGCTGATCGCCGAGCCGTTCGGCGACTACGGGCCCGGGTTCGGCGGCACTGCGGCGATCACCGCCGACGGGCGGCACGTGGCAGCCTTCGACGGCCACCGGTGGCTGCTGCGCATCTGGGATCTGCGTACCGGCGAGCTGGTGGGCAACATGGACGGCCTCAACCGCAGGTTCGCGTTCAGCCCCGGTGGCGCGTGCGCGCTCGCCCTCACCGACGACGACCAGGTGCGGGTGCTGGACCTGGTGACCTGGGCGGTGGCGGACAAGGGCAGCGCCGCCGGGTGGGGCGGCGGCCCGGTCGCGGTCACCGACGACGGGCGGACCGGGCTGGGCACCGACTGGCAGTTCGGCCTGCAGACCTGGCAACTGGACGGCAACCGCTGCCGGCACACGAGCGAGCCCTACACCGCCGCCGACGTCGTGATCAGCGCCGACGGGCGCGTCGCCCTGGTGTCGGTCGGGCGCGAGACGGTACGGCTGGTGTGGCCGCCGACGGCCGGGCCGGCCGCGCCGTGGAGCTACACCCGTCCCCGGCAGCCCCGCCAGCTGACCGACGAGGCCGCCGCGGTCCGTGTGCACCTGGCCGCGGCGGAGCGGCTCATCGACGACGGCGACCACGCCGCCGCCTTCGACCGGCTGCGGTCCGTACGCGAGCTGCCCGGCTACCGTCGCGATGCCGACCTGCTCGCCTCCTGGCACCGTGTCGGGGCGGCCAGCACCCGGGCAAAGTTCGCCGGCGCCTGGCGGACGGCGACTCACGAACGGCTGGTTCGCGGCGTGTCGGCGGTCAGCGCGGACCTGCGGGTCGTCATCTCCGGCGACTACTTCGGCGCGGTGACGATCCGCGATCTGGAGAGCGGGCGCGCGGTGGAGGGATCGCACAGCCACGGCGCGGAGATCCGACAGGTGGCCGTGTGCGCCGACGGCCGGCACGCCGTCACCGAGGATGTCCGTGCTGCCTTCGTGTGGGATCTGGTCACCGGGCGGCGGACGGCTGTCCTGTCCCGGTCGGGCGACGCTGTGCTCACCCTCGACAGCACCGTCGACCCGCACCTCACCCTCACCCGTACGCCGCGCGGGCCGACCTGGCTGTGGCACACCCCGACGCGGCGACCCCTGTACGTCTGGCCCGGTCCCGGCGACCAGGCGGCCGTGCTGGCGGGTGACGTGGCGGCGACCCTCGACGAGCAGGGACGCGCCAGGGTGTGGGCCGGCCGGACCCGGCGTCACCTGCACACCGTCTCGTTTCCGCTGGTGGAGGTCGGTGCGCTCGTGCTCGGCGCCGACGGGCGGGTGATCGCGGTCGCGGACCACACCTTCGTCGCCGGCGGTGCCGTGTTCGTGGCGCACCTGGACGCCGTGGCGCCGCGGGGCGTGACCATCGCCCAGGACTCGGTCAACCGCCTCGCGCTGACCCCGGACGGCAGCCTCCTGCTCTCCGGGGGCATGGACCACCGGGTGCAGCTGTGGGACCCCTCGACCGGCGAGCGCATCTGCGAGCTGGAGGGCAACACCGAGGCGGTCTTCCAGGTCGCCCTGTCCGCGGACGGTGGCCAGGCGCTGTCGGTGGACAACCTCGGCACGGTGCTGCGCTGGGACCTGGACTGGGACTACCACCGACCCGGCTTTGCCCACTGAGCGGGCGGGGAGCCCGGGGGCCCGCCCACCTGTCTGCCTGGGATGGGCCGGAGCCCAAACGACCGTTAAGCTCTGGGGGTGGGAACCGACGATCTGTACCCGGCCGACCGGCTGGCCGCCGCGCAGCGCGCCACCGCCGCCGCCGGCCTGGACGCGCTGCTGCTCACCCCCGGCTCCGACCTGCGCTACCTGACCGGCTACGACGCGCACGAGGGGGAGCGGCTCACCTGCCTGGTGCTGCCCGCCGAGGGCGAGCCCACCCTGATCGTGCCGGTCCTGGAGCGCCCCGGGGCGGAAGCCGCACCCGGCACCGGCTTCCGGATCGTCGACCACGCCGACGGCACCGACCCGTACCCGCTGGTCCGCGCGGCGCTGCCCGGACCGGTGGCCGCCGTTGGGCTGGCCGACCGGATGTGGGCCGAGCAGGTCCTCGCCCTGCGCGCCGCGCTGCCCGACGCCACCCAGCGGCTCGCCTCCGAGGTGCTGCGTGAGCTGCGCATCCGCAAGTCACCCGCCGAGGTCGCGGCGCTCGCCGAGGCGGGCGCCGCGATCGACGCGGTGCATCGGCGGATGGGGGAGTGGCTGCGTCCCGGGCGGACCGAGATCGAGGTGGCCGCCGACATCGCCGCCGCGATCCGGGCGGCCGGCCACGTCACCGTCGACTTCGTCATCGTCGCCGCCGGGCCGAACGGGGCCAGCCCGCACCACGGCACCTCCGACCGGCCGATCCGCGCCGGCGAGCCGGTGGTGGTCGACATCGGGGGCACCATGCCGTCGGGCTACCGCTCCGACTGCACCCGCACCTACGTGGCCGGCGGTCCCGCCCCGGCCGAGTTCACCGACTACTACGCCGTCCTGCACGAGGCCCAGCGGGCGGCGGTGTCGGCGGTCCGCCCCGGGGTTGCCGCCGAGGCGATCGACGCGGTGGGCCGGGGCGTCATCAGCGCCGCCGGCTACGGTGATGCCTTCCTGCACCGCACCGGCCACGGCATCGGCCTCGACACCCACGAGGAGCCGTACGTCGTGACCGGCAACCCCCGGCCGCTGGAGGCCGGCATGGCCTTCTCGGTCGAACCCGGTATCTACCTCGCCGGGCGGCACGGCGCCCGGATCGAGGACATCGTCGTCTGCACGACGGACGGCGGGCAACGGCTCAACACCACCCCCACGGAGCTCATCGCGCTATGACTGTCGACCGGATCCTCCCCACTGACGAGGCCCACGACCTGCTGGACCTCGCCACCGAACTCGCCGACCGGGAGCTCGCTCCGAAGGCCGCCGGCTTCGAGGAGCGTGCCGAGTTCCCCCGCGAGGTGCTGCGCACCCTGGGCCGGGCCGGCCTGCTCGGCCTGCCGTACGCCGAGGAGCACGGCGGGGCCGCCCAGCCGTACGAGGTCTACCTCCAGGTGCTGGAGATCCTCGCCAGCCGTTGGCTCGCCGTCGCCGAGGCGGTCAGCGTGCACACCCTGTCCTGCTACCCGCTCGCCCAGTTCGGCACCGACGAGCAGCGCAAGCTGCTGCCGGACATGATCGGCGGGGAGCTGCTCGGGGCGTACTGCCTGTCCGAGCCGCAGGGTGGCTCCGACGCCGCGGCGCTGACCACGAAGGCGGTCCGCGACGGCGACGACTACGTGGTCTCCGGCACCAAGGCGTGGATCACCCACGCCCGGGTCGCCGATTTCTACAACATCTTCTGCCGCACCGGCGGCGCCGGCCCGAAGGGCATCTCCTGCCTGCTGGCCGACCGGAACACCCCGGGCATCCACCCGCAGGCGTCCGAGCGGACCATGGGCCTGCACGCCTCCCCGGTCGCCCAGATCGCCTTCGACGACGCCCGGGTGCCGGCCGAGCGGCTGATCGGCGGGGAGGGGATGGGTTTCACCATCGCCATGTCCGCCCTGGACTCCGGCCGGCTCGGCATCGCCGCCTGCGCGGTCGGCCTGGCCCAGGCCGCCCTGGACTACGCGGTCGGCTACGCGAAGGAGCGCCGGCAGTTCGGCCGGCCGATCATCGACTTCCAGGGGCTCGGCTTCTCTCTCGCCGACCACGCCACCCAGATCTCGGCGGCCCGCGCGCTCACGCTGGCCGCCGCCCGGCTGCGCGACGCCGGCCGGCCGTACTCGATCGAGGCGGCGAAGGCGAAGCTCTTCGCCACCGACGTGGCGATGCGGGTGACCATCGACGCGGTGCAGGTGCTCGGCGGCGCCGGCTATGTGGCTGACCACCCGGTCGAGCGGTACATGCGGGAGGCGAAGGTGCTCCAGATCGTCGAGGGCACCAACCAGATCCAGCGACTGGTCATCTCCCGGGCCCTCGCCAACGGTTGAGCCCGCCCGTAGCCTGGGCCGGTGACCGAGCCGACGGCGGCACTCGACCGCCTGTGGCGGGACGCGACCGGCCGGGAGAAGGTGGGCGTGCTCGCACGCACCCCGCCGGCCGAGGCCACCGGCGACGACCGGCTGTCGCTGCTCTTCGCCTGTTGCCACCCCAGCCTGCCGGAGCCGGCCCAGGTGGCGCTGACCCTCAACGCGGTGAGTGGCCTGCCGGCCGAGCAGATCGCCGCTGCGTACCTGGTCCCCGCCGCCACGATGGCGCAGCGGCTGGTCCGGGCCAAGCGGCAGCTACGCCGGAGCGGGGTGCGCTTCGACCTGCCGCCCGCCGAGGAGTACGCCGCACGCCTGCGGTCCGTCCTCGCGGTGGTCTACCTGGGAGGAGGCGCCTGACCACGCTCCGGAGGCGGTCCGCGACCGGACGACCTGCCGAGCGTGGCGTTCGGCGGGCGGGTGCGGCGTGGGAGCGCGTTTCCAGGTAGGTTGCACCGCGTGGAGGAGATCGACCGGGCCATCGTCGCCGCGTTGACCGGGGACGGTCGGCTGTCGTACACCGACCTCGCCGAGAAGGTGGGGCTGTCGGTGTCCGCTGTGCACCAGCGGGTCCGCCGGTTGGAGCAGCGCGGCGTCATCAAGGGATACGCCGCGCGCGTCTCGTTCGAGGCGCTGGACCTGCCGTTGACCGCGTTCGTGGCGATCCGGCCGTTCGACCCGTCGCAGCCGGACGACGCACCGGAGCGGCTGGCCCACCTGCCCGAGATCGACTCGTGCTACTCGGTGGCGGGCGAGGACTTCTACCTGCTGCTGGTCCGGGTCGCCAGCCCCGCGGACCTGGAGCGGGTGCTCCAGGAGATCCGGACCTCGGCGAACGTCACCACTCGGACGACCGTCGTGCTCTCCACTCCATACGAGCATCGCCCGCCGAAGGTCGGCCCGGATCCCGCGAATCAGCACCGGCTCCGTGGCATCTCGGCTGAGTCAGGGGGTTCGCGGGCGGGGTGACCCCGCTCAGCGAGCGATGATCACCTCCGCCGCCGGCCCGTCGAGGAAGATCGAGAACGGGCTACCCCGTTCGGCCGATTGCCAGGGTACGAATCTAGGATCCAACCCTGATACGTGCGGACGTGGGATCCGGATCTTGAGCGGACGGCAGGCCCAGGGCCCGTTTTGTCCGTGCTGCGTCGGCGCTCGAGTGGCTCTGCGTGTCATCAGCGGGAGGATGAGATGTACCGATTCCTGGCAAACTGGCGGGGCCGGGTGAGGCGGGTGCTGCGGATCGACCCGTCGTCGATGGGGGTTGGGCGATGACGGCTTCGAAGCCGGGTCGGTCCCGGTTCAGCGGATGGCTGGCGGAGGCGCGGACGTCGGCCGCCGGGGCGCGACTGCCCGCCTTGGCGGTCGAGGTGATGGCCCTCGCCGCTCTGCTGCTGGCGGCGGTGGGAAACTCCCGGCTCTGGGCGCTTCTCCCGGCCGTTCTGGCGCTCGCTCTGCTGGCCTGGACGTGGCGGGGCGGCTCGGTGTCCGCCGAAACGTCCGTGGTGGCGCGCATCCTCCTGCTCGGCTGCGCGTACCTGCTCGGCGCGGTACACGGCACTCTTGATCCCGCCTTGGCCGTTGGTATCGCCGTCGCAGCCCTGGCGGTTTTCAGCGAGCCGCTGTTGGCGTCCGTGTCCGATGCTGTCTACCCCGTCTCGGCCAACCTGCCCGGAAGCGGCTCACGGCGTGACGGTAGGCCCGACACAAGCCGCGTCGCGCTGGTCAACGGCGCCGCGGTTCTCGTGGCACTGCTCTGCGCGTTCACCAACGTCTCTGGGGTGATCGCGCTGGCGGTGGCGACCGCGGCGCTCGGGTTGGCCCTGTTCACCGGGTTGGAGGCGCTGAGGCGGGTGCGGGCGAGGCGCAGCAGTGAGGCGAAACTGCATGCCGCGCTGACCGCCTACGAGCCGGTCTTTCTCGTGCATTGGAACGCACCCGTCGGCACCGCCTACCAGCTCGGGATGTGGCTGCCCTACCTGGAACGCCTCGGCAAGAAGTTCTTTGTCCTGGTTCGCAGCCAAGCCAACTTCGACGAGGCGGTGGGTCTCACCAATGCCCCGGTGGTGCTGCGGTTGGGGCTGCAGCAGCTTGACGATGTCATCGCCCCGTCGCTACGGGCAGCCTTCTACGTCAATACCGCGACGATGAACAACCACGTTGTCCGGTACACACACCTGGCGCACATCCAGCTCAACCACGGCGACAGCGACAAGGTGCCGAGTCACAACCCGGTCTTCCGGGTCTACGACAAGAACTTCGTCGCCGGCCAGGCCGCGATCGACCGGTTCGCGGCCAACGGCGTGAGCATGCCCGCAAAGATGTTCACCATCGTCGGGCGCCCCCAGGTGGAGAAGGTCGCCATCGCCGCCGGGCCGATCGCCTCGATTACCAACCCTCGAGTCCTGTACGCCCCGACGTGGGCGGGCTTCTATGCCGACTCCAACTATTCGTCGCTGATCGTTGGCTACGACATCATCAAGGCGCTGCTCGCTCGCGGGTGCAGCGTCGTCTTCCGACCGCATCCGTACAGCCATCGGTCCCCCGAGTTGAGCCGCGAGTGTGAGCGCATCCGGACGCTGCTGGCTGACGACCGCCGGGCGAACGGACGGCCACACGTCTTCGGAGCCGAGGCTGAGGTGGAGATGACGGTCGCGGACTGCTTCAACGCGTCGGACGCGATGGTGTCGGATGTGTCGAGCGTGGTGGCGGACTACCTGTACTCGGAGAAGCCCTTCGTGATGGTTGCCGTCTCGGTGCCGGCGGCCCAGTTCCCGGAGGCGTTCCCGCTTGCGCGGGCGGGCTACGTGATCGACGCGTACGGCGGCCGGCTGCAGGGACTCGACGATGCCCTCGACGACCTCCTCGGCAGGGATCCCCTCGCCGCTACCCGCCACGACCTCAAGAAGTACTACCTCGGGGACATTCCGGCGGACCGGTACGCGCAGCGCTTCCTCGACGAGGCCTCGCGCTACCTCTGATCCAGCGAGCGGCGTAGCCGTCCACTACTGGCTCCGGTTCAGCGGTACCGCTGAACCGGAGCCAGTAGTCTGTGACGCGGCCGCGTAACCAGCGTGGTGCTGTCACCCGTACGGGAACCGATCGCCGCGGATCAGTGCCGAGCTCGCCGGTCGGGGCCGGTCGCGGGCGGCGGCGGAGCCGGCTGGTTCCACCGCAGGATGACCTGCCGCCCGTGCTCGTGACCGAGCACGCTGACGGTGGCAGTGTCCAGTCGCAGCAGTCCACCGGCGGACGGGGGCAGGCCGATCCAGCGGGCGCCGATCACCCGCAGGCTGTGCGCGTGCCCGACCAGGGCGACGTTGCTCCCGTCGAGCAGGGGAGCGATCCCGGCCAGCACCCGGTCCGCGCGCTCGCCGACCTGTGCCGGTGACTCTCCGCCGGGGCACCCGTCGGTCCAGATGTTCCAGTGCGGATTCTCCGCGTGGATGTCCGCGGTGGTGCGTCCCTCGTACTCGCCGTAGTTCCACTCGGCCAGGTCGGGGTCGGTGGCGTCGACGTCGAGCCCGGCGAGGTGCGCGGTGCACGCCGCCCGCTGCAGGGGACTGGACAGGACGCGGACGAAGCGGCGGCCGGCCAGCATCACGCCGAGCGTGCGGGCCTGCCGCTCGCCGTCGGGGGTCAGCTCCAGATCCGTGTACGAGGTGTGCCGGTGGCTGGCGCTCCAGGCGGTCTCGCCGTGCCGGATCAGCAGGATCTCGCTCACCGGTTCAGTCAACCACGCTGCGGAGCGCCGAACCGGGTCACCCGGGGCGGACCGGGCTCCAGTGAGCGCGCCGGCCGGACCAGCTGCCATTAACAGCCCATCTTCCTAGGATGCCCTGCGCGACGTGCGGTCCCTCACCCACGGTTTGCCGCGCCCGCCACCGGGGACGCGACAGGGAGTGACAGCAAGCCGAGGCTGAGGAGATGACATGGGCTTCACCGACAAGGCCAAGAACAAGGCTCAGGAGATGAGCGGCATGGCCAAGGAGCGGATCGGCGACGTCACCGACAACGAGAGGTTGCGGGCGGAGGGCGCCAACGAGCAGAGCGCGGCCCGGGCCCGGCAGGCCGGCCAGAACGTCAAGGAGGCCGGCCGGGACGCCCGCAACGCCTTCGAGAAGTGACCCGTGAAGCGGCGGCCCCCCGGGAATCCCCGGGGGGCCGCCGACGCATGGCTGGAGGTGGGATCCACTGCCCTAGCTCACGTCGACGCGCATCGAGCGCCTGGCGCAGCTGGCGAAGGTGGCGCCCGTGGTGCCGGTGGGGCGGGGTGGGCCGTGCCGGCCGGATAGGGTCGCGGGGTGATCGTCCTGCGTTCCCTGGTGTTGTTCCTGCTGGCCGCGTTGGCGGAGATCGGGGGAGCGTGGCTGGTCTGGCAGGGCTGGCGGGAGCACCGGGGCCTGTGGTGGGTGGCGGCCGGGGTGCTGGCGTTGGGGGCGTACGGGTTCGTGGCGACGTTCCAGCCGGACCCGAACTTCGGCCGGATCCTGGCGGCGTACGGCGGGGTGTTCGTGGCCGGGTCGCTGGCGTGGGGTGTGCTGGTGGACGGATTCCGTCCGGACCGGTGGGATGTGGCGGGCGCGGCGATCTGCCTGCTGGGCGTCGCCCTGATCATGTACGCGCCGCGGGGAGCTGAGTAGGCCGGGAAGGCCCGTCGCCCGGCACCCTGGTGCGGGGTGCCGGGCGACGGGTGGTGCGGGGTCAGTCGTTGCGGTGGGCCTCCCACCAGGCCTGTCCGGATTCGGGCAGGGTGTCGATCGGGTCGTAGTAGGCGTAGCGCTTGTTGAGCGCTTCGAGGTCGGCGGACTCGATCGAGGTGCGGTAGTTCTTGGTCCAGTAGGAGATGCCGCGTTCGCGGTCGTAGTCGGTGAGCATGTGGACCCAGCGCTTGCCGACGAAGGGGACGTCGCAGACGATGCGCGGGGTGGCGTAGCCGGGCAGGTAGCCCATGATGTCGTGCTGGAGCTGCTGGGCGTGCCAGACGGGAACCCGCCAGTGCTCGGCGTTGGGGATCATGTCGCACATGTAGAAGTAGTACGGCAGGATGCCCGCTTCGCCCTGGAGTGCGAAGCAGAGGTCGAGCAGGTCGCCGGCGGTGGCGTTGACGCCGCGCATGAGGACGCCCTGGTTGCGGACGTCGCGGACGCCGACGTCGAGGGCGGTCTGGGCGGCCTTGGCGACCAGCGGGGTGATGGACTGCCGGTGGTTGACGTGGGTGTGGATGGCGAGGTTGACGCCACGGCGGGCGGCGGTGCGGGCGACCCGTTCGAGGCCCTCGACGACGTCGGCCTGGAGCCAGTGCTGGGGCAGGCCCATGAGGGCCTTGGTGGCGAGCCGGATGTCGCGGATGGTTTCGATCTCGAGCAGCCGCATGAGGTACGACTCGAGGTTCTTCCACGGCACGTTGGCGACGTCTCCGCCGGAGACGACGACATCGCGGACGCCGGGGTGGGCCTTGAGGTAGGCGATGTGGGCGTCGTAGCGGTCGACGGGCTTGAGGGTGAGCTTGAGCTTGTCGACGGCGGGGGTGGAGTTGCCGACGAGGTCCATCCGGGTGCAGTGGCCGCAGTACTGCGGGCAGGTGGAGAGCAGCTCGGCGAGGACCTTGGTGGGGTAGCGGTGGGTGAGGCCTTCGGCGACCCACATGTCGTGCTCGTGGAGGCTGTCGCGGCTGGCGTAGGGGTGCGAGGGCCAGTCGGTGCGCCGGTCGGAGGCGACGGGGATCATGTAGCGGCGGACCGGGTCGGCGAGGAACGCCTCGGTGGTCATGGGTGCGAAGGGCACCATGGTGTTGAGCATCTGCGGGGGCACCAGCATGGACATGGTGGCCAGGGCCTTCTGGTCGGCCTCGAGGTCGGCGTAGAAGGTCTCGTCGACGAGGTCGCCGAGGACGGTGCGCAGCTGCTTGATGTTCTTGACGCAGTTGACCCGCTGCCACTGTGCGTTCTCCCACTGTTCGCGGGTGACGTGGCGCCAGCCGGGGAAGCGGGTCCAGTCGGGTTCGACCAGGGGGCTGCGGCGGTATTCGTACGGTTGTCCGGCGGTGGGGACGGCAATCGGCGCGGGGCGGGGCGCAGGGATGGTCTCCACGGGTTGGGTCTGGGTCACGGCCCCTCCTCGTTGGCGGTGCGGGTTGATCAATGGTCCCGAAGGCTACTGGAAAATATCCGGTGAAGAAATTATTCTGCCGGAAGTTTTCCCGCGACGCGAGTCCTGGTCGGGGCTTCGGGCGGCTTGACGGAGGGGGCTGGCGTGACGTCACCGGTGGGTCTGCACCGCGTCGTGGAACCTGCGGGGGTGCTGCCGCAGGCGGCGTGGCGGCTCGACGCCGATCCGCGGATCGCCTCGAACGAGGTGCGGATCCGGGTGGAGCGGCTGAACCTGGACGCGGCGAGTTTCCGGCAGCTGTCGGACAAGCACGGTGGTGACGGGGAGAAGGTCCGCGCCGAGGTGCTGGAGATCATCTCGACCCGGGGGAAGATGCAGAACCCGGTGACGGGCTCCGGCGGCATGCTGATCGGCACGGTGGAGGAGGCCGGGAAGCGGTCCCCGCTGGGGCTGAAGCAGGGCGACCGGGTGGCGACGCTGGTGTCGCTGACGTTGACCCCGCTGATGATCCTGGACGGGCTTTCCCGCTGGGACGGGCGCAGCGAGCAGGTGCCGTGTGACGGGTACGCGATCCTGTTCGCCCGGTCGATCGCGGCGGTGCTGCCGGCGGACCTGCACCCGGAGCTGTCGCTGGCGGTGCTGGACGTGTGCGGGGCGCCGGCGCTGACCGCGCGGGTCGTCGCCGAGCAGGTGGACCGGCGGCGGCGTGGGGGAGACGCCCGGCCGGTGCGGGTGGCGGTGATCGGTGGCGCGGGCAAGAGCGGGTCGCTGTCCCTGGCGGCGGCGCGGCGGGCGGGCGCTGCCCGTACGGTCGGGGTGGTGCCGGTGACCGGCGAGCGGGACGCGCTGGTCGCGGCCGGCCTGGCCGACGAGGTCGCGTTGGCCGACGCCCGGGATCCGGTGGGGCTGTCCACGGCGGTGACCACCGCGTTGGGTGCGCCGGCGGACGTGACGGTGGTGTGCGTGGACGTGCCGGGCTGCGAGCACGGGGCGATCCTGGCCACCGAGGACGGCGGCACGGTGATCTTCTTTTCGATGGCGACGAGCTTCGCGGCGGCGGCGCTGGGCGCGGAGGGCCTGGCGGCGGACGTGACGATGCTGGTGGGCAACGGGTACGCGCCGGGGCACGCGGATCTGGCGCTGGAGCTGCTGCGTGCCGAGCCGGGGGTGCGCCGTCTGTTCGAGGCGCGGTTGGCGGCAGACTGACTCCCATGACGAACCCCTCGACCTTGTACCGCGGTGGCATGCTGCACTGCCCCGCCGACCCGACCGCGACGTCGTTGCTGGTGCGCGACGGGCGGATCGCCTGGTTGGGTGCGGGCGCCGACGCGCCGGCCGCCGATCGGGTGGTGGACCTCGGCGGGGCGCTGGTGACCCCGGCGTTCGTGGACGCCCATGTGCACGCCACCGACACCGGGTTGGCCCTGTCGGGGCTGGACCTGTCCGGGGTGCGGTCGGCCGGTGAGTTGCTGGACGCGGTGTCGGCGTTCGCGGCCGGCCTGCCGGCCGACGCGGTGGTGCTGGGGCACGGCTGGGACGAGTCGAACTGGGGGGATCGGACCCTGCCGGACGCGGCGGCGCTGGATCGGGCGGCCGGGGGCCGGCGGATGTACCTGTCGCAGGCGTCGATCCACTCGGCGCTGGTGTCGCAGGCGCTGCTGGCGGCCTGCCCGGATGCGGCGGCCGCGCCCGGGTACGACGCGTCGGGCTGGCTGCGGCGTGACGCGCATCACGTGGTGCGGGCGGCGGCGCAGGGGTCGGTGACCCGCACGCAGCGGGTGGCGGCGCAGCGGGTGGCGTTGCGGCACGCGGCGTCGCTGGGTGTCGCCGCGGTGCACGAGTGCGGCGGCCCGGAGATCTCCGACGAGGAGGACTTCACCGGGCTGCTGGCGATCTCCGGCGCGGGGTTTCCGGAGGTGTACGGCTACTGGGGCGAGCTGCTGGGCGCGGCGCGGGCCCGGGACCTCGGGGCGGTCGGGGCCGGTGGTGACCTGTTCGCCGACGGGGCGTTGGGGTCGCGGACGGCGCACGTCTCGCAGGCGTACCTGGACGGGGAGGCCGGGGGGTGCGGGCACGGGTACGTGACCGCCGAGCAGGTGCGTGACCATCTGCTGGACTGTGCGGCGCACGGCATGCAGGGCGGCTTCCACGCCATCGGCGACGCGGCGATCAGCACGGTGCTGGAGGGGTTCGCGGGCGCGGCGGAGAAGCTGGGCCTCGACCGGTTGCGGGCGGCCCGGCACCGCGTGGAGCACGCGGAGATCATGAACAAGCGGCTCATCGCCGGGTTCGTGGAGTACGGGATCGTCGCGTCGATGCAGCCGGCGTTCGACCGGTTGTGGGGCGGCGCGGGTCGCATGTACGAGTCGCGGCTGGGTCTGTCCCGGTCGTTGGAGTCCAACCCGATGGGTGCGATGCACTCGGTCGGGGTGGCGTTGGCGTTCGGGTCGGACTCGCCGGTGACGCCGCTGGACCCGTGGGGTTCGGTGCGGGCGGCGGCGGCGCACCACAACCCGGTGCAGCGGATGAGTGTGCGGGCGGCGTTCGCCGCGCACACCCGCGGCGGGTGGCGTGCGGTGCATCTGGACAACGAGGGCGTGCTCGCGTTGGGCGCGCCGGCGACGTTCGCGGTGTGGTCCACCCCGGCCGGGGCGCAGCACGGCCTGCCGGTGTTGCAGGCCGATGACCCGGAGCTGCGCGGCGCGGACGATCCGACGCCGCAGCCGGTGTGCCGGGCCACGGTCCTGCGAGGAAACGTGATCTATGAGGAAGGTTGTTCGTGACGGGCAAGCTTGAGCTGGATCCGGCGCTGGTGGCGCGGGCGCGGGAGTTGGCGCGCCGCGCCGGGCAGCCGGTGGTGGACCTGGCGCGCAGCCACACCACGGTGTCGGTGGAGCGGGCGGTGCTGCGGTTGGCCGGGGTGACCGGCGCGGACCCCGACGGCATTCCGTGGGTGAACCGTCTGGTCGACGCGGTCGTCGCCGACACCGGCCTGGGCCATGGGGTGGCGGCGACGGTGTTCGACGCCCTCGCCCGGGAGCAGATCACCGATGTGACGCTGCTGGCGCAGAAGGCCGCCGCCGGGTCGGTGCGGTTCCAGCAGCCGACCGGCCGGGCCGCGACCGCGGCGCGAAAGGCCGCCCGCCGGGCGGTGGCCGCGGGGATCCGGCAGGTCGACCGGCGCCGCGCCGAGCGGGATCGGCTGGTCAAGCGGTACGGGGACCCGAAGCAGCGGCCGTGGATCTATCTGATCGTGGCGACCGGCGACATCTACGAGGACATCCCGCAGGCGCAGGCCGCCGCCCGAGCGGGCGCGGACATCATCGCGGTGATCCGCTCCACCGGGCAGTCGCTGCTGGATTACGTGCCGGAGGGCGCGACCCGGGAGGGGTTCGCCGGCACGTACGCGACGCAGGAGAACTTCCGGCTGATGCGGGCGGCGCTGGACGAGTCGTCGAAGGAGCTGGGCCGCTACGTGCGGCTGACGAACTACGCGTCGGGCCTGTGCATGCCGGAGATGGCCACGCTGGCCGGCCTGGAGCGGCTGGACATGATGCTCAACGACTCGATGTACGGGATCCTGTTCCGCGACATCAACCCGATTCGCACGTTCGTCGACCAACGGTTCTCCCGGCAGGTGCACGCCCGCGCCGGGATCATCATCAACACTGGTGAGGACAACTACCTCACCACCGCTGACGCCGTCGACGAGGCGCACACGGTGACCGTGTCGCAGCTGCTCAACGAGTACTTCGCGCACGAGGCCGGGCTGGCCGACTGGCAGTTGGGGCTGGGCCACGCGTTCGAGATCAACCCGGATGTGCCGGAGTCGTTCCGGCTGGAGCTGGCGCACGCGCTGCTGGCCCGGGAGCTGTTCCCCGACGCGCCGTTGAAGTGGATGCCGCCGACGAAGCACATGACCGGTGACGTGTTCCGCGGCAACCTGCTCGACGGGTTCTTCAACCTGGTCGGCACCATGACCGGGCAGGGCATCCTGCTGGTCGGCATGATGACCGAGGCGGTGGTGACGCCGTGGCTGTCCGACCGGGACATCGCCCTGCAGAACGTCCGCTACGTGCTGGGCGCGGCCGGTGGGCTGCACGAGGACTTCGTGCCCGCTCCGGGCGGGTTCATCCAGCAGCGCGCCCACCGGGTTCTCGGTGAGGCCGTCGACCTGCTGGACCGCATCGGTGACCAGTCGCTGCTGACGGCGATCGCCGAGGGCACCTTCGGGATCATGAAGCGGCCCGCGGACCGCGGCAAGGGGCTGGACGGGGTGGCCCGGCACGAGGCCGACTACTACAACCCGGCCACCGCGATCCTGGAAGGAGACCGCCCGTGACGGCCCCGGTGGAGAAGAAGATCGTGCGGCCGTACGGGGACACCACTGGTGACGGCATGGTGCAGGTGTCGTTCACCCTGCCGGTGCCGCACGACAAGCGGGCCGAGGGCGCGGCGATCCAGCTGGCCAACCGGATGGGCATGGACCCGGCGATGCTGGTGCACGCCAAGCAGATGAGTGACGAGTTCACCTTCTTCGTCGTGTACGGGCGGGTGAACCACCTGGTGGACCTGTCCCAGGTGCAGGTGGTGGAACGGGACTTCCCGCTCCTGTCGGCCAAGGAGGTCAACGCGGTGGTGAAGCAGAAGCTGCGGCGCAAGCTGTCCGTGGTGGGCGCGTGCATCGGCACGGACGCGCACACCGTCGGCATCGACGCGATCCTCAACGTCAAGGGCATCGCCGGGGAGAAGGGCCTGGAGTACTACCGGGAGCTGAAGGTCAGCAACCTGGGTGCGCAGGTCAGTGTGCCGGAGCTGGTGGAGGCGGCCCGGCGGGAGCGCGCCGACGCGGTGCTGGTGTCCCAGGTCGTCACCCAACGCGACGCGCACCTGCACAACACCCGGGAGATGTCGGCGGCGTTCCGGGAGGCCATGCCGGCCGGGAAGCGGCCGCTGCTGATCGTCGGCGGCCCCCGCTTCGACGAGACGATGACCGAGGAGTTGGGTGTGGACCGCATCTTCGGTCGGGGCACCACCCCGGGCGAGGTCGCAAGCTACCTGGTCCACGCCCTGATCACGAACAAGAAGGCGAAGGTATGAGCGAGCAGGATCCGCGGCTGGGACTGACCGTGACGCACCGGCGGTACGTGCCGTACTCGCACGCCCACTACGCGGGGAACCTGGTCGACGGGGCGTACGCGCTGGGGCTGTTCGGGGATGTCGCCACCGAGGTGTGCATCCGCACCGACGGCGACGAGGGGTTGTTCGCCTCCTACTCGGACGTGCAGTTCAAGGCGCCGATGAAGGCCGGGGACGTGCTCGAGGTGGTCGCGACGGTGACCCGGGTGGGCACCCGTAGCCGCACCATCGACTTCGAGGCCAGGGTCGTCTGCCGGGGCCGCCCCGACAAGGGTGAATCCGCGGCCGAGGTGCTGGCGGCGCCGATCGTGGCGGTCGCCGCGACCGGCACCGTGGTCGTGCCTGCGGCGGCGTGAACGCCGCCGTCTGCGCCGACGTCGGGTCGACGTACACCAAGGCGGCGGTGGTCGACCTCGACGGCGGCCGGCTGGTCGCGGCGGCGGCGGCGCCGACCACCGTCGGCACGGACGTGCTGCACGGCCTGGACGCCGCCGTCGGCGCCGCTACTGCCGACGCCGGTGTCGGTGACCTGCCCTGGTACGTGTGCTCGTCCGCCGGCGGTGGGCTGCGCCTGGCGGTCGTCGGCTACGAGCCCCTGGTGACCGCGCAGGCCGGCCGGCGGGTCGGGCTGTCCGCGGGGGCGAACGTCGTGCATGTGGCCGCCGGGCGGCTCGGCGCGGCCGAGCTGGCCGCGCTGCGCGCCGCCCGCCCCGACGTGGTGCTGCTGGTCGGCGGCACCGACGGTGGGGACGCGGAGGTGTTGACCCACAACGCCACCCGGCTGGCGAAGGCCCGCTGGCGGGTGCCGGTGGTGCTCGCCGGCAACGCCGACGTCCGTGACGACCTGCACGGGCTGCTCGCCGCCGCGAAGGTGCCGGTCACCGCCGCCGACAACGTGCTGCCGCGGATCGGGGTGCTCGCCCCCGCCCCGGCGCGGGCGGCGATCCGGGAGGTGTTCCTGCGCCACGTCATCGGCGGTAAGAGGCTGTCGCGTGGCGGCCGGTTCGCGCGGCTCGTGCGGGCGGCCACCCCGGACGCGGTGCTGACCGGGGTGGAGGTGCTCGCCGACGCCCTCGGCGGGGACCTGGCGGTGGTGGACGTCGGCGGGGCCACCACCGACGTGTACTCGGTGCTCACCCCGGACGAGCGGGACAGTGGGCCGGGCCGGGAGGTCGCCGGCACCCTGTGGCGGGCCCGCACGGTCGAAGGGGACCTGGGCATGCGGTGGAGCGCCCCGGGCGTGGTCCGCGCCGCCGCCGAGGAACGCCTGCTGGCCCCCGGGGAGTCCGACGAGCTGGCCGCCGCGGCGGCGGTGCGGGCCGCCGACCCCGGGTTCCTGCCCGCCGACGACGCCGACCGGGCCGCCGAGCGGCGCATCGCCGCGCTCGCCGCGACGGTGGCGTTGCGCCGGCACGCCCGCGGCGCGGCCACCGGTGAACGCGCCGGACGGGATCTGCGCGACGTGAAGCTGATGGTCGGCTCCGGTGGGGTGCTGCGGCACGCGTGCGCCGCCGACGCCGCCGAGGTGCTCGCCGCGGTGCTCGGCGACCAGGCCGGCGGGTGGCCGCTGCCCCGGGCCGCCCGCGCGGTGGTCGACGTCGACTATGTACTGGCCGCCGGTGGGCTTCTCGCCGCCGACCATCCACGGGCGGCGGCCGCGTTGTTGCGCCGCCACCTCGGCACGGATTGAGACGCGCCGACGCGACACGCCGTGGCGCAACACACGACAGGCCCGGGTGGGTTGACAGCGGCGGGGGTCCACGCCGTACCGTCTTTGAGTCCTACCACGGGAAGCGGCTGTTGTTCGCTTCGTCCCTTCGTCTGCTGGCCTAGCGACCTCGACGGTCGCAGCGGCCAGGTCCAGCGGGCGGGGGTCGGCGGGGCGGCGCGAACCGGCCGCGGTTACCGGTGTACGGGCAGGGTGAAAGGCACGGCCAGTAGACAACGGCCAGGCGGGGGCAGCCAGTCCGCGTCCGGTCGGTCCGAAGGTCGGCGCCGCTCATTCCCGCCCCACCGGCCGGGAAGGGCCTGGGAGCATCGGGGCGCGGCGCGAGCCGCGCCCCGATTTTCGCTTCGCCGGCGGTACCCCGTGGCTCACAGGTGGCGGCGGCGCCACTCGGACTGTTCCTGCTCGGTGGCGATCTGTTCCTGCAGCGCGACCTGCCGCACGTGGCGGCGCAGCCGGGCACTGGTGCGCAGCCCGGCCAGCACCAGCGCGACGCTGGCCACCGCGAGCACCGCCAGGCCGGCGGCCGCCGGCAGCCGGCCCGCGGGCAGCAGCACGACGATCAGCGCCACCACCGTCACGGCCGGCCACAGCCGCACCCGGTGGGTGGCACGCGCCCACAGCGCCAGCAGCCCCACGATGTAGATGATCACTCCGGTGAACAGCACCCGGTAGTCCAGTCCGAGCGCCCGCACCCGCCACGGGTCACCGTGCGGGTCGGCGATCACGGCGAGATAGCGCTTCAGGCCGAGGGCGAACAGGATGATCCCGGCGACCAGCGGCAGGTGCAGGTATGCGTAGACGTCACGGGCGAAGGCCGTCCGTGTGGCGGGGTCGCGGGTGCGGTGCAGCGTCTGCTCGAGGGCGGGTGACAGGGTGTCGAAGTACATCCACCACAGTGCCGCGATGGTGGTGACGCCGAGCACCGACGCCACGATCACCGCCCAGCTGAGCGGCAGGCCGGCGCCCGGTTTGGGGCCCAACCCCAGCGAGATGATCGACTCGCCGAGCGCGATGAGCAGGATCAGCGCGTACCGCTCCGCCCAGTGGGCGGCGGAGACCACCGCCAGACCGACGTTGCGGATCCGTCCCCCGGCGGTGAACTCGATGCCCACGGCGGCCGCCCACAGCGCCACCTGCAGCCACGTCGGCCCGACCTCTGCGTGGTGGGGCAGCGCCCCGGCGACCACGATGAGCGTCACGCTGGCCAGCAGCGGTAGGCCGAACCGCAGCGCTGCGCGGCCCGGGGCGTCGGCACGGGTCAGCAGCACCAGCACCTGCACCGCCCGGATGAGCAGGTAGCAGGCGGCGAAGACGAGCGGGCCGGGCGGCCCGCCGGGACGGCTCGAGAACGCCTGCGGCACGCTCAGGTTGAGCACGAACAGGGCGACCACCGTCACCGCGCCGATCAGCGGCAGCACCCCCTGGTCGGTGCGGACCACGTTGCCGATGGCCGCGAACGAGACCCAGCACCACCACAGCAGGGCCAGCGTCACGGCCCCGGCGAGCAGCGTGCGCACGCTCAGGTGCGCCGACAGCAGGGAGGTGACGTTGAGGAACGCGAGCACGAACACCAGGTCGTAGAACAACTCCAGGCGGGTGACGCCGGACCCCGGTGCGGCAGGCAGGATCCTGCCCCGCCAGTGGCCGGTGCTCATGCCGCCGAGTCTGGCATCCCCCGCCGGACACGGCGGCGGAAAGCCGCAGAACGGCCGCGTGATCGCCCGCCGCCGAGAACCTCGCCGGACCGGGGAGGCCTCACGCTGGTACTACCTGATACGGTGCCTGGTATGACCGGAGCGGTGCGAAAGTTGTCGATCTCGGTCCCGCCGGACGTCGCCGAGCGCCTCGAACGGGAACCCAACGCCAGCGCGTACCTGGTGCACGCCGCCCGGGTGCTGATGCGCCGGGAAGCCCTCGATGCGGAACTGACCCACCAGGGCATCACGGTCACCGACGGGGGCGTGGCCCGGGCCCGCGCCGCCCGCGCCGCCGTCGACGCGGCGTGGCCGTCCGAGCGCTACCAGGCCGTCCGGGACCGGGTGCGCCGCGCCGCCGACGAGGAGCCGCCCGCGGCGTCCGCCGCGTGAGCGTCGCCGACACCCCGCCCGTGCGGCTGGTGCTGGACCGGTCCGCCCTGCTGGCGTACGTGTCCGGATCCGTGCACGTGGGCGAGACGCTGCACGAGGTGATCACCGACGGGGTGCGGTTCGGGGTGACCGCGGTGACCGCCGCCGAGACCCTCGCCGTCGTGGACGACCCCAAGGACCGGGCGGCGCTGCGCCGGCTGCTCGCCCTGGATGCCTGCGCGGTCCTGCCCACCGACGCCGGCTCGTGGCACGAGCTGTCCTACTGGCGGCGGTTCACCGGCCGCGCCGACCTGGCCACCACCGTGCTGGCGTGCCTCACGCACGACGCCCCGATCCTCAGCGGTGATCCGCGCTACGGCGACGGAGACCTGCCGGTGATCGCGCTGCCCGACTGAGGCGGGGCGCGGGCCGCCCACCGCTCCGGCCGGGTAGCCTTCGGCCCGTGATCGAGATGAGGTGCCGGTGACGACGCTCGGCCGGGAAGAGGTGCGTGCCGCCGCCGACGGGGCAGGCGAGGCCGGGTGCCCGCGGCCGCTGCCGCTGCGGGTGGCCGTGCCACTGGCCGTCGTGGCCGGGCTGGCGCTGCTGGCCGCGTTCCCGCCGTACGGGGTGTGGCCCCTCGCGCCGGTCGGGGTGGCGCTGCTCGCCGCGGCGGCGCACCGGCGGCGGCTGCGCGCCGGCGCCGGGCTGGGCTTCCTCGCCGGGGTGGCGCTGTTCGCGCCGCTGCTGGAATGGACGAACCTGCACACCGGCGCCCTGCCGTGGATCCTGCTCTCCCTGCTGCAGGCCGGGTATCTCGCGCTGCTCGGCGCGGCGACCGCCTGGGTGTCGCCGCTGGTGGACCGGTGGCGGTGGACGTGGCCGGTGGTCACCGGGGTGCTGTGGGTGGGGCAGGAGGCGCTGCGCGACCGGACCCCGTTCGGGGGGTTCCCGTGGGGGCGGCTGGCGTTCAGCCAGGACACCTCACCGCTGCTGCGCCTGGCCGCGCTCGGCGGCGCCCCGCTGGTCACCTGCGCCGTCGCGCTGGCCGGCGGCATCCTGGTCGCCGCCGCCTGGCGCGACTGGCGCCGGCCCGCCGGGCACTGGCGGCCGGTGGCGGCGCTCGCCGCCGCGTTGGCGGCCCTGCTCGCCGCCGCAGGGGCCGTCCGGGTCGGCGTGGCCGGTGGCGGCGAGAGCGCCACCGTCGCCATCGTGCAGGGCAATGTGCCCCGGCTCGGGCTGGACTTCAACGCCCAGCGGGAGGCCGTGCTCAACAACCACGTCGACGCCACCGTGAAACTGGCCGAACAGGTCGCCGCGGGCGCACAACGCCGCCCCGACCTGGTGGTGTGGCCGGAGAACTCCAGCGACGTCGACCCGCTGCGTAACCCGGACGCCGGATATCGGATCTCCCAGGCCGCCGAGGCGATCGGCGCGCCCATCCTGGTCGGCGCGGTGCTGCTCGGCCCCGACGCCGGGCAGGTCCGCAACGCCGGCCTGCTGTGGCGCCCCGGCAGCGGCGTCGACCTGGGGCAGGTGTACGTCAAGCGGCACCCGGTGCCGTTCGCCGAGTACGTGCCGCTGCGGAAGATCGCCCGAATGGTCAGCTCCCAGGTCGACCGGGTCCGCTCCGACTTCGTCCCCGGCGCCACCGCCGGAGTGATCGACGCCGGGGCGGTCACCCTCGGTGACGTGATCTGCTTCGAGGTGGCCTACGACGACCTGGTCCGGGACACCGTCACCGGCGGCGGGCAGCTGCTGGTGGTGCAGACCAACAACGCCACCTTCGACGTGGCGGAGGCCCGCCAGCAGCTGGCCATGGTGCGGCTGCGTGCCGTCGAGCACGGCCGCGCCGCGCTGATGGCCTCCACGGTCGGGGTGTCCGGGTTCGTTACCCCCGACGGGCGGGTAGACGGGGCCACCGGGTTCAACACCGCGGCGGTGGTGGTCCGGCAGATGCAGCTCGGGGACGGGCGTACCCCGGCCACCCGGGCAGGGGTGTGGCCGGAGGTGGCCCTCGCGGCGCTCGCCGTCGCGGCTCTGGCCGGCGCGGCGGTGCTGCGCCGCCGCCGGGAGGTCGCCCCCGGGTAGGACGAGGTGCCGGTGCGCCGGCGGGAAGGCGGTACGACGGTGGGCGTGGCAGCCGACAGGCGGACGGTTGGCCATCCCGGGGTGGGGCGGGTGCTCGTGGTCATCCCCACCTACAACGAGGCCGACAACGTCAGCCGGATCGTGGCGCGGGTCCGCGAGGCCGCGCCGACGGTGGAGATCCTTGTCGCCGACGACAACAGCCCTGACGGCACCGGTGCGATCGCCGACGACCTGGCCCGTTCCGACCCGCACGTGCACGTGCTGCACCGTCAGGGCAAGGAAGGCCTCGGCGCGGCGTACCTGGCCGGTTTCGCCTGGGCGCGGGAGCGCGGCTACGACGCCGTGGTGGAGATGGACGCCGACGGCTCGCACGCCCCGGAGGACCTGCCGGCGCTGCTGGAAGCCGCCCGTGACGCCGACGTGGTGATCGGCTCCCGGTGGACCCGCGGGGCGCAGGTGCTGAACTGGCCGCTGCGGCGGCTGCTGCTGTCCCGCTGCGCCAACCTGTACACGCGGCTGGCGCTGGGCATGCCGGTCTCCGACGCCACCGGCGGCTACCGGGTGTACCGGTCCACCGCGCTGGACGCCATCGACCTGGACTCGGTGTGTTCCCAGGGGTACGCGTTCCAGGTGGAGCTGTCCCGGCTGGCCCATCGGGCCGGGGTGCGGATCGTCGAGGTGCCGATCACCTTCGCCGAGCGGGAGCACGGCGACAGCAAGATGAGCCCGCTGATCATGGCCGAGGCGCTGTGGCGGATCACCAGCTGGGGGCTGCAGGACCGACGTCCGGCGAGCCGGCGGGGCGGCCCCGACGAACTGGCCCGGTGGCCTTGAGCGTGGTCGTGTCATGCTGGAAGGGCGTGAGGACACCCGTGGCTGAAGAGGTGAGATGCGCCGAGGACTGAGGTACGTACCGCCGGCCCTGCTGCTGCTGGCGGTGCTGGAGCTGACCGTGTTCGTCCTGGTGGGCCGCGGCGTCGGCTTCGGTGCCGCGCTGCTGCTGGTGTTCGCGGCGTCCCTGCTCGGCCTGGTGCTGCTGCGCCGGGAGGGGATGCGGGCGTGGCGGGGCTTCCGCGCCGCCGCCGAGTCCGGGCAGCCGCCGGGGCAGCGGGTCACCGACGGCCTGGTGGGCCTGGCGGGCGCGCTGCTGCTGGCGCTGCCCGGCCTGATCACCGGCGCGGTGGGGCTGCTGTTGCTGGTGCCACCCGTGCGGCGGCTGGCGCGCGCCGGGGCGCAACGGGTCGCGGAGCGCCAGGTGTCGTCGATGGTCGCCGGTGACCTGTTCGGCCCGCGCCGGGTCCGGGTCTACCGGGGCGCGCCGGAGCCGCCTCCACCGCCACAGCAGCCACCGCAGCAGCCGGCCGCGGAGCCGGGCCAGGCCATCGAAGGCGAGATCATCGAGCCTGGGCGGTTCTGACTGAAATGTGACGAAGCGCCCCCGGGATGACCCCGGGGGCGCTTCGGTCGTCTGGTGCGCTCAGGCGCGGCCGCGGCGGGTGCGGACCTCCTGGAGCCGCTCGGCGAGGATGTCCTCCAGCTCGGCGATCGAACGCCGCTCCAGCAGCATGTCCCAGTGGGTGCGCGGCGGCTTGGCCTTCTTCTGCTCCGGCTCGCTGCCGTCGACCAGGCGGGCGACGCTGCCGTCGAACTTGCACTCCCAGGTCGTCGGGACCTCGGCGTCGACGGCGAACGGCACCTCGAACTGGTGGCCCTTGGCGCAGAGGTACTCGCGGGTCTGGCGCGGCGCGAGCTCCGTGTTGCGGTCGGATTCGTAGCTGACCGCGCCCAGGCGGCTTCCGCGAAGCATTCGCTCGCCCATGATCGACTTCCCCTCGTTGGTGGTGCTGGTCTTCTCGGTGTAACGGTCCGTCCCCGCCGGGCCATTCCCGCCCACGCCGGGCAGGATCCGCGCGGGGTCGGAACCCTGCAAGGGTAGCGGGCCACACCGGCCGCCCGGCGGGGTCGTCCCCGGCCGGGTCGAATGGGTGGAGTGTTTCGGCTGTCCCTGGGGATGTTAGCCGCCCACGGTGTGGCGGAGGTGACGATGACCAGTGACATGCCGGCCGGGACCCGACAACCCGGGGGGAAGACGTTCTTCGGCCACCCGCGGGCGCTGTCGACCCTGTTCCTCACCGAGATGTGGGAGCGGTTCAGCTTCTACGGCATGCGGGCCATCCTGGTCCTCTACCTGACCGCGGCCGTCGCCGACGGCGGGCTGGCCATCGGGGAGTCCACCGCCAACGCCGTCTACGGCGCCTACAACGCCATGGTGTACCTGATGGCGCTGCCCGGCGGTTGGGTCGCCGACCGGCTTCTCGGCGCCCGGCGCAGTGTGCTGTGGGGTGGTGTCGTCATCGCCGCCGGCCACTACGTGATGGCGGTGCCGGTCCGGTGGAGCGTCTTCGCCGGCATGACCCTGATCGTGCTCGGCACCGGTCTGCTCAAGCCGAACATCTCGACCATGGTCGGCGACCTGTACGACCGGGACTCCCCGCGCCGCGACGCCGGCTTCTCGATCTTCTACATGGGCATCAACCTGGGTGGGTTCATCGCCCCGCTGGTCACCGGCTTCCTCGGCGAGAAGATCAACTGGCATCTGGGGTTCGGCGCCGCCGCGATCGGCATGACCTTCGGCGTGCTCCAGTACGTCCTCGGTCGGCGCAACCTGGGCGAGGCCGGCGCGCGGCCCGTCGACCCGCTGCTCGGGGCGGACCGGCGGCGGGCGCTGGCCCGCATCGGCGTGGTCACCGTGGTGGTGCTGGCGGTGCTGGCCGCGCTCGCCCTGACCGGCCTGTTCACGGTCAACACCGTGGTCAACCTGCTCACCCTGGTCACCGTGCTGGTGACCATCGGATACTTCGCCCGGATCCTCACCGATCAGGAGATCAGCACCACCGAGCGCAGCCGGATGAAGGCGTACCTGTGGCTGTTCGTCTTCGCCGCCGCGTTCTGGCTGATCTACGACCAGGCCGGTTCGGTGCTGAACATCTTCGCCGCCGACAAGACCAACCGGGATGTGCTCGGCTTCACCTTCCCGGCGTCCTGGCTGCAGTCGGTCAACCCGATCCTGATCATCATCGGTGCCCCGGTGGCCGCCTGGGTGTGGCTGAAGCTGGGCCACCGGGTCTCCACCCCGATGAAGTTCGCCGTGGGTCTGGTCCTCAACGGCCTGTCGTTCGTGTTGATGGCCGCCGCCGCGCGGGCCGCCGTCGGGGACGGGCTGGTCTCGCCGTGGTGGCTGGTCGCGGTGTACGCCATCCAGGTCGCCGGTGAGCTGTCGCTGAGCCCGGTGGGCCTGTCGGCCACCACCAGGCTGGCCCCGGTCAAGTACGCCAGTCAGATGATGGGCCTGTGGTTCCTCGCCACCGCCGTGGGTGACGCCATCGGTGGCCAGGTGGCCCGGCTGGCCGGGACCTGGTCGGAGTCGACCTACTTCCTCACCTTCGGGTTGGCCTCGGTGGTGCTGGGGCTCAGCGCGGTGATGTTCGCCCGCAACATCCGGCACCTGATGGCCGGCATCCACTGACCGGCGCCGGCCGGCAGGTCACGCCGGGGTGGGTGGCAACGGCAGCGGCAGGCCGGGCAGCCCGTCGATGCTGATCGCCACGTGCTCCTTCCCGGCGAAGTAGGTGCCCAGCGAGGCGTCGTCCTCCCGGGCGAACCGCCTGCCGTGCAGGTCCCGGTCCGCGTCGTAGGTCATCAGCGGGACCGCGTATCCGCAGGTGTCGCGGATCAGCCCGGCGCGGACCACGATGATCGCCCGCAGCCCGTGCATGGTGGTGTCGATGTCGGGGAAGTGGCCCAGCAGATCCGACCACCGGGGATCGTCGCGGAACACCGGCTCGCCGCGCCCGTGCACCCGCACGATGTTCGGCGGGCCGGAGAACGCGCACCACATCAGCGTGATGCGGCCGTTCTCCCGCAGGTGGGCGATGGTCTCGGCGTTGCTGCCGGCGAAGTCCAGGTAGGCGACCGTGTGCTCGTCGAGCACCGCGAAGGAGCCGCGCAGGCCCTTGGGGGACAGGTTGACCGTGCCGTCGCCGGCCAGCGGGGCGGTGGCGGTGAAGAACATCGGCTGCGCCTCGATGAAGGTGCGCAGCCGGCCGTCGATGCGCTCGTACGTCTTTCCCACGCCCGCATCATCGCCGCCGCCGGGGCCGGCCCGCTGTCCCGTCCCAGTTGGCGGGTCAGGCGAGCAGCCGCTGACGCAGCCAGTCCGACAGGGCGCTCCGCGCCGGCGCGGCGATGCTGTGCCCCACCGGGTCGCGGCGGGCCGTGGCCGCGGCCCCGGACTCGCCGCGCAGATACCCCCACGTGCGGTCGAGCAGTTCGCGGGGGATGACGGTGTCGTGCTCGCCCTGGGCCACGAACACCGGCACGCCGGCCAGCCGGCCCGGGGTGGTGGGCACGCCGGCGTCGAAGGGCAGGGTGCCGTAGAGGGCCGCGGTGCCGGCGTAGCGGGCCGGGTCGTCGAGCAGCAGGCCGCCGGCGAACGCCGCGCCGCCGCTGAACCCGACCAGCGCCACCGGGCTGCCGGCCGGAGCCACCTCGTCGAGCCAGCCGCGGAACCAGTCCATCGTCGCGCGCAGCGACTCGGGGACCGGCCGGCCGATGCCCCGGTTGGCGAACCAGGCGTACCCGCCGCCCTCGGCGATCGGCGCGCGCACCGCCGCGTACGCCGGGCCGGCCGGCAGGTGGTCGGCCAGGGCGATGATCTCCTGCTCGTGGCTGCCACGGCCGTGCAGCAGGACGACGAGCGGGGCCGCCGGGTCGGTGCTGCCGGCGATGGCCACGACCGGCGTCGGGAAACCCAAGTGGTTGTGCATTCAACCAAAGTACGTCAGGGGGCCCGGGAGCCGAGCCGCGCCAGGGCGCTGGCCAGGTCGCTGACCTGGTCGGCGAGCTGCCCGGCCCGGCGCTGGGCCGCGTCGCGGTCGGCTTCGGCGGCTGCAAGCCGTGCCGCCAGCTCGGCCAGCCGGGCCTCGACGGCGCCGGCAGCCTCCCTCGCGGCCGCCAGGTCGGCGGCGAGGTTCCTTCGGGTGGCCGCCAGCTCCGCGGCGAGGCCGTCTCGCTCGCCGGCCCGGGCCGCCGCCTCCTGCCGCGCTGCCTCCGCCGCCGCGACGGCCTCCGCCCGGGCGGCCTCGGCCCGCTCCGTGGCGGTCCGCGCCTCCCGTTCGGCCTGCCGCGCCTCGGCGGTCTCCGCGCGAGCCTGCTCGGCTGCCGTCCGGGCCGCCTCCGCGTCAGTGCGCGACCGGTCGGCCTCGGCCCGCAGTCGCTCGGCGCGCTCGACGGCCTCACCCGCCGAGCGGGTGGCCCGCTCGCTGTCGGCGCGGGCGGCGTCCCGCTCGGCCGTCAGGTCCGCCACCCGTTGCCGCTCGCCGTCTCGCTCCGCCCGCACGGAACGCAGCTCCTCGCGGGCGGCGTCCCGATCCCGCTCGGCCTGCACCCGCAGCGCCTGCGCGGCGCTGGCCTCCCCGCGCGCCTCGTCCCGGGCCGCCTCGGCGCGCTCGGCCCGCTCCGCGGCGTGGGCGGCCGCCACCTCGGCCCGTTCGGCCCGTTCCCGGGCCGCGTCCCGCTCCGCCGACGCCGCCCGGGCCTCCTGACGAGTGCGGGCGGCGGTCGCGGCGGCGTCCTCGGCGTCCCGGCGGGCCTCGTCCCGCTCGGTGTGCGCCGCCGCCGCCTGGGCGGCCGCCTCGACGCGGACCTCCGCGAGCTGCCGCTCCACCCCGGCGGGGGAGAGTTCGGCGTGCAGCGCCTCGGTGAGGGTCTCCACGATCTGGTCGAGCCGGTCCACCGCCTCCCAGGTGCGGGCCACCTGCCCGGGCAGGCCGGGAGCGTTGCGGTGGCGCATCCGGGAGTTGCGGGACGCCCGCTGGCAGGCGCCGTCGTTGTCCCGGCAGTAGCGGAACGGGCGGCCGGCGCCGGCACGCTGCGGCACCTCCCGTCCGCAGTGGGCGCAGGGGCGGGTCTCGGGGGTGGGCTGGGCGTCCATCGGGGGCGAAGTCTAGTGGTCGGCCCCGACGACGACGCTCGCGCGCGGGTAGGTTTCCGGCCATGCCTGTCTCGCCCTACGTCGCCCGCCTGCGCGGGCACATCGGACACGATCTGCTCATGCTGTACGGGGTCAGCGCGGTGGTGACCGACGACGCCGGGCGGCTGCTGCTGGCCCGCCGCGGCGACAACGGCCGCTGGTCGCTGCCCGCCGGCCAGGTCGACCCGGGCGAGCAGCCGGCCGACGCGCTGCTGCGCGAGGTCCGGGAGGAGACCGGGGTGCGGGTGGAGATCGAGCGGATCGGCGGCGTGGCCACCCACCCCGTCGTCTACCCCAACGGCGACGCCTGCGAGTACCTCAACGTTTGGTTCCGCTGCCGCGCGGCCGGCGGCACCGCCACCGCCGACGGCGACGAGTCCCTGGCGGTCGGCTGGTTCGACCCGGACGACCTGCCCGAACTGGACGACTGGTCGCGGCTGCGGATCGAGACCGCGCTGCGCGAGGCGACCGACGCCTGGTACGCCGCTCCGGGTCGGCGCCACCCGGCCCTCACCCAGCCCGACAACCTCTGACCCGCCGGGAGAGCGCGCTTCCCCCGGCACCTGCCGGCCCAGGGCGGGCAACGCGGAAAGCACCGGGCCGACCGCCGACTCGTTCTGCACCACCAGCTGCCCCGGTGAGAGCCCACGCCGTGGACGCGACCGCCTCGTCGCGGTCGGGGCGGCATCGCCGCCGGGCGGCCTGCTCGGTGCGAAGCGGCGCGCGTACCGGTCAGGGGGTGGCGACGGCGGCGCGGGAGCGGTCCGCGGCGATGCGGACCGCGAGGGCGGCCAGCACGGTGCCCATCACGTACCGCTGGACCCGGGCCCAGGCGGGCCGTCGGGTCAGGAACGCCGAGACCGTGCCGGCGGTGAGCACGATCAGGCCGTTCACGGTCAGCGCGATGCTGATCTGGGTGAGCCCCAGCAGCAGGCTCTGCACCGCCACGTGGCCGCGCGCCGGGTCGATGAACTGTGGCAGCAGCGACACGTACAGGATGGCGATCTTCGGGTTGAGCAGGTTCGTGACCAGGCCCATGGTGAACAGCCGCCGGGGGCGGTCCGGCGGCAGCGGCGCCGGGGTGAACGCCGATCGGCCGCCCGGGCGCAGGGTGCGCCAGGCCAGCCACAGCAGGTACGCCGCCCCGGCCAGCTTCACCGCCACAAACAGCGGGGGCACCAGCACGAAGACCGTGGCGATCCCGGCGACCGCCGCGACGAGGTAGACCAGGAAGCCGACGGCCACCCCGAGCAGCGAGACCAGCCCGGCCCGCCGACCCTGGGTGACCGACCGGGACACCAGGTAGACCATGTTCGGGCCCGGCGTGAGCACCAGACCCAACGCCACCAGGGCGATCCCCACCACCGCGCCGACCGTGACCATGAGCCCTCCCGCCGCCCGTCCTACCGGGACCCTACGCCGGGGAGTGGGCTCGCCAGCGCGGGCGTGACGGGCGACACTACCGGGATGTCGATCGTGCTGCACGCCCCGCCCACCCCGTCCGCGCCCGGTCTGCTGCTGCGGCCCTGGCGCGACGGCGACGCCGACGCGCTGCTGGCCGCGTATCGAGATCCGCTGCTCCTGAGCTGGACCCAGAACCCGGTGACCACCCCGGCCGAGGCCCGCGCGTTCCTGCGCCGCAGCCGGCAGGGCTGGGCGGCCGACAGCCGGTTCAGCTTCGCCGTGCTGGAGGCGACACCCGAGAGGGAGCGGCTGGTGGCGCACGTGCTGCTCAAGGAGGTCACGCCCGGGCGGCCGTACGCCGAGGTGGGCTACTGGACGGCGGCACCCGCCCGAGGTCGCGGCGTGGCGCCCCGTGCCGTAGATGCGGTCAGCGAGTGGGCCTTTGCCCGCTTCGCCGCCGGTGGACTGACCGGCATCGAACTGCTGCACCAGGTCGACAACCCGGCCTCGTGCCGGGTGGCGGAGAAGAGCGGGTACGTCTTTCAGGAGGTGCTGCCCGCCCGACCCCCGTTCCCCCGGGACGGGCACCGACACGTGCGTGCTCGCCCTTGACCCGCACCCCGCGAAGCCGTGCGCTGCCGACGACAGGGTCAGGCGGGTGCCCGACCGAGCAGGCGCAGCAGCAGACGCGGCTCGCCCGGCCAGGCGTCGAGCAGCACCTGCCGAGGCACCTGCCGGCCGGCGTACCGCAGCGCGAGGGCGACCACGACGATGTCGTCCAGCGGGCCGATGACCGGCAGGAACTCGGGGATGAGGTCAATCGGGCTGGCCACCCAGAGCCCGGCGAACACGATCGCGGCCTTCGCGCGGCGCGGCACCCGCGGATCTTTCCGCAGCCGGCGCACGGTGGTCAGACAGTCGGGGATGAACGCGGCCAGCTCACGCAGAATGCCCGGCGGCAGGCGCCGCGCCAGCAGCACCAGCAGCGCCCAGCTGGCCAGCAGGCCGGCCACGGCGACGCCGAGCCCGATCAGCCAGTCGCGCACGCCGGGTGGTCCTTCCGTGTCCGGGCACGGCCGTCTGCCGGCCCACGCCCGGACTGTACGCCGGACCGGGTCCCTGGCCACCGGCGGGAAGGGGCCGCCTCGGGCGAGCCCTGACCCCGGTCGGGAGCGGTGGATAGGCTGGTTGCGGGAGGTGACGGCGATGACGACCGGCTGGGAGGCGGCGGTCGAGGCGCAGATCCGTTCGGCCCAGGAGCGCGGCGAGTTCGACAACCTGCCCGGCGCGGGCAAGCCGATCCCCGGGCGGGACCTGCCCTACGACGAGTCGTGGTGGATCAAGAGTTTCCTGGAACGCGAGCAGCTCCCCACCGACCTGCTGCTGCCGACGCCGCTGCAACTGCGCCGGCGGGTGGAGCGGGTTCCCGACGAGGTACGCGACCTGCCCACCGAGGAGTCGGTGCGGGCGTACGTCGCCGACCTCAACGCGCAGATCGTGGCCTGGCTGCGTACACCTGTCGGTCCGCGGGTGATGGTCCGCCCGGTCAGCGCCGACGACACCGTTCGCCGCTGGCGGGCCGACCGGGAGCAGGCCATGGCCGATCGGATCACCACGGCGGGTGACGCCGCTCCGGTCGTGGCCCGTCGGGAGCGGCGGCGCTGGTGGTCGCCCTGGCGACGCCGCTGACCTGCCTCACTCCACCGCCGCTCGCCAGCTCCACCCGGTACGCCGAGGCCGGTCGCCCAGCGTCGCCCGCCCGGTCATCCAGAGCAGCACCTCGACCGGGTCGCCGGCCGGCGCGTCGGGAAACAGCCGGTTCAGCACGCCGACGCAGAGTTCGGGCGGCGGGCACCAGCCCACCAGCTCGAGGCCCCGGGTGATGTCGTGGGTGTGCAGCAGGATTTCCGCGACCCCCATCGCGGCGAAGCCGCCCGGATCGCAGGGACCCCAGTGCCACGCCCGGGTGTCCGGGTCGGCGTTGTCGACGGCGGCGGCGAGCAGCCCCGCACTCGCGGTCACCACGGTCAGCACGTCCGCTGCCGTGGCGTCGGGGCGTACCCGCAGGTCGAAGGGAAGATAGTCGCGGTCCGGCCGGCCGGTCACCTGGCCGGCGTATCCGAGCAGGTCGTGCGCGACGTGCGCGGCGGTGGTCCAGCAGGACCAGTCCAGGTCGCCGGCCCGGACCGTCCAGCCCCGGTCCGCGACGGGCCACAGCGCCCGCGTCATCTCACCGGCCGCCGCGCGGACGTCCGTCCCGGTCATTCCCGTCATGTCGTCGAGCCTGCCAGCAGCCGTCACGGCTCGGCCAACGGGGCCGTTGCGCGGAAATGGGATCGCCGGACGGCTCGACCGCTTCCTACGATCATCCGCATGAGCGGGGCGGGGGAGTGGACGCGGGGGATCACCCGGTTGGCGGTACTGACCGGGGCGGGGATCTCGACCGACTCGGGGGTGCCGGACTACCGCGGTCCGGACGGGCTCTGGACCCGGGACCCGTCCGCAGTGGAGGCCTTCACGTACCCCCGGTTCATGACGGACCCGGCGGCCCGGGAACGGTTCTGGCGCACCTACGCCGATCATCCCGCCTGGCGCGCCGAGCCCAACGCCGCGCACCGTGCCCTGGTCGAGCTGCAGCGGTCCGGCACGGCGGTCCGGGTGCTGACCCAGAACGTCGACGGCCTGCACCAGCGGGCCGGCCTGCCGGCGCGGACGGTTCTCGAACTGCACGGCACGATTCACCAGGTGCGGTGCACCGGGTGCGACGTCCGTACGCCGACGGCCGCGACGCTGGCCCGGGTGCGCTCCGGGGTCGTCGACCCCAGGTGTGACGACTGCGGTGCGATCCTGAAGCTGGCCGTCGTCCTGTTCGGTGAGTACCTCGACGATCAGGTCCTCGACCACGCCCGCCAGATCGCCGCAGCGTCGCAGCTCCTGCTGGCGGTGGGCAGCTCCCTGCGGGTGGAGCCGGCCGCGTCACTGTGCGCCCTGGCCGTCGGCGCCGGCGCCCGCCTGGTGATCGTCAACCGGGACGAGACGCCCTACGACCACCTCGCCGACGAGGTGGTACGGGCTCCCATCGGGGTGGCCCTGCCCCGCATCGTCGCCGCCCTCTCACCGCGTCCCGAGGTCGTGAGCGGCGCCATCGGTGATGGCCTGGAGCTTGTCCGGGTTGGCAACGTTGTGCACGGCCGTGATACGGCTGCCGGCGTCGAAGTCGAAGGTGACGGTGGCGATCACACGACCCGGTCCGCTGAACACGATGCCCGGCCCGCCGTTGATCTCCACGAGTTCGGCGTTCATGTCGGCGGGCTCGACGCCCTGGTAGGTGACGGTGCCGATGGCCGCGAACCAGGCGGCCACGGTGGCTGCGCCCACGACCGGGCGGAGGGCTTGGCGGACCTTGCCGCCGCCGTCGGTCCACAGGGTGACATCCGGCGACAGCAGCTCCATCAGAGTGTTGATGTCGCCACCGGTCGCGGCGGCGAAGAACCGCTCGGTGACCTCGCGCTGCCGTGACCGGTCGGCGGCGAAGCGTGGCCGCCGGGCCCGCACATGCTCTCGCGCACGATGTGCGGCCTGCCGCACCGCGGGCTCGGAGCGCTCCACCGCCTCCGCGATTTCGGCGTAACTGAAGTCGAAGACCTCCCTCAGCACGAACACCGCGCGTTCGAGCGGGCTCAGCGTTTCCAGCACCACCAGCATCGCCATCGACACCGACTCGGCGTCCGTGACGGCCTCGGCGGTGTCGCCGCTGGTGAGGATGGGTTCCGGTAGCCACGGCCCGACATAGGTCTCACGCTTGTGCCGGGTGGAACGCAGCCGTTCCAGCGCCAGATTCGACACGATCCGCGTCAGGTACGCCTTGGGGTCGGCCACCTGCGAGCGGTCGGCGGCCGACCATCTGATCCAGGCGTCCTGCACCGCGTCCTCGGCGTCGGCCGCGGTGCCGAGGACGCGGTAAGCCACCGAGAAGAGCAGGTTGCGATGCTGGTGGAACACCTGCTGGTCGAGGTCCGTCGGCAGGTGGGTCATCGTGTCTCCCGGGTGAAGCGGCCGCCGTGGGGCCAGAACGCGCCGGAGGCGGGCATCTTCTTCATGCGGCCGTAGGTCGGCCAGGGCGAGGCAGTCACCGTCTCCTTGTATCGCGCCGCCACGCGCCCGGTCAGATACATCCGTCGGGGGCTGTCGTCGGGGCGGGTGAACTGCACCACCGCGTCGTGCCGGCCCAGGCTCACCGGCGTGTGATAGTAGCCGAAGCGGAACGGCTTGGGCTGCTTGCCCTTCAGCGCACGGACGATCGACACCGCGGCGTGTACGCCGGTCGGCATGCCGCCCTGGCAGGTGCCGTGCATGACGCCGTAGCCCTGGCGGATCGCGGCCGCGTCGCCCACGGCGTACACCTGCGGGTGGGACACCGACCGCAGCGCGGCGTCGGTGACGATGCGGCCGCGCTCGTCGACGGTCAGGCCGGCGGCGGCCGCCAGTGGCGACACCCGCGTGCCGCTGGTCCACAGGACCACGTCGGCCGCGATGCTCTTGCCATCCTCCAGGTCGACCGCATCGGGTCGCACCTTCACCACCTTGACCCCGCTGCGCACCCGGACGCCCAGCCGCTCAAGCGCGGACCGCAGATAGGCCTTGGCCTTCGGGTTCATGGCCGTACCGGGTTCCTGCCGGCCCACCAGCACGACATTCAGCTCCGGGTGCCGCTCGGCGATCTCCGCGGCGGACTCGACACCGGTCAGCCCACTGCCGCTGACCACCACCGTGCCGCTGCCCAGCCGCGCCAGCCGGTCCGCCAGCACCTCGGCGTCCTGGGCGCTGTTCAGGGTGTGCGCGTGGTCCTCGACACCCGGCACCGCCGCCGTGTCGGCCACGCCGCCCAACCCGTACACCAGCGTGTCGTAGTGCAGGACCCGGTCGTCGTCGATCCGCACGATCTTCGCGTCCGCGTCCACCGCCGTCACCCACCCGCGTACGAACTGCGCGCCCGTGCCGTCCAGCAGCTCCGGGATGCTCAGCTCGGCCAGCCGCTGCCCGGTCCCGGTCATGTGCAGCCGCAGCCGCTCGGTGAACCGCTCCTGCGCATTCACCAGGCTCACCTGCACATCCTCGCGGCGCTTGAGCCGGGCTGCGAGCTGGACAGCCGCGGACATGCCGGCGTAACCCGCACCCAGGATCAGAACGCGGTGGGCGGTCGCCACGACCGGCTCGTGCTGTGCGTTCATCGTTGCTTCCTCCTCAACTCACTGTTGACGACCACCAGATGCAAGCTGCGCACTCGTCCGTGACATGAGGCTGATGTGACGCGCGACACTGCCGAGGTCGGGCTTGCCCGCTGCACCGGCGCGACCTCTTCCTCCTCGCCACCCTGCCTGGGCTTGGTGCCGGCGGGCACTACAACTCGACGTTGACCCGGCCGTCTCGGACGTCGGGCAGGGCAGCCAGGTAGTCGACCTCGACGGGGTGCCGGACTCGGGAGCTCGCGTCTCGATGGCCCGCATGCTTTTGATGTGCGCGGATGGAGTGAGCGGCCTTGGCAGCGAACCCGGCGAGCGCGATGACGGCGGGCACGACGAGGTAGACGCCACTGAGGAGGAGCGTCAGCCCGGTGAGGGCACTGCCGGCGACCGCGATCGCGCGCATCCAACCCGCAGGCAGCAGCCGGACCGCCGCCAGCATGCCGACGAACATGACCGCAGCGAGACACGCGGAGGTCGCCCGCAGCAGCGGGTCCAGCCCGATCGGCCGCAGGAGCGTGGCCGCGCCGACGACCGCGATCGCCGCACCCAGCACGATCAGGCTGCGATGCGGTGACGCGACCCGGTGCGGCAGCAACCGCTGCTCCGCGAGCGCCACCCCGAGGCGGGAAGCCCCGGCGATGTACGTGTTGATCGCGCCGAACGTGAGGACGAGTGCCGCTATCCCGGTCACGGGTTCGGCGGCCGCACCGATGCGCGTAGACATCATGGCAGTGAGAGGTACCGGCGACGACGCCGCGCCGGAGCCCACGACCGTGACTGCCACGCCCAGATAGATGAGCGTGATCGCCGCCAGCGTAAGGCCGGTCGCCGTCAGCAGCCGCCGACCAGCGAAGTCGGCCGACAGGTGGCTGGCGGCCTCCCAGCCCACAAAGGCGAAGATCAGCACACCGACCGCGCTGCCGACGCCGCCGAGGCCGTGCGGTAGGAACGGGTCGAAACGCTCGGCGCGGACCGCGGGCAGGCTCGCGACGATTGCAGTGATCAACACCGCGAGCAGCAGGCCAACCATCACGACCTGCATGCGGCCGCTGGTACGCAGCCCCGCCGCGTTGGCGGTGAACGCCAACGCCAGCAACCCGAACGCGATCATCGCGGCGATCCGGCTGCCCCAGCCGAAGGCGTCCGCCGCGTAGATGCCGCCCGCGAGCGCCCCGGCGAGGGTGCCGATCGGCACCGAGGTGAAGAACCACCACCCGACCGCCGCGTACGCCCAGCGGCCCACCGCCGTCCCCGCGAAGTGCGCCACCCCGCCGCCATCGGGATGACGCAGCCCGAGCAGCGCGAACGTGAACGCGACCGGGACGCTGACAACGATCAGCGCGGCCCAAGCGAGCACCGACCCCGGTCCGGCCGCGTCCGCAGCCAGATGCGGAAGCACCAGCATGCCCGGTCCCAGCACGCCGCCGAGGACGGTCGCCGTACCCTGCCACACTCCCAAACGATGGTCCGTCATGCCTCGACGCTAAGCAAACGTTCGGCGAAGCGACCGCCTCGCCGAACGTTTGGTTGAATTTTGGTGCGAGAATGCGCTCGTGGACGAACTTGACGCGCGAATCATCGGCCTACTGCAGTCAGATGCTCGGCTATCCAACCGGGAGCTCGCCCGGCAGCTCGGCATCGCCCCGTCGACCTGCCTCGAACGGGTCCGGTCGCTCACCCATCGTGGCGTGATCAGGGGCTATCACGCCGAGATCGACCCAGTCGCGCTCAACCGCGGGGTGCAGGCAATGGTCTCCGTGCAGGTACGGCCGTTGAGCCGGGCCGTCATCGACGCGTTCAAGACGTCGGCGTCGAAGATGCCCGAGGTGCTCAGCGTCTTCGTGCTCGCCGGCGGCGACGACTTCCTGCTGCATGTCGGCGTGCCCGATCTCGATGCGCTGCACGCATTCCTCCTCGACCGGCTCAGCAAACGGCGCGAGGTCACCGGCTTCCGCACCTCGGTGATCTTCCAGCAGGTGAGCAATGTGGCGCCGCGCCTCCTGCCTCTGCCTGCGTGAGAACGCGGCGCGGCCACCGGCAGCATGACGTCAGGCCGTCATCGACCTGGCCCGTTGCGGCCGGTGGTGGGCCCGAAAGCCCCGAACACGTCGCCGACCTGCCCAGCCTGCGGGACCTCCAAATTAGTTGGGCTTGCCGAACCAGCGGGAGAGGTGGTCGTCCAGGTCCTGCTGATCGTCGCCGATCCAGGCGACGTGGCCGTCGGGGCGTAGCAGGACGCACGGAGCATCCAGTACCGCAGTGGGATCCCCGAGGTAGTCGACCCGGTCCGACCAGCCGCCGACGGTCAGGCGTTCGGTGCGGTCCAGCAGCAGGCCGCGGCCGCGATGCAGCAGACCGTAGAGATGGCCCTGTTTCACGTCGATGTCGCGCAGGCGGCGGCCGAGCAGGTCGGGGCCTGCGCCGAAGTCGTAGCGGATGCCGATCGCGGTGATCTTCTCGATCAGAAAGCGGTTCACCTCGTCGAAGTCCATCAGTTCGGTGAGCAGCCTGCGCACGGACTGCGGGCCCGGTTCGGTGGACAGCAGTTCCATCTGGGCTCGGGTGTTGTCCAGCACGTCCTCGGCGACCGGATGACGTTCGGCCTGGTAGGTGTCCAGCAGTGTTTCCGGCGCCCAGCCGCGGATCTCTGCGGCCAGTTTCCAGCCGAGGTTGAATGCGTCCTGAACGCCCAGGTTGAGGCCCTGTCCGCCGGTGGGCGGATGGATGTGTGCCGCATCGCCGGCCAGCAGCACCCGCCCGACCCGATAACGTTCGGCTAGCCGTGTGGCATCCCCGAAGCGGGACAGCCAGCGCGGGGAGTGCACGCCGAAATCGGTTCCGGCGATGGCGCGCAACTGTTGTTTGAAATCCTCGAGGGTGGGCGGTTCCGCGCGATCGCTGACTCCCGCGGCGGGGACCACGACGCTGTAGACCCCTTCGCCGAAGGGCCGGAGCCAGAAGGGCTGATGGGTCTCGCTGATTTCGGTCACCTTGGCGGCGATCTCCTCCTGCGGTACACCCACTTCCATCTCGCCCATCAGCGTCTCGGTCCGCGAGGGCTCGCCGGGGAAGCCGACGCCGAGCAGTTTGCGCACCGTACTGCGCCCGCCGTCACAGCCGATGAGGTAGCGCGAGCGCAGCTGTTCCCCGTCGGCCAGCTCGACGGTCACACCGTCGTCGTCCTGCTCGAAATCGGCCACCGCACAACCGCGCCGGACCTGCGCGCCCAGTTTGATCGCATGTTCTTCGAGCAGATGTTCGATGACCGGCTGCGGGATGCCCAGCAGATAGGCGTGCGCGGAGTCCAGGCCCTTGGGCGCGGGTTTGGGGATGGCGGCGAAGAATCCACCGGCCGGACGCTGTCTTCCGTGTTCGCGAATGCGATCGAGCAGTCCGCGCATTGCCATCAGCTCGAGACTGCGAATGTGCAGACCGACGATGCGGACGAACGACTTGGGCTCGGTTTCCTTCTCCAGGACGAGTACCCGCACATCGTGCAGCCGCAGTTCGGCGGCCAGCATCGCACCAGTCGGCCCGCACCCGGCAATGATCACGTCGAACATGAGGGGCGCACGATCGGCGCCGGAGGCTGGCGATGGGAGTCCGGGGACGTCGTCCGCGGTGAGAGCGCGCTCGACCGTATCGGTGGACGACGGCGCGGCGGTGAACTGCAGTGAGTGCATAGGTGTTGCCTTTCGGGAGTGCCTTGGTGGCGAGGCGCTCCCGGCGACACCTACGTCAATCGCCCGACCGTGACGGGAAGGGGGAGCACCCACATCGATACAGCGTTCATGGGTCTCACCTCCTCGGGCGGTGTCACGGGCAACTGCAAGCTACAAGCCCGAGCATCATCCCGTCCAGTCCTTTCCACCTCTCGCCACAGCGGCGGGCCGGCTCGCCAACTCAGCTGCGAAGCGACAGAGGCGTCCGCGACTGCCGAGCTGCTCGGCGCTCCATCGGACGCCGATAATCGGATTACCGGTAACGGCAATACCAAAAACCTTGCGAACAAAATGGACATAACGACACTACATCATAATGACAGTTATTGTGTAACGGACCTGGATGTTGCGCCGTTTACCGCTGGCCTCGTGGATCGGCAAGACGGCTGTCGGATCCATCGGGGTGCCTCCGGCCCGGCTCGGCCGGCGAGCGACGTTCGAAACATGTTTCAAAGCGGGAACCCATTGACTCCTCCGATGGCCCTCTGGTGTGGTCGTTCTTGCTCGCGAACCGTTTCACCCATCCGCCGCCCCGCACCCGGTCCCGGAGGAATTGCCATGCCGTCCACCAGCGCGCGTCCCGCCATCACTCGACGTGGGCTCTTCGGGTTGGGCGCGGCAGCCACCGCCGCCACCGCGCTGACCGGCACCGCTCCTCCCGCCCAGGCAGCAGAGGCGGCGACGGTCAGCCAAGACAGCGATGCTTCCGCCGACCTGCTGGAACAGTGGCGAGCGGCACCTGGCTCCCATCCGCTGGTGCCCGACGTGTCCCGCGCCGGCTACCGACTCGGCAGTAAACCGCCGACGCCTCCCGTCGTCGCGAAGGTCACCGATTTCGGTGCCCGCACCGACGGGACAGACAGCGCGGCCGCGTTCAATGACGCCATCCGTTGGGCGGGCGAGAACGGTGGAGGCGTCGTTCTGGTGCCACCAGGGGTCTACACCCTGTCCGGACCGGTCTGGATGCACTGGTCCAACGTCGTGCTCCGCGGCGCCAGTCGGGATTCCACGGTGCTGCATTTCACGCGCACCCTCGATGATGGCTACCGACCGAACCGACAGGACAGCGGAAACAGCCGCTGGTCCTGGACGGGCGGACAGATCTGGTTCGTGTCGCCGGAGCGCCGGGCGCAATGCGAGGCCGAGGACTACGCCGGAACCGAGGGCTGGCTGCTCGGCGACGTGCTCGCCGAGATCGGCGCGGCATCGCGCGGCCAGCAGACCCTTGTCGTGTCGGACAGCAGCCGGCTGAGCGCCGGTGACATGGTCGTCCTGGAGTGCCAGAACCCGTCGGACGCCGGCCTGCTGAGGCACCTGGCCGGCGACGTACCCGGCACTCAGAGCTACGATTGGCCGCGCCGGGCACCGCAGCTCGTGACGGGATCCGGCGGCCAGTATGTGCAGTACGCGACGCTGCAGTGGCCGGTACGGGTCGAGGCGGTGTTCAACAAACGCCTGATCCGGCTGTCCCAACCACTCAAGTACGACCTCCGGCCCGGTTGGCCCGCACGGCTACGCGACATCGGCCCCACCGTCTCCGAGGCGGGCGTCGAGCGCCTCACCATCCGGAACGAGTTGGTTCCCCAGACGGCGCACAACAGGCATCCGGGCTCGAACGGCGTCTGCTTCCAAGCCGTCCACGACTGCTGGGCGCGTGACGTGCGGGTCGAGAACTGCGACCTCGGCTTCGGGTTCACCTCAGCCAAGTCGGTCACCCTCACGGAGGTCGCCGTCGGCGGACGGGCCGCCCATCACAGCTTCGCTTGTCGTATGCAGTCCAACGACAACCTGGTGGAGCACTTCGAGATCGAGCGGTTCATCGTCCCGGTTCCGTCCGGGGCCGTCCATCACGGCCTTAACCTCGAGGGCCTCTCGTCCGGGAATGTCTACCGGCGTGGCCGCATGTCGGAGGGCACGTTCGACACCCACCGCGCTCTGCCGTTCGAGAACGCACGAACGGCCATCACCGTCGAAAACAACGGATCGGTGGGTGGTTCGGCGGCGTCGGGTCCCCTGTTCGGAGCCCGGATGGCGCACTGGAACGTCGTGATCACGAACGCCCGTTCGTACGCGATCACGATTGCCGACGTCGCACCGCGCAGTGTGACCGTCGGCGTGCAGGGCGTGGATGGCACCGGTAGCGGCCTGTCCCGGGACTTCTCCGGCGACCTCGAATCGCTGCTCGTCGGCCCGACGGAGGTCCCGAGGGTGATCGGGTCCGCCGCCCATTCGTGCACGTCGAGCACCGTCTTGCCGTCGAGGCTGATCACCCTCGCCCGCAGGCCGAGGCGCCCGTCGGGCTCGGTGCGCGCGAGGGCAGCAATCGGTGAGTGACAGTTGCCCTGCAGGATGTGCAACATGGTCCGCTCGGCCACGGTCTCCTGCCCGGTCCGCGGGTCGCTGAGGCTCGAGGCCAGGTCACGGGTGCCGGTGTCGTCGTCGCGGCATTGCAGGACCAGGGTGTCGGAGCCGACGGCCGGGACCATCATGTCGACGTCGATCGGGTGGGTGATCCGGTCGGCCTGCCCGATCCGCTGCAGGCCGGAGACCGCGAGCAGCAGCGCGTCGTACGTCTCGCCGGCGTCGAGCTTGGCCAGCCAGCTGTTCGCGTTGCCGCGGATGGCCACCGGCACCAGGTTCGGCCAGTGCAGGGCCAGCTGCGCGACCCGCCGGACCGCGGAGGTACCGATCCGGGTGCTGGCGGGTAGCTGCTCGATGCGCAGTCCGCCCGGGTGTACGAGGCAGTCCCGGACGTCGTCGCGGGTGAGGTAGGCGGCCATCACCGTGCCTGCCGGTGCCGGCCGGTCCCCGGGTACGTCCTTGACGCAGTGCACCACCAGGTCGACGTTCACGGCGACCAGGGCGACGTCGTGTCGGGGCTGATGCCTGAGGCCGACGCCGCGGCGGCGTAGGTCGCCGACAGTGGCGGTGAGGCTGGGGCAGCGCGTGGAGCGCCCCCGACCTCACCGCCTGTCAACCTGCTTGTCAGCCGGCTACCTTCGTGAGCTTGATGTAGTCGATGACGATCGACCCTGGTTTCACGGCCTCGAAGCGGACCGTGTGCTTTCCGGCCTCCGCGAAGGTCACTTTCCCCAGGCTCACCGGGACGTACACGTTGGCCGTCGAGCTGTTCTGGTCGACCGCCGCCCCGCTCGCGACCCCGTCCACGTACGCCTGGACCGTCGCCCTTCCGGACGTGTTCGTCTTGTACTGGTACGACACGTCATAGGTGCCTGCGACGGGAACATCGACGGGGAACTGGATCCACTCCCCGGCCGGCACCGAGCTGGTCTGCAGGTACGTCCTCCCGTTCGTCGAGGAGGTGGAAAGGGTGATGCTGGGGATACTCTTCTCGACCGAACCGAGCTGCGACTCTCCCTCGATCACCAGCTCAAGTGGGACGACGATCCCGTACTCCGCTCGCGTCGTGCCGTCTTCCGCCGTGACGATCAGGCTGTCCCCGGTGTCGATCAATTCGGCCGCGCTCCTCGGGCGACCGTCGGGAGCGGCGACGGCGTACGTCTGGGCGGAGCCGTCCGTCGACTCGATCTGCGTGGTCAGGTCGGCCACCGTGGACCCCAGCACCGCCGTGACGACCCGTGCTTCGGTGTCCAAGCCCGTCACGTTGTCGTGCCCGCCCCGCTTGAGCTGGATTGCGGTGTTGTGCGGATCCGTCACTTTCGGCGGATAGGCCTGGGCGTCCGACACTGTCACGTTGGTGAGGTTTTGGAGAGGAGTCAGTTGGTTTCCCCAGGTGCCGTCGTAGAAGGCGGAGTTACGCACGGTGATGTTGCTGGCGTTCTTCAGCTCGATGACGCTGGGGTTGTTTCTTCCCCTCACCATCGTCACACCGTCGAGCTCCGCGTTCTTGACGTCGTCGAGCACGAAGGCGTAGCGGTCGTCGTTGCCCTCGAAGTTCGTCGTCACGTTCTTGAAGCTCAATCCCTGCACGTGCCTCGCCCAGAACCCGTAGGAGGGCTGCACCCCGAAGTCGGCGACGTTGTACTTACCCACGCCGAGCTCCGGAGGGCTGATCTGCGAGTCCTCGTAGCTGTTGCCGCCCTTCACCAGCAGGTTCACATTCTCGAACGTGACGTTCTCGACGTAGCCGATGGCGCGGCCGTCCGGGAGGGTCGGTCCGCCCTCGCCGACCTTGTAGCCGGCGATGATCGGCGTCGCCTTGCTCTGGTTGGTGTAGGGAACCCATCGCTTCGAGGGGTCGCCGTACTGACTGCCCCCGTAGACCTCTTCGATGTTGACGTCCTTGACGTGAACGTTGCGGACGTGGCCGATGTTGACGGTGGTGCTCAGCAACTCGTCCCGCTGCACGCCGTTTTCCATAAATTTCGTTCGCTGCGCCTGCCCGCCGATCAGGCGGCCACGGTTGGAGATCGAAATGAAGAAGGGGGCCCGCGTGCGTCGCATCTGCGCCTGGTGGTGTACTGGTCCCGTCCTACCCGAGTTCAGGTAGATGTTCTCGACCGTCGCGCCGTCGTTGGTGGAGATGGAGAAACCGGCCTTGTTGCCGGCCAGCACATAGATGTTGTCGACGTACGCGTTCCTGATGTCGTCGGCTGTCTCGCTGCCGATCTGGAAGAGGTTGCAGTTCGTGTCGCCGATGATGTTCCGGACGTAGAAGTCGGTCGCCGGCCTGGTGAACCCCAGGGAGGAGTCGCTGCCGGGTTTGACGATGTCGTCGGACGTTCCCTTGGCGTAGATGTTCCTGGCGGTGACGTAGCTGCTCTGCATGAAGTCGAAGACGTCCCGCGCCTGACCGCCCTTGCCCTTGTCGTAGTAGAAGTCGTGCGTGTTGATGTGGTCCGTGCCGGTGGCCAGCAGCACGAAGTGTCCGGCGTTGTCGACCTTCAGCATGTTGCTGATGTCTGTCTGCCTCGACTCGGTCGTGCCGTCCTTGGCCAGGCTCTTGATGTAGTACGGCTGGTCGGTCGTGGGTGAGTCGGTCTCCTCGTACCAGAGGTCCAAGCCGTTGTCGAGCCCGCCGATCTCGACGTTGGTGCTGAGCTTCAGGGTCACCATTTTGTCGGCCCTGAGGTCGGGAGCGTTGTTCATGACGCCGTCGCTGGTCACGAGGTTGCCGTTGCCCGTGATCCGGCCATTCCCGATGATCTTGACGTTGTCGACCCGCTCACCGAAGAACATGCTGTTCCTGAAGTAGGTGTGGCCGACGTCCTGCTTGGTCGTGTAGTTCTCGGGGTCCCGGTAGGGCCCCGTGTCGGTCGGAGACGTACCCGAGCGATAGGCCCGGTCGGAGAAGTACGAGGTCTCAGGCGCGTCGGCGCCCTTGATCGCGGAGATGGTCGCATCCCTGTTGACGTACAGGTAGACGTTGCTGAGCAGGTGGACGGTCCTGACGTTGAACTTGCCGTTCTCGAACAGCAACGTCCCGCCGCCGATCTTGTTCAGGTAGCGGACCGCCCGATTGATCGCTTCCGTGTCGTCGGCAAGCCCGTCGCCCTTGGCCCCCATCAGCTTGACGTCCAGCTTGCCGGTGTAGAACGTTGCGACGTTCGACTCGCCGTTGTTCTCACCGCCTGTGACCTGCAGCTTGAAGCCGTACTCGGTGTTCGGTGTCAGGTCCTCGACCTCGACTTCGCCGATGCTGGTGTCGATCGTGGCCTTGCTCTGCGTCCAGGTTGCGCCCCCGTCCGTCGACTGCATCAACCTGACGGATGATGGGAACCGGGGCGTCGTCCACTTGAATCGCGCCTTGGTGTAGGTGTCCAGGGTTTCCTTGTAGGTCAGGCTCTTGTCCAGCACGCGATGGAAGTCGCTGACGGCCTTGACGACCTGGAGGCTGGCCGTGGCTGCCGGGCTCGTCAGTTTCTCGGGCTCGGAGGTGGTGTAGGAGACTTCGAACGAGTAGCTGCCCTGCCTGACCGAGACGTCCGTGAACCGGATCTGCAGGTCGGTGCCGTTCGAGGGCCTGAGGTCGAGCCCGCGAAACGTGATGACCTGGCTGCCGTCTTGAGCGTCCTCGATCGTGGCCGTCCCCACTCTCGGGAACCGGTAGCCCGCTCCGACCCTGCCGACCGACTGCGTCGCGAGCCCGGACAGGCTGACTTCTCCCCGACCGATGACGTTGACGGTCGTGTGGTCCATCGTGGCGCGGATTCCTCGTGGCACCTTCACACGCACGTCGGTGGCCGGACTTCTCATCCCGGATGTGAAGTTCACGACCACGTTCGAACTGGTGTTCGCGGTGATCACGTCGTGTTGCAGCTCCAGCTGGCCGCGCACCGCGCCCTTGACGACGTCGATCGCGTAGTGGTGTGTCTTGTGTTCCGCGGTCACGGTGAGGACGTCGCCCGGCACGACGCGGTCAGTGGCCTGTTTCTGAGCACCCTGCGAGTCCTCGACCGTGTAGGTCTGGGCGGAACGGTCCTTGGAGGTGATCTCCTTCAGCAGCTGGTCCACCGTCTTGACCTCGAGTGTGGTGCGGCCCTGACCCTCGGGGGTGTCCACCGTATAGATGAACGTGTCACCGGAAGCCAGGGTGATCGTGTCGCTCGAGATGCCAACGACGTGGATGCCCTCCGCCGAGGGGACGACGGACACGGACTCCGGGACAGTGGCGGGGCTGACCGCAAGGGCGGGTGGGGCGATGGAGAGCACCAGCGCCGTCAAAGCAGTTCCCAGGAATGTTCTGCGGGTGGCGTTCGTCATCGTTCCACGACCTCTACCTTCAATCTGCCCGGCAGCGCGGGCCCGCGCCGACCCCGGGAAGGCGCACCCGGTGCGGAGGGGGCAGGCAAAGCTTTTCCCGCCGGCCAGCGTCGCAGGAGCTGCCCCCGTCCGTCAATCCGTTGACGCCGATCATTCCGCAGGGTAGGAAAAGCTTTACCTACCCTGCGACCAGCAGAACCAGGAGAACCCACCATGGCTACCGAGCACAGCAGGCGCGATCTCTTCCGATGGGCGGGCGCGGCCGCCTCCGCCGCAGCCTTCGCATCGTTGGTCCCCGGCCGGGCGAGCGCCGATCCCACGCCCCCCGGCAACCCCTGGGCCCGCGCCGAGTACATCAGCGCCAAGGTGCGCCGCCCGCACTTCCCCAACCGCTGGTTCGACATCCAGGAGTATGGCGCCGTCGGTGACGGCACGACCGACTGCACCGAGGCGATCAGGCAGGCGATCGCCGCCTGCCACGGGGCCGGGGGAGGGCACGTGCTGGTTCCGGCCGGCCGGTTCCTCACCGGGCCGATCCACCTGCTCAGCAACGTCGACCTGCACGTCACCGCCGACGCGGTGGTGCTGTTCAGCCAGCGCCCCGCCGACTACCTGCCGGCCGTGTTGACCCGGTTCGAGGGCGTCGAGCTCTACAACTACTCCCCGCTGATCTACGCCTTCGAGCAGGAGAACATCGGGGTCACCGGCTCTGGGGTGCTGGACGGCCAGGCGGACAACGAGCACTGGTGGCCGTGGAAGGGCAAGGCCGAGTACGGCTGGAAGAAGGGCGACCCGAAGCAGGACGCCGCCCGGGCCCGGCTGTTCGCGATGGCCGAGCAGGGCGTGCCGGTCGAGGAGCGGGTGTTCGGCGAGGGCGACTATCTGCGCTCGTCCTTCATCGAGCCGTACCGTTGCCGCAACGTGGTCATCGAGGGCGTGACGATCCTTCGCTCGCCGATGTGGGAGATCCACCCGACGCTGTCCGAGAACGTGCTGGTGCAGAACGTCACCGTCAACTCGCACGGGCCGAACAACGACGGTTGCGACCCGGAGGCCAGCCGCATGGTCGTCATCCGCGGCTGCACCTTCGACACCGGCGACGACTGCATCGCGATCAAGGCCGGCCGCAACACCGACGGGCGCCGGGTCAACGTACCGAGCGAGGACATCCTCATCGAGGACTGCCTGATGCGCGACGGCCACGGCGGGGTGACCATCGGCAGCGAGATGTCCGGCGGGGTGCGCAACGTCTTCGCCCGTAACTGCGAGATGTCCAGCCCCAACCTCGACATCGCCCTGCGGTTCAAGACGAACTCGGTCCGCGGCGGGTTCATCACCGACATCTACGCCCGCGACATCCGCATCGGCGAGGTCGCCGGCGCCGTCATCGACATCAACTTCTACTACGAGGAGGGCCCCGGCTACGGGTTCAACCCGGTGGTGCGCAACATCGACGTACAGAACCTGACCGTCCGCCAGGCCGATCGCAGCCTCAACCTGCGCGGCTACGCCGACGACCACATCAACGGCGTGAAGCTCACCAACGTGGACTTCGGCACCACTCGCAAGCCGGGCGTGGTGGAGTACGTCGACAACGTCGTGCTGCGCAACGTCACCGAGAACGGCGAGCCGCTCGCGCTCGCGTCCGCAGCTGGCTGAGCCGGTTGTCCAGACCGCGGGCGGCCACATGGTCAAATGAGGCGGTGCAGCAGCGAACGCCCAGGAGTTCACCGCCACGGTCGACCATCCACGACGTGGCCCGACTCGCGCAGGTGTCCACCGCGACCGTGTCCCGGGTGCTGACCGGCGCCAAGCCGGTCTCGGTCGACCTGGCCGAGCGGGTACGCGAGGCCGCCGCGCGGCTGGACTACCGGCCCAACCCCGCAGCCCAGGTGCTCCTCAGCGGACGCTCGCACACCGTCGGCGTCGTCGTCCCGGACCTCGCGAACCCCTACTTCGCCGAGGTGCTCAAGGGTGCGACGCCGGCGGCCGGCGAGCGTGGATGGCGCACCCTCGTGGCGGACACCGACGAGGATCCCGAGGTCGAGTACCGCGTCGCCACCGAAATGGGACGGTGGGTGGACGGCGTGATCCTCTGCTCACCACGGATGAGCACCACCCGGGTCCGGGAGCTGGCCGCCAAGCTCCCGGCCCTGGTGCTGGTCAACCGTCTGGTGCGGGACCCGTCGGTGGCGGCGGTGCTGGTGGACTACCACCAGGGGATGACGCAGCTGTACGAACATCTCGCCTCCCTCGGGCACCGACGCCTGGTCTACCTGCAGGGACCGCCCAACGCGTGGTCAGACGGCCAGCGCCTGCGCGCCCTGCGCGCGGCCGCCGGCCGCGGGCTCGACCTCGTGCAGATCCCGTGCGGGTCGACGGCCCCGGACGGCCACCGGGCGGCCGAGGAGGCCCTGGGGCACAAACCGACGGCGATCGTCGCCTTCAACGACTACGTCGCGCTGGGGGTGCTGAGCCGGCTCAGCGAACTCGGGGTCGCCGTGCCGGACGACGTCTCGGTGACCGGGTTCGACGACATCCCGCTCAGCGGGCTGACGCCACCGGGGCTCACCACCGTCGCCGTGCCCAAGCGGACCGTGGGCCGGCTGGCCTGGCAGCGGCTCGCTACCGAGGGCACCAGGCCGTCGACGACGGCGACCAGGGTGCCGGTCGAGCTGGCCGTACGCGGCTCCACCGCCCCGCCCCGACCGGGCAGTCGATAGGCCTCGACCGGCGGTGCCGCTGCCCCGACCGGGGCAGCGGCACCGCCGTGTCGAACAGGACTCGGGATCAGCCCTTCAGCAGCCGCGCGACGTGGTCCACCAGCACCGTCCGGAACCCGTCGTGCTCGGGAAGATCCGCGCCGAAGATCTCCGGAATGCGCAGCAGCGATTCGACGAGGCGATGCGGCTCACCGTCGGCTGTCGCGGCAGCGGCCTGCAGCCGGTCGGCCATCGGATCGTCCAGCGGAAGCTTTCGCCCCCGCACATCGCGGCCCTGCGACACGTACACCATCCAGGCCGCGACCGCGAGGGCCGCGTGCCGCGGCACCGCCCCGGCGGCCAGCCGGTCCCGCACCGTGCCCAGCAGTCGCACCGGCAGCTTCTGCGAGCCGTCCATCGCCACCTGCACGGTACGGTGCCGCAGCGCCGGGTTGGCGAAGCGGGTCAGCACCTGGCGCCGGTAGTCGGTCAGGTCGAGCCCGTCGGGCACCCGAAGGGTGGGCGTCACGTCCTCCACCATCAGGGCCTCCGCGGCCGCCGACAGTCGATCGTCGGAGAGCGCGGCCGCGATGGTGTCGTACCCCGCCAGGGCGCCCAGGTAGGCGAGCAGGGAGTGGCTGGCGTTGAGCATGCGCAGCTTCACCGCCTCCCAGCCGGCCACGTCGGCGGTCAGCACCGCGCCGGCGCGTTCCCAGGCCGGTCGGTCGGCGGCGAAGTCGTCCTCGACCACCCACTGGCTGAACGGCTCGGCGACCACGACGCCCCGGTCCTCGAGGCCCAGTGCCCGCCGGACGTCGGCGCGATCCTCCTCCGTGGTGGCCGGCACGATCCGGTCGACCATGCAGGAGGGAAAACGCACCGAGCTCGCGATCCAGTCGGCGAATCCGGCCGCCTGCGCCGAGGGCAGCGCGGCCACGAAGTCGTGCACCAGCCCGCGCAGCACCTGACCGTTGTCGGTGAGGTTGTCGCAGGGCAGCACGGTGACCGGTGCCCCGCTCTGCGCGTGCCGGCGCTGCAGCCCGCGTACCAGTTGGCCGATGGCGGTCCGGGGTGGCCGGCCGGCGAGATCGGCCACCACCTCCGGATCCGACCGGTCCAGCCCGCCGGTGCCGTCGCGTCGGTACCCCTTCTCGGTCACGGTCAGCGTGACCAGGCGTACCGCCGGGTCCGCGATCCGGTCGACGACCGCCGCCGGGTCGCCGGCACCGAAGACGACCTCCCGGACGCTTCCGACAACGCGCAGCGACGCCACGTCGGCACCCCGTTCGAGCACCGTGTAGAGGCCGTCCTGCGGCATCAGCTGCTCGCGTACAGATGCCGACCGCTGGGTGACGCCCGTGATGCCCCAGTCGTCGCGGCCGGTCGCCGCGGCGGCCAGCTCGGTGAAGACGGCCTGGTGCGCTCGGTGGAAGGCCCCGATCCCGAGGTGCACGATCCCGACCCGCAGCGCGCGCGGATCGACCTGCGGGCCGGTCCAGGGCCGGTCCGGCCCGGCCAGTCTGTCCAGCGCGTCGAGGCGCAGCCGCTGCCCGACCTCGGCCTCGTCGCTCACAGCACCGCCCCCAGCTGCCACGGCACGATCTCCTCTCCGCCCAGGCCCAGTTCCTCGCTGGCGGTGCGCCGCCCCGACGCGACGTCGAGCAGCAGGTCGTACACCCGGCGGCCCATCTCCTCCAGCGGTACGGCCTGTTCCACCACGGGTGAACAGTCCAGGTCGACGTCGCCGACCATCCGGGCGGCCAGCTCCGCGTTGGTGGCGAGCTTGACGGTCGGCACCGGGCGGCTGCCGAATACCGAACCGCGGCCGGTGGTGAAGCAGATCAGGTTCGCTCCGCCGGCGACCATCCCGGTCACCGAGACGGGGTCGTAGCCGGGGGTGTCCATGAACACCAGCCCCGGCCGGGGAATCTGCTCGCCGTACTCGCGGACCGCGGCAAGCGGGCTGTGGCCCGCCTTGGCCACCGCACCCAGCGACTTCTCCAGGATCGTGGTGATGCCGCCGGCCTTGTTACCGGGGGAGGGGTTCGCGTCCAGCGTCGTGCCCTGCTGCCGGGTGTACTCCTCCCACCAGCGGATACGAGCCAGTAACGCGTCCGCCACCGCCGGGCTGGTGGCCCGGGCGGCCAGCAGGTGCTCCGCCCCGTACACCTCCGGCGTCTCACCGAGGACGCTGGTGGCGCCCGCGGCGACCAGCAGATCCGACGCGACACCGAGGGCCGGGTTCGCGGTCAGGCCGGACCAGCCGTCGGATCCGCCGCACTGCAGGCCGAGCACCAACTCCGCCACGTCCACCTCGGTACGCGCCGTGCCGGTCAGGTCGCCCATCATGCCGCGGACCAGGTCAACGCCGCGCTGCACCGCCGACGAGGTCCCGCCCAGCTCCTGAATGGTGTACGACGACACCGGCACGTGGTCGGCCACACCGAGGTCCGCCATCAGGCCCGCAACCGTGTTGACCTCGCAGCCGAGCCCGATCACCACCAGGCCGCCGATGTTCGGGTTGCACGCGTACCCGGCCAGGGTGCGCCGCAGCAGATCCCAGCCGTCGCCCTGCGCCGCCATGCCGCAGCCGGTGCCGTGGGTCAGGGCCACCACGCCGTCGACGCCGTCGATGTCCTCGGCCAGGTCCTCGGTGAGTCGGGCGACCTTGCGCGCCACCGTCGCCGAACAGTTGACCGTGGTGAGCACGCCGATGTAGTTGCGGGTGGCCACCCGCCCGTCCGGCCGGCGGTAGCCGTGGAACCTACGCCGCAGGTCGGCGGGCAGCCGCGCGGCGGAGCCCGTCGCATTCTGCGCCGCACGGATGGCGGTGTTCTCCGGCATGCCCAGGTTGTGCACGTGCACGTGCTCGCCGGCGCGGACCTCGGCGAGCGTACGCCCGATCACCTGGCCGTACTTGCGTAGCAGTGCCCCGGCGGGCAGGTCCCGCAGCGCGACCTTGTGCCCGGCGGGCAGGTCGCCGCGCAGCGTCACCTCGTCCGCCCCGCGTACCGCCACGGGGATCCCGCCCGGCATCGCTGTGGTCGCCACGGCGACGTCGTCGCTCTCGTGCAGCACCACCAGGCTCATCCCGGCACCTCCACTCCGATTTGTGCGACCAGCCGGCGGGACTCGGCGAGCTCCGGCAGGTATCCCGTGCCGCCGTGGCCCCGCAGCGACAGCGCCGCCGCGGCCGCGCCGAGCCGGACCGCGTCCGGCAGGCCGTCGCCGAGGGCCAGCCGGGCGGCCACGGTGCCGGCCAGCACGTCGCCGGCGCCGGTCTGGTCGACGATCTGCTCCGCGGGGTACGCGGGAATCTCGGTCCGCTGCCCGCCGTCGTCGAGCAGGACGCCGCCGGCGCCCTGGGTGAGGGCGACCGCTGCCGCGCCGAGCGCGCGGAACGCGGCGCATGCCGCGGCCGGACCCGGCACCGCGGTGTCGAGCAGCGCGGCGGCTTCCCGCGGCCAGGCCGGCGTGACCAGCCGTGCGTGCGGGGCCAGCGCCCGCAGGTGAGCGCCGGCGGTGTCGGCGCCGACCAGGCGTGGCCGCCAGTTGGGGTCGTAGACGAAACAGCGGGCGGCGCGGGCGGCCACCCGCACCGCCTCGAACGTCGTCGTCGAGATCGCGCAGGCGATGCCGCTGGACAGCACCGCACCGACGCGCCCGACGAGGTCTTCAGGTACGTCCGTGGCGGACAACCCGGAGCCGGCGCTGCCGCGCCGGACGTAGACGAACTCGCGCTGCCCGGACGGGTCGGCGTGCTGCAGGTAGAGGCCGTGCTGCCCGCGGGTGCGGATCAGGCACGACGTGTCGATGCCGAGTCCGGCCACCCGCGCCACCAGCTCGTCGCCCAGTTCGTCGTCGGGCACCCGGGCCAGCAGGCAGGTGTGCGCGCCGGCGGCCGCGGCGGCCGCGGCCGCGTTCAGCGCGTCCCCGGAGAAACCCAGCCGGAGCGCCGCGCCGTCCCGCAGCGGTTCCCGCGCGGTCAGCTCGACCAGGATCTCGCCGAGAACGAGGACATCCGGGGTGGTGCCGCTGCTCAGCACGGGTGCACCGTGCCGTCCTCGAGCCGGTTCGCCGGCAGGTACGGCGCCGACGACTTGTTCATGACGTCTCCTCGAATGCGCGCAGCAGGGAACGGAGCCGGTCCGCCGCACCCGGCCGGAGCAGGTCACTGCCGACGCCGACCGCGCACGCACCGGCCCGCAGCCAGTCCGGCACCGCCTCCAACGCGATCCCCCCGGTCGGTACGAGGTCCGCTCCCGGCAGCAGCTGCCGCAGGCTGACCAGGAAGCTGGGGCCACCGACATGGGCGGGGAACACCTTGACCGGTCCGTGCGCGGCGGCGGCCGCCACCTCGCCGGGGGTGAACGCCCCCTGCAGGAAGGGCAGCCCGGCGCTGTCCGCGACCGCCCGCACGTCGGCCGCCGGCCACGGGCTGACCAGGAACTGCGCCCCCGCCTCGACGGCCTGTGCGGCCAGCGCCCCGCTGGTCACGGTGCCGAGCCCAACCAGCGCCCCGTCGGGCGCCTCGCGGCGCGCGTCCCGCACCGCGGTGGCCCAGTCCGGTGTCGTGGCGGTCACCTCGACAACCCGCATGCCGTTCGCGAACATCGCCGTCGCCGCCGTCGTGGCCGCCGCCGGAGACGGCAGCCGCAGCACCGGCAGGACGCGCTGCCGGCGCAGCAGCTCGATCACGCCGCTCACGACTCCGGCTCCTCCTTGACCCGGGCCACCAGCTGCGTGGGGTTGACGTAGCGCAGGCTGACCACGAGCAGCACCAGCATCATCGACGTGTAGATGATCGCCATGGCATCCACGGACTGCTGCGCCCGGATGCCCGCCGCGGACATCGAGTAGTAGAGGGCGACGACGAGCGTCTGCGAGTCCGGGCCGGCGGTCAGGAAGGTCAGCTCGAACATGCCGACGGTCCGGACCAGGACCAGGATGGCCGAGGCGAGCATCCCGGGCAGCAGCAGCGGCGCCAGCACCCGGACGAACACGGACCCCAGCCCCGCACCGCACATCCGGGCGGCACTCTCGATCCGCGGATCGATCTGCTCGATGAACGGCGTCATCGTGAGAATCACGAACGGCACCGACGGCACGAGGTTCGCCAGCACGACGCCCGAGAGATGACCGGCGAGGCCGAACTTGTACAGCACCGTCGCCAGCGGGATGCCGTAGGTGATCGGCGGCATGAGGATCGGCAGCAGGAAAACCAGGTACGCCACCCGCTTGCCGGGGAAGTTGCGCCGGGCCAGGACGTAGGCCGCCGGCACCCCGACCAGCAGAGACAGCGCCACGACCAGCAGGGAGACCTGCAGGGTGACGACGATGACGTCGAAGAGCGCGAATTCGTGCCACGCCTCGCCGTACCACTTGCCGGTGTAGCCGTCGGGCAGCCAGGTGTCGAACCAGCGCTGGCCGAAGGAGCTGACCAGGACGGATCCGACGACGCCGAGCAGGTTGAGGAAGAAGAAGACGACCACGCCCCAGACCAGCCAGGCGGCTGGACGCGCGACCAGCCGTCGTCGGGGTCGGACCTCGGCGGTGGCTGTCGCGCCAGGGCGGATCTCGGTGACGGTGCTCATCAGCCCTTACCTCCCGTCGAGCCGGTGTAGAGGCGGGTGCGGCCGAGCAGCACGACCGAGATGACGACCAGCTCGATCAAACCCATGATCATGGCGATCGCGGACGCGTACGGGTAGTCGTACTGCTCGTAGGCCGCCTGGTATGCGGCGATGGAGATGACCCGGGTCTCGCCGGCCGGGTTGCCGACCAGCACGGCGGACGGGAACACGCTGAAGGCCAGCACGAACGTCAGGCAGAAGGTCGTTGCCAGCCCCGGCATCAGCAGCGGCAGCGTGACCATCCGGAACCGCTGCCACCAGCCCGCGCCCAGCGTGGCCGCCGCCCGCTCCAGGGTCGGGTCGATGCCGGTCAGATACGACAGCACCAGCAGGAAGGCGAACGGGAACCCGGTGATGATCAGCGAGAAGAAGACACCCCAGTAGTTGTGCACCAGCCGCACCGGTTCGTCGGTCAGGTGCAGGGCCAGCAGTATCCGGTTGAACCAGCCCGTTGGACCGAGGAAGCTGAGCAGGCCCTGGGCGGTCAGCACCGTGCCCAGCGTGATGGGTACCACCAGCAGGATGGTGACCAGCCGCTTGCCGCGGAACCGGCCCCGCATCCGGTAGGCGATCGGCACCGAGGCGAGCACGTTCAGCAGGGCAGCCGGAAGGGCGATGCGCAGCGTGATCCACATCGTGTCCCGCTGGTAGGCGTCCCCGAAGAAGCGTGCGTAGTCGTGGAACGGGCCGCCCTCGGTCGGCTGGAAGGACAGGCCGAGCCCGTAGAAGAACGGGTACAGGAAGAGCAGGACGACGAAGAGCACCGCCGGTGCCAGCAGCCACAGTTGCCCGTCGACGCCCCGTTCGGCGAGGCGGTGCCGCCAGTGCGCCCGGGAGGGCTGAGGCGCGCCGGCCGGTGGCGTCCGGCGCGCGGCCGTGATGCTCATCCGACCAGCCTCGGTGCTTCGGTCACGGCGTCCTCCGGGTCGTCTGGGGCGAGCGCGGGTTGCTCGCCGGGCTCGGCGGGGAAGACCAGCAGGCGCTGCGGCGCCACGCTCAGGGTGACCCGGTCGCCGGGGGCGATCCGCCGCTCGGTTCGTACATGGACCTGCAGGCCGGAGACGGTGCGGGCCTCCGCGGCCAACTCCCGGCCCTGGTACTCGACCACCTCGATCTCGGCCGGGAGCGCGTTCTCCGCGCCCGGCGCGTCGACCTGAACGTCCTCCGGCCGCACGCCGACGATCACCGCCGTACCGGGGTCGACCGCGGCGATCGGGTCGCCGACCAGGCGCAGGCCGTCGGCCTCGACGGTGGCGAGGCCAGCCTCCACTGATCGCACCCGCATCGGCCACAGGTTGCGGTAACCCATGAAGTCCGCGACGTGCCAGTTGCCCGGCCGGGTGTGCAGGTCCTGCGGCGACCCGATCTGTTGCACCCGGCCACCCCGCAGCACGACCAGGCGGTCGGCCAGCGACAGCGCCTCCTCCTGGTCGTGCGTCACGTAGACCGTGGTCAGTCCCAGGGACTGGTGCAGCCGGCGGATCTCGGTGCGCATCTCCAGCCGGAGCTTGGCGTCGAGGTTGCTCAGCGGCTCGTCCATCAGCACCAGCGACGGCTCGAGCACGACCGCTCGGGCGATCGCCACCCGTTGCTGCTGCCCGCCCGAGAGCTGGCCCGGCAGCTTGTCCGCGTGCTCCTCCAGCCGGACGAGCCGGATCGCCTCCGCGGTACGCCGACGGACCTCGTCCTTGGGTAGACGCCGCATCCGCAGGCCGAAGGCGATGTTGGCGCGGACGGACATGTGCGGGAACAGCGCGTAGCTCTGGAAGACCATGCCGAAACCGCGCCGCTCCGGCGGCAGGGTGTCGACCCGCTTCTCGTCCTGCCAGATGCTGCCGCCGGTCAGCGGCAGCAACCCGGCGAGACAGTTCAGCGCGGTGGACTTGCCGCAACCCGAGGGCCCGAGCAGGGCGATGAACTCGCCCGCTCGGATGGTCAGGTCGAGATCGCTCAGCGCGTCCTGGCTGCCGAACCGGCGGGACACCCCGTCGAGCCGCAGCTCGGAGAAGCCTGAGGTGGTGGCGCTCATCCCTGCTTAACCTTTCCGCTGCCGATCTCCCGGTCCCAGCGGTCGAACGCCGCGACGAGATCCTTCGCGTCCAGCGGAACCTCGGTCGGGTTGTTGGCGATGAGCGCGTCGTACTCCGGCCGGCCGAACTCCTTGATCGCGTCCTGGCTCTTCTGCGGCGCCATCGACAGGTCGACCCCCTTCACCGCCGGACCCGGGTAGAAGTAGCCCTGGTCGAAGGCCTTGGCCTGCTGCTCGGGGGTGAGCATGAACTTCAGCAGTGCCAGCACCGCTGCCTGGGTGTCGGTGGAGGCGCCCTTGGGGATGACCGCGTAGTGGGCGTCGGTCACCCAGTGGAAGCCCTGCAGCGAGCTGACCCTCGCCTCCTTCGGCACGGTGCCGAGCACACGCGGGTTGATGTCCCACCCGGTGGTCGAGGCGATCACCTCGACGGACCCGTTGGCCAGGTTCTTCATCGTCTCGGTCGTGCCGCTGGGGTAGTACTCGACGTACTGGTTGAGCTCCTTCAGGTACGCCCAGGTCTTGTCCCACCCGTTGACCGGATCCTTGGGGTCCTTGTCACCGAGAATGTAGGGCAGACCCATCAGGAAGGTCCGGGCCGGACCGGAGTTCGCCGGCCGGGCGTACTGGACCTTGCCCGGGTGCGCCTTGGCGTAAGCGAGAAGCTGTTCGGCGTTGGTCGGCGGGTTGGACACCTTGGCGGGCAGGTACTCCAGCAGCGGGCCGGACGGGTAGTAGGTGACGGTGACGCCGGCGTTGCCCGCCAGCTTCTGCATCGCGGCGGCCGGCTCCTGGTAGTCCTTCATGCCGGGCAGCCGGTCCGCGTAGGTCGGCAGCAGATCCATCCACAGGTTCTGGTCGATGCCGGCGGCGAGACCGTCCACACCGGTCAGCACCAGGCCAATGTCGACGCGGTTGGCGTTCTGCTGCGCCTTGATCTTGCCGGCCAGCTCCGGGGCGGGCGCCTTGGAGTAGGTGACCCGGGAGATGATGTCGGGGTTCTTCTGCACGAACTCGTCGATCATGTCCTGGGTCAGCTGAAGGTTGCCTGCCACGTCGAGGACGTTGAGCGTGACCGCCTGCTTCGGCTTCTCGGGCACCGGGCCGGTGCTGTCACCGCTGGCTCCGGAGCCGTTCGGCGCCCCGCAGGCGGCGGTGAGGGTGAGGACGGACGATGCTGCGGCGATCAGGGCGCTCCGCCGGGTAATGCCCATGATGACGATCCCTCTCTGGGAACGACACCCCGTGGTCGGGGTGTGGCCGTGGCCTTGGTGGTGGGGGGTGTGATCAGGCGGTTCGCGCGACCCCGGTGGAGCCGCGCACGAGAAGTTGCGTCGGCAGCTCACGGCGCGTGTTGCGTACGCCGTCGGGCTGCAGCAGCAGGGCGAGCAGCAGGTCGACCGCGGCCCGCCCAGCCTGTTCCTTGCTGACCGACACGGTGGTGAGCGCCGGGGAGGACATCACCGACATCTGGATGTTGTCGATGCCGATCACGCTGATGTCCTGCGGCACGTCCACGCCGCGGTCCCGTAGCCGGCTGAGCAGGCCGAGGGCCATGACGTCGTTGTAGGCGATCACCGAGGTGACGCCGGAGGCGACGACGAGGTCCGCCGCGGCGACCCCGCCCTCGAAGTAGGGTGGGAAGTGACCGACCACGAACAGTTCCATGCCGGCAGCGCTGGCCGCTGTACGGAGGGCACGCACCCGGTCCCGGTTCGACCAGGAGGTACGCGGCCCGCCAACCCAGGCGACCCGCTGGTGACCGAGCGCCTGGAGATGGGCGATGGCCTGCCGGATCCCGTCCGCGCTGTCGAACACGACGGACGGAATGGTGCCGAAGCGGCGGTTGACCATGACGAGTGTGGTGTGCTCGGTCAGGTCGCGGATCTCCTCCTCGCGCCCTCGGGGAGAGCAGAGGATGAGTCCGTCCACCTGCTTGGCCAGGGCGCGGACCAGCCCGACCTCGGCGGTCGGGTCCTCGTCGGTGTCGGCGAGGAAGACCGCGTAGTCCGCCTCCCGAGCGCGGGCCTGCACCCCCTTCACCACGCTGGGGAAGAAGGGGTTGGTCAGGTCAGGCACGATCAGCCCCAGGTTCCCGGTGCGGCCCGTGATGAGGCCTCGGGCTGCCCGGTTCGGCGCGTAACCGAGTCGCTCAGCCGCTCGCAGGACCCGTTCCCGAGTCACGGCGTTGACCATCTCCGGCGTCGACAGCGCTCGGGACACCGTTGACGCGGAGACACCCGCTTCACGGGCCACCTCGCGGATCGTTGCTCGCACGGCTCACCTCCTCGGATGTGGCGTGCCTCGCAGTCTGAAACCGATTGCAGCGCAATGTCAATACCTCGGTGCGTATGGATTTCATAAGCCTAAAGAGCTGCCTCTTGCCTCGGGACAGGGTCGGTGCAATCCTTTGCAGGACTGTTCCGCCCTGCCGACGAGGAGAGTTGCGTGGCACAGCTGCGTCTGCATCCCGACCGAGCCCTGCCAGCCGGAGACGACATCCGTGCCGTCGCCCGCCGGATCTACCAGTCCACTCGGGGGCTGCCGTTGCTGTGCATGCACGGGCACGTGGAGGCGGCGGTGTTCGCCGAGGACCAGCGGTTCTCGGACCCGGCGCACCTGCTGGTGGTACCCGACCATTACGTCACCCGCATGCTCGTGTCGCAGGGCGTACCGCTGGCGGACCTCGGCGTACCCCGCGTTGACGGCGGCGAGGTCGAGACCGACCCCCGCCAGATCTGGCGGCGGTTCTGTGCCCACTGGCACCTCTTCCGCGGCACCCCCAGCCGGTACTGGCTGGAGCACGAGATCGTCGAGGTTCTCAAGATCGACGTGGCCCCCGGCCCGGACACCGCGGACACGCTCTACGACCTCATCGAAGCGCGCCTCGCGCAGCCGGCCTTCCGGCCCCGCGCGCTGCTCGACGCCTTCAACATCGAGCTGATCTCCACCACCGATCCGGCCACCTCGGAGCTGGCCGACCACGCCCGGCTTCGGGCGGACGGGCTGGGCGAGCGGGTGGTCCCCACGTTCCGCCCCGACGCGCTGACGCACGTCAAATCCGCCGGCTGGACCCGCCGGGTGCGCGAGCTGCAAAAGCTGTCGGGAGTCGACACCGGGGACTACGCCGGCTTCATCGCGGCCCTGCGGAGCCGACGGGAGGCCTTCGCGGAGGCCGGTGCCCGGGCCACCGACCACGGTCACCTCACCGCCGCCGCTGAGCCCCTGTCAGACGTCGAGGCGAAGCGCATCTACGCGGCGGCCTGCCGCGGCGAAGCGGGCGACGACGAGGCCGCCGCGTTCGCCGGCCACATGCTCTTCGAGATGGCCCGAATGTCCCGGGACGACGGCCTCGTCATGCAGATCCACCCCGGCGTGCTCCGGGACCACGACACCGCCATCCACCACGCCTTCGGCTCCGACCGCGGATTCGACATCCCGATCACCGCCGAGTTCACCCGGGCGCTACGACCGATGCTCAACGCCTTCGGGCGTGACCCGAACTTCCGGATGATCCTGTTCACCGTCGACGAAACGGTCTACTCGCGGGAACTCGCCCCACTCGCCGGCGTCTACCCGGCCGTCCGGCTCGGCGCGCCCTGGTGGTTCCTCGACAGCCCGGACGGGATGCGCCGATTCCGCGAACTCGTGACCGAGACGGCGGGCTTCTACAACACCTCCGGCTTCGTCGACGACACCCGCGCCTTCCTCTCCATCCCGGCCCGCCACGACCTCGCCCGGCGGATCGACGCCGGCTACCTGGCCCGCTTGGTCGTCGAGCACCGGCTGGCCGAGGACGAGGCCATCGAGACGGCGATCGACCTGGCGTACCGCCTGCCGCAGCAGTCGTACCGGCCGTCCGCCGCCGGCAGCCACGCCGCACCGGCTGCCGGGTAGGCCGTCGCCTGGGGCCGACGGGTCGCGGCCGTACGCGGCGCGGGTCTGCACGTTTTCGCCACGCGACGGGGGCGGCCACGCTCAGCGAGGCCGCCGTCGTCGCCGCACCCTCACCGTTCGGTACGGTCCTCGATCTCGGTGCCGGACTCCTCGGGCAGGGCCCCGATCGCCTGCTCGGCGGCCCGGCCGCCGGTGCTCTCGTCACCGAGATTGAGGTCGCTGCGGGGCATGCCCTCCACCCCGGAAGCCGTGCCCGTGCCGTCCGGTGGGCCGGCGGTGCGGGAATCCCCGGTACGGCCCCGCGTCACGCCGCGGTCGTCGATGCTTCGGTGCGCGGTCTCGCCGGGCAGGTGGTCGGCTCGGGACTTCGCCACGCGGTTGATGTCGTCGCTCATGTCGCCTCCCGTGCGGTGGCTGTCGAACTGGTCGTCAGCGCCGGTCAGTGGTCGGTGCCCGAACGCCCCCGGTTCGGCGCGCCCGCTGGGGACGCCGCCGTCTGGGCGGCAGGGCCGCCAGCGGACTCGCGTCGCCCGACCCCCTGGCCGTGGTATACGCCCTCGTCCGTGCCGGGATCGCCCGGATCGGCCAGGCTGGTGTCGATCGGCCCGCCTGTCGGCTCGGCCAGGCCGGCCCGGCGCAGCGCGGCGACCAGATCGTCGTGCGGCATCCGGTCGATGTCCGGGATCCCGGCGGAGTACGCGATGGCACGTAGCGTCGCCAGGTCCTCATCCACGAAAGAATCGGCCATGCCGGTGCCTTCCCGGGCCTCGGCGCGGGAAACCCGTCGGCGATGGTTCGACGGCGGATCTGTCTTCTCGACACCGGGCTGGAGACCGGGGCTGGGCGGACCGGATCAGCCGCGGCGGACGGGGTGGCCCAGGTCAGCGCCCGAGGACCGGGGCGGCGCCGGTCGAGTCGCGGACGACCAGGGTGTGGCCGGTGGGACGGCGGCGCGGGCGGGCCGATTTGGGCTTGAGGGCGAGGGTGAGCGCCATCCGCCCCATCTGCGTCATCGGCAGGCGCACCGTGGTGAGGCTCGGCGCGATGTCGGCGGCGACCGACACGTCGTCGAAGCCGACCACCGACATCCGTTCGGGCACCGGGATGCGGTGGGCGCGCAGGGTGGACAGGACGCCGATGGCCATCGCGTCGTTGAGCGCGATGATCGCGGTGCTGTCCGGGTGCTCGCGCAGGATCCGTTCGGCCGCGACCCGGCCGCCGTCGCGGGTGAAGTCGGAGTGCACGACGGGGAGCTCGCCGAGGGAGAGCCCGTGTTCGGCGAGCGCGGCGGCCACCCCGGCGAGCCGGTCGGCCACCGTGGTCAGTCCGGGGGTCCCGGCAGCGACGGCGATCCGCCGGTGGCCGAGGTCCAGCAGGTGCGCGGCGATCGCGCGGCCGCCGGCCTCGTTGTCGGGCAGGACGGCGTCGACGCCCAGGGCGTGCCGGCCGATGACCGCGACCCGGCCGCCGGCACGCTGGAACCCGGCCAGTTCGGCGCGCGCCTCGCCCTCCACCCGCTGGTCGTTGTAGCCGGACCCGGCGATCAGGATGATGCCGACCCGCTGGGCGATGAGGTGGTGCAGCTGGCGCAGCTCGTTTCCCGGGTCGCGGCCGGAGTGGGCGATCTGGACCAGCAGCCCCTCCTCGGCGGCCACCTCGATGACACCGCTGGCGATCTCGGAGAAGTAGGGGTCGTCGATCTGGTGGACGATCAGGCCGACGGTGGAGCTGATGCCGCCGGCGAGGGTGCGGGCGTACGGGTTGGCGACGTAGCCGAGCTCGCGGGAGACCCGCCGGACGCGGTCGGCCACCTCCTCGCTGACGCCCTCCCGCCCGGCCAGAGCACGCGAGGCGGTCGCCAGCGAGACACCGGCGCGTTCCGCCACGTCGACGAGGCGCACTCGTGGACTGGGTCTGGGCATCCGCAACTCCTGGGAAGCATTGATCCGCGCCGCGCTCTTGCCTGTGGCGCAAGGCACAGCATAGGCTACGAAAGCGCTTTCGTAAGCGCTTTCGTACGCACGGCACCGGCCATCTGCCCCCGTCCAGACGTACCTCAAAGTCAGCGACCCGAGCAGGGTTCCACACACGTCACGTAAGCGCTTCCGTCAGCGACCGGCATCGCAACGACGAATGGAGCACCTCCGATGAGTAGAACCAGACGGGCAGCGGTCGCGGCCACCGCCCTACTGGGCCTGGCCCTGACCGCGGGGGCGAGCCCGGCCCAGGCTGACCGGCCCGGTCCGCACGACGTCCACCCGGCACTGTGGTCGCACCTAGTCGCCTTCTACGACTTCGACCACCCGGCGCCCGGCGCCCCCGCCCTGGAACGCGACCTGGGCCGCTCGGGCACCGACATCGAACTGATCAACGGCGGCGCGGCCATGCGGGTGCCCGACCAGGCGTACGAGGGCAGCGGCAACGCGTTGCAGACCCGGCAGGTCAACCCGGAGGTCGCCGGCAACGACGACTGGAAGGCCGGGGTCTGGTCGTCCACCGGCGTCCCGACGCTGCGCGCGTTCAACAACGCGCAGGGTGCGACGGTGATGGGCTGGTTCAAGCGGGAGATGGACGGACCGGCGCTCAACTCCACCACCGCGAACCCGACCGACCGCTTCAACGCCATCGGCCTGGCCGGTGTGCTGACCGGCGACTCGGACGGACACGCCGTACGGGCCCTGCTGGAACTCATCGACGTCAACGGCGAGCTGCGCCTGGTCGCCCTGGGCCGGCGCCTCGACGGTGGCGCCTCGCAGACGTTCGCCGCGAGCGAGGACTGGCGGACCCTGCTGCCGAAGGGGGAGTGGGTGCACCTCGCCGCCACATACGACTTCACCAACGGCACCATGGCGCTCTACCGCAACGGCGAGCCGGTCGACGGCTTCTACACGGTCGCCGGCGACCCGTGGAAGGTGTCCGGGCCCGGCCCACACGCCACCAGCGCCACCGACCCGCGCGGCATCAAGATCGGCGGCAGCTTCCCGCAGAACACCTTGGAACGCAACCCGTGCGACTGCCGCATGGACGGCCTCATGTTCCTCGACAGCGTGATCCCGGCGCGCGACATCGCCAAGCAGTACCGCTACATGACGACCCGCTGACCGTTACTCGGACCGTCCCAACCACAAGGAGAATCCGCGTGTTCATTCGCGCTGGCAGAACCGGCAGGCTCCGTAGAGCCGCACTGACCGCCGGGGTCACTGCCGCCACCCTTGTCCTGTCCACTCTGGTCGCGGGGCCCGCCCGGGCCGCCGGGGCCATCTACGACCCCATCCGCGAGACGCCGACCCAGTCCCGGCTCGGGCTGGTGCTGCAGGAGTTCACCAGCTTCCCCCAGTCGGAACCGAACCCAGCCCCGACCGACCAGCGGCTGATGCGCAAGGCCCGGATCAACACGATCAGCGAGCTGCCCGACGGTTCCGGCCGCCGGGCGGTGCCGGACCTGAACGGCAACCTGTACCTGGTCGAGAACGGCGTGCCGCACGTCTACCTGGACGTGGCGGCGACGTTCGCGCCGCAGTTCTTCTCCGGCCGCGGCCTCGGCCAGGGCTTCGGGTACGTCGCGTTCCACCCCGACTTCGGGCGCAACGGCCGGTTCTACACCATCCACACCGAGCAGGCGTCGCTCGCCACCAGGACGCCGGACTACGCCCAGTCCGGGACCATCTACCAGGGCGTCATCAACGAGTGGACGGCCACCGACCCGACCGCGGACACGTTCTCCGGCACCCACCGGGAGCTGCTGCGCATCGGCTTCGGCGGCCAGGTCCACGGCATCCAGGAGATCAACTTCAACCCGACCGTGAAGCCGGGCGACCGCGACTACGGGATGCTCTACCTGGCGGTCGGCGACGGCGGCCTCGGCGTACGCAACACCGACCCGCAGAACATGGCGATGCCGCACGGCAAGCTGCTGCGTATCGACCCGCAGGGCACCAACGCGCCCAACGGCCGGTACGGCATCCCGGCGGACAACCCGTTCGTCGGGCAGGCCGGCGCGGTGGGCGAGGTCTACGCGGTGGGCTTCCGTGACCCGCACCGCTTCAGCTGGGACCGGGCCACCGGCCAGATGTTCCTCGGCCACATCGGCGAGCACGCCGTCGAGTCGATCTACGAGGTGCGGGCCGGGGACAACTTCGGCTGGAGCGAGCGCGAGGGGTCGTGGGTCTTCGACAAGACTTCTACCAAGCCCTGCGACAAGCTCTACCCGCTGCCGGCCGACGACGCGAAGTACGGCTACACCTACCCGGTCGCCGCGTACGACCACGACCCGGCCCCGGGTTGGAACTGCACCTCCGACGTGGGCGTCGCGGTGGCAGGCGGGTTCGTCTACCGCGGCCACACCCTGCCGGCCCTGATCGGCAAGTACGTCTTCGGCGACCTCGTCGAGGGCCGGATCATGTACACCGAGGCGGACGAGATGCGCCGCGATGCGGGGCTCGCCACCATTCACCAACTCGCCCTGTACACCACCGCCGGCGACCTGGTGCGGATGCGGGACCTGTCCAGCCCGGGCGCGCCGGGTGACCCGAACCGGGTCGACCTGCGCTTCGGCACCGACGCGGCCGGCGAGCTCTACATCGTGGCCAAGGCCAACGGGAAGATCTGGAAGGTGGTCGGCACCAAGAAGGTGGCGGAGGGCGACGTGGGCAAGACCAAGGTCGTTCACACCGGCGGCGCGGACAACTGGGCGCCGGTGACCCCGTCGAAGTGGCGGTTCGACGGCGACGAGGTGATCCTCGCCGAGGCCGGCGTGAGCCGCCCCGGCCCGCGCCGGCCGTTCGAGTACGCAATCCTCACCAAGGGCCCGGCCTGGTCGTCGGTGCAGATCGACGCGCGGGTGCGCCTCGACACACCGGTGGAGGTCACCAACCGGGACATCATCATTGTCTTCGGCTGGCAGTCGGACACGCAGTACTACTACGCGCACCTGTCCACCGACAACACGATCTACCCGCACAACGGCATCTTCAAGGTCAACAACGCCGACCGGGAACGGATCGACCAGCAGTGGAACGGGCGCTCCCGCGGCACCAACCCGGCGATTGTCGACACCGACTGGCACAAGGTGCGAGTCGTGCACCTGCCCGCCACCGGTGAGATCGCCGTCTACGTCGACGGGCACCGGGATCCGCTGCTGACCGCGAAGGACAACACCTTCACCTCCGGTCGGGTGGGCTTCGGCTCGTTCGACAACATCGGCCGCACCCGTCTCTTCACGGTAACGGGCAACCCGGCCTGACGAACCATCCGGCAGGGACGGCGGCCGGTGCCGCTTGAACGAGGCTCCGCACCGACCAGCTGGACATTCTGTGGGTGCACGCGCGAGGTCGGGTAGCCCGAGGGAGTCTCTCCCTCGGGCTACCCGACTGGGCTCAATCGGACGGCGTGACCGGGGA
>NZ_JBLROB010000023.1:0-96802 GCF_047921475.1 Micromonospora sp. SL4-19
GGGTCACCCTTCGGGGTGACCCTGACTGCGTTTCAGGACCCCTTTCCGCGGGTCGTCCTGCGGCCTGCGGGCACCGCCAACAAGGGTGCCCGCGAACCGGAACAGGTCAGCGACTCTGGATGCCCTCGCGGAGCTGACGGAACAGCGCGGCGGAGTCGTCCACCGAGCGCCCCGCGAACATTGCCATCACCACGCTGCCGTGGTCTGCCCAGCCACAGACCGCGAAGTCACCGCCGTCGCCGCTGGTCGTACCGCACTTCATCACGCCGCCCAGGCTGCCGGCGTTCACCTTGTGCAGGCCGGCCACCTTGCCGGTCTCGTCGGCCATCAGGCCGAAGAGAGTGTCCAGGTCCCGCTCGGGCTGCCAGAGCAGGGTGGTGCCGCCGAACATCAGAACGGACCGCCTCGCGTCCGCCGGGTCGCTGTAGACGGCGCCGAAGCTTCCGTCCAGGTCGATGTCGGCCGCGAAGCCGTCGCGAAGGTAGTCGGCGGTGTTCCGGGCCCGGTCGCTGTCGTCGCGGGTCAGCCCGGCGATCTGCACCGGCGGGTTCAGGTGCGCGTCCTTCTGCGCCCACACCCGCCAGCCGGCGGCGCCGAGCGCCCCCAGCCCGGCCAACCCGACGACCAGCGTGGCGGCCAGGGCGATCCGTCGCCGGCGCGAGACCGGGCGCCGCTCGGGCTCCAGTGCCGGGTCACGGCGGCTCAGCTGGATCGGCTCGTCGGTCAGGTCGACCGGCTCGGGCTCGTCGTCGAGCGGGCGCTCGGTGAGGTGCGCGTCGGACATGTCCGCCACCGTACGCGAACAGGAGGTGGCGCACGTGAGGTCTCCGGAAGCCCTCCGTAGACTTTCTCAGGTGACCGAGAGACTGGATGCCCGACGCCCCGACGCCCCGACCCTCGCCGGCCAGTACCAGCCGGGCGAGGTAGAGCAGCGACGGTACGAGCAGTGGGTAGCCGCCGGCCACTTCCGGGCGTCGGCGGGGAGCGACAAGCCCCCCTTCACGATCGTCATCCCGCCGCCGAACGTCACCGGCTCGCTGCACATGGGGCACGCCTTCGAGCACACCCTGATGGACGCGTTGAACCGGCGCAAGCGGATGCAGGGCTATGAGGCGCTCTGGCTGCCCGGCATGGACCACGCCGGCATCGCCACCCAGAACCTGGTCGAGCGGCAGCTCGCCGGCGAGGGGCTGTCCCGCCACGACCTGGGTCGGGAGAAGTTCGTCGAGCGGGTCTGGCAGTGGAAGGCGGAGTCCGGCGGCGCGATCCTCGGCCAGATGCGGCGCCTCGGCGACGCCGTCGACTGGGACCGCGAGCGCTTCACCATGGACGAGGGGCTGTCCCGGGCCGTCCAGACCATGTTCAAGAAGCTCTTCGACGACGGGCTGATCTACCGGGCGAACCGGATCATCAACTGGTGCCCGCGTTGCCTCACCGCGCTGTCGGACATCGAGGTGGAGCACACCGACGACGAGGGTGAGCTGGTCTCGATCCGCTACGGCGACGAGGTCGTGGTGGCCACCACCCGGGCGGAGACGATGCTCGGCGACACCGCGGTCGCGGTGCACCCGGACGACGAGCGCTACCAGCACCTGATCGGCACCGAGGTGGCCGTCCCGCTCACCGACCGGCGGATCCCGATCGTCGCCGACGAGCACGTCGACCCGAGCTTCGGCACGGGCATGGTCAAGGTGACGCCGGCGCACGACCCGAACGACTTCGAGATCGGCCAGCGGCACGACCTGCCGTCCCTGACGATCATGGACGAGCGGGGCATCATCACCGCGCCCGGCCCGTTCGAGGGCCTGGACCGGTACGAGGCCCGCCCGGCCATCGTCGCCGCGCTGCGCGAGCAGGGGCTGATCGTCGCCGAGAAGCGGCCGTACGTGCACGCCGTGGGGCACTGCTCGCGGTGCAAGACCACAGTCGAGCCGCGGCTGTCGCTGCAGTGGTTCGTCAACACCGCCCCGCTGGCCAAGGCCGCCGGCGACGCGGTCCGCGACGGTCGGGTGAAGATCGAGCCGGCCGAGCTGGCCAAGCGCTACTTCGCCTGGGTCGACAACATGCACGACTGGTGCATCTCCCGGCAGCTCTGGTGGGGCCACCGCATCCCCGTCTGGTACGGCCCGGACGGCGAGATCGTCTGTGTCGGCCCCGACGAGGAGCCACCGACCGGCGAGGGCTGGCGGCAGGACGAGGACGTGCTGGACACCTGGTTCTCCAGCGGCCTGTGGCCGTTCTCCACGCTCGGCTGGCCGGAGCAGACCCCGGACCTGGCGAAGTTCTATCCGACCAGCGTGCTGGTCACCGGGTACGACATCCTCTTCTTCTGGGTCGCCCGGATGATGATGTTCGGCCTGTACGCGATGGACGGCCGGCAGCCGTTCGACGTGGTCGCCCTGCACGGCATGGTCCGCGACGAGCACGGCAAGAAGATGTCGAAGTCGTTCGGCAACGTGGTCGACCCGCTGGACTGGATCGACCGGTTCGGCGCCGACGCCACGCGGTTCACCCTGGCCCGCGGCGCCAACCCCGGCCAGGACGTGCCGGTCAGCGAGGAGTGGTGCCAGGGCTCCCGGAACTTCTGCAACAAGCTCTGGAACGCCACCCGGTTCGCCCTGATGAACGGCGCGCACACCGACGGGCCGCTGCCCGAGGCCGGCACGCTGTCGACCGTCGACCGGTGGATCCTGTCCCGGCTGGCGCAGGTCACCGCCGAGGTGGACGAGCAGTTCGAGGCGTACGAGTTCGCCAAGGTCTGCGACCTGCTGTACCACTTCGCCTGGGACGACGTCTGCGACTGGTACGTGGAGCTGAGCAAGCCGGTGCTCGCCGAGGGCGGGCCGGCGGCCGAGGCCACCCGCCAGGTGCTCGGGCACGTGCTGGACCAGCTGCTGCGGCTGCTGCACCCGGTCATCCCGTTCGTCACCGACGAACTGTGGACCGCGCTGACCGGCGGGGAGAGTGTGATGACCGCCGCCTGGCCGGCGTCCGACCGTACCCTCGTCGACGACGCCGCGGAGGGCGAGGTCGGCACCCTGCAGCGGGTGGTGACCGAGATCCGGCGGTTCCGCTCGGACCAGGGGCTGCGGCCGACGCAGCGGGTCACGGCCCGGCTCGACGGCCTCGGGCCCGCGGGCATCGGCGCGCACGAGCCGCTGATCCGGTCGCTCGTCCGTCTCGACGCGCCCGGCGACGACTTCCAGGCCAGTGCCACCCTCGCCATGCCGGGCGAGGTCAGCGTGGCGCTGGACACCCGGGGCTCGATCGACGTGGCCGCCGAACGGGCCCGGCTCAGCAAGGACCGGGCGGCCGCCGAGAAGGAGGCCGCGCAGGCGCGGGCGAAGCTGGACAACCCGGCGTTCGTCGGCAAGGCGCCCGAGCACGTGGTCGCCAAGATCCGGGAGCGGCTCGCGGTGGCCGAGACGGACCTGGTCCGGATCGACGCCGCACTGGAGGCGCTGCCCTCGTGACCGACCGCACCGAATTCGCCGCGGTGGACGCCGCGCTCGCCGAGCGCGGCTTCACCCGCATGCACTTCGAGCTGGACCGGATCGAGACCCTGCTCGACCTGCTCGGCAGCCCGCAGCGCGCGTACCCGTCGATCCATCTGACGGGCACGAACGGCAAGACCTCGACGGCCCGGATGATCGACTCGCTGCTGCGGGCCTTCGGGCTGCACACCGGCCGCTACACCAGCCCGCACCTGGAGACCGTCCGGGAGCGGATCAGCCTGGACGGGGAGCCGGTCAGCGAGGAGCGCTTCGTCGCCATGTACCAGGAGGTGGCGCCGCTGGCCGAGCTGGTCGACCAGCGCTCCGCCGAGCCGCTGACGTACTTCGACATGACCACCGCGCTGGCGTTCGCCACGTTCGCCGACGCGCCGGTCGACGTCGCGGTGGTGGAGGTGGGGCTCGGCGGCGCCGAGGACGCGACCAACGTGATCCAGGCCGGGGTCGCGGTGATCACCCCGATCGGGCTGGACCACACCGAGTGGCTCGGCGACACCATCGAGGACATCGCGCTGCACAAGGCGGGCATCATCCACAAGGGCGCCACGGTGATCGCGGCGGCGCAGGAGGAGGAGGCCGCCCGGCCGATCCTGGAGCGGTGCGCCGAGGTCGGCGCGACCGTCGCCCGGGAGGGCTCCGAGTTCGGCGTGCTGCGCCGGGCGGTCGCCGTCGGCGGCCAGGTGCTCACCATCCAGGGCCTCGGCGGGGTGTACGAGGAGATCTTCATCCCGCTGCACGGCGCCCACCAGGCGCAGAACGCGGCCGTGGCGCTCGCCGCGGTCGAGGCGTTCCTCGGTGCGGGGGCGCGCCGGCAGCTCGACGTCGAGGCGGTCCGGGAGGGCTTCGCCGCGGCCACCTCGCCGGGGCGGCTGGAGAAGGTGCGCAACGCCCCGACGATCCTGCTCGACGGCGCGCACAACCCGCACGGGATGACCGCCACGGTCACCGCGTTGCAGGAGGAGTTCGCGTTCAGCAAGCTGGTCGGGGTGCTGGCCGTGCTCGGCGACAAGGACGCGGCCAGCCTGCTGGAGCTGTTGGAGCCGGTGCTCGACTCGATCGTGGTCACCGGGAACAGCTCGCCCCGGGCGATGCCCGCTGACGAGCTGGCCGCGCTGGCCAGGGAGATCTTCGGGTCGGACCGGGTGCAGGTCGCCGAGGAGATGCCGGACGCCATCGAGGCGGCCGTCGCCGAGGCCGAGTCCGACGTACCGGGCGAGCTGGCCGGGGTCGGTGTGCTGATCACAGGATCGGTGGTGACCGTGGCCGACGCCCGACGGCTGCTCAAGCGATGAGCGGGCCGGTGGAGGAGCGCCCCGGCGCCGAGAACCGGCCGGACGGGGGTGCCGCGCCGTCGTCGGGTGCTCCGGCGCCCGTCGACGGGGTCCGGACCGAGGCTGGTGGGCCGGCGGAGCAGCGGCGGTCGGGGCTGCGTAACCCGGAGAAGGCCGTCCGCGGGCTCGGCGCCGGGACGCTGGCGCTCGAGGCGTTGGTGCTGCTGCTGGCCATCCAGCCGATCCGGTTGGTCGGCGGGCACCTCGGCGGCGTCGCCATCGCGGCGATCGTGACGCTGGCGGTGGCCTGCGTGGTGCTCGCCGGCCGGATGGGACGGCCGTGGGCCTGGCACGCCGGGACCGTGGTCCAGGGGCTCCTGCTGCTCTCCGGGCTGCTGCACTGGTCCCTGTTCGCGCTGGGCGTCATGTTCGCCCTGGTCTGGGCGTACGCCCTGCACGTCCGGCGGGTCATCCTCGGCTGAGCGGTGCCCGCCGACGCGAGGCTGTCAGGCGTCGGCGAGGGTGCGCCACTGAGTGAGGGCGACACCGTGCCCGTCCGGGTCCCGGAAGGCCGCCGCCCACACCTCCAGCTTGCTGCCCCGGTTCACCACCCGGGGGGCGTACGTGAAGCGAACGCCGGACCCGCGCAGCCGCTCGTACGCCGCGTGGATGTCGTCGACCTCAAGGTTGACGTGGACCAGCCGGCGGCTGATCGGGGCGGCCCCGGTCACCTGGCGCAGCACCAGCCGGGTCGCCCCGGAGCCGAGGACGGCGTTGCCGGCGCCCCGGTCGAGCTCCGCGAAGCCGAGCTCCCGGTAGAAGTCGAGGGACCTGCCCAGGTCGGCGACGAGCAGGGTGAACCCGACGCCGCTGATCGGGTTGGCCATCTCGGCCGGCTCGTCTCCGGCCGGCCCGAAGATCGCCTCGTCCAGCTCCTCCGGGGTGGGCGGTGCCTCGGCGGCCGGCTCGTCCAGCGGGAGGTCGATGGGGTCGAGCGGATCGAACTGCTCGTCGGCGGGCGGGCGCGGTGCCGGGGTGGCTCGGCGGGGGAGCGGGCCGGCGCTCGCCGGCTCGACGACCTGGCCCTCCAGCACCACCGGGCCGCCAGGACGCTGGTGCATCACCACCGGCTTGCGCTCGTCCGGCAGCACGGTGAGGTCGTCGAGGAGCGGGTCCGGCACGGGCGGGAAGTCGTCGCGGAAGTCGTCCTCCGGGGCGCGGTCCGCCCACGGCGGCGCCTCCTGCGCGATCAGCACCTCGTCGACGGGATCAGGATCGGCGTACTCGGGCGGGAGGTCGGCGAGCGCGGCGGCGGTCTCGGCGTGGGTGGGCACCTCGTCCCAGAGGACCCGGACGTGCCGCTGGTCGTCGAGGGCGACCCGGACGGGCAGGGCCTGGCCGAGGGACGGCCACTTGGCGACCGGGACCCGCGGCTCGATGATCTTCTTGGATCGGGGCGGCAGCCCGGGCGCGTCGATCACGAGCTGGAGTTCACAGCGGCCGAAGGCGTACTGGGTGGGTGGCTCGGAGGCGCTGTGCACGTGGCCCAGCCCGACGACCCAGGTACGCCCGCCGCCGCGGACCGTGGCCAGGGCGATAGCCAACACGAGCAGCGCGCCGCCGAGCGCCACGATCGCCCAGCTCGTCATGCCCAGCCCGAACAGCACGATGAACGTCGCCACGGTGCCCAGCACCGCGGCGATCAGCTTGCGGACCGGCGCGATGGGTCGGTTCCCGCCATTCGCCACAGTGGACCTCCCGGGGGTCTAAGGGCCAGGCTAGGCCGGACCGGCGACCGGGGGAAGGCGCAGCCGCCGCGTCGGCGCCGGGGCCGGGTCGCTACGCTGACCGTACCCAGCCCGATCCCCTTGCGCGCACAGGAGGAACCAGCGTGTCCAGCAGCAGCCCGGACGAGCGCACGCTCGTACTGATCAAGCCCGACGCGGTCCGCCGTGGTCTGGTGGGTGAGATCCTTGGCCGGTTCGAGCGCAAGGGCCTGCGGATCGACGCGCTGGTGTCCCGGACCATGGACGGCGACTTCGCCGACCAGCACTACGCCGAACACGTGGACAAGCCGTTCTACCCGCCGCTGAAGGTGTTCATGACCGGCGGCCCGCTGGTGGCCCTGGTGCTCGGCGGCGACCAGGTGATCGAGGTGGTGCGCGGGATGATCGGCAGCACCGACGGCCGCAAGGCCGCCGCCGGCACCATCCGGGGCGACTTGTCCCTGTCCAACCGGGAGAACCTGGTGCACGCCTCCGACTCGGTGGACAGCGCCAAGCGGGAGATCGCCCTCTGGTTCCCCGAGCTGGGCTGACGTCCTCGCCGCCGGCCCCGGTCCGCGTGTAGGGCCGGGGCCGGCGCCTGCGTCGCCGCGGCAGAGGTCACGCCTGCGCCGGCGGCTCGGTCCGGGTGGTCACCGCGATCCGGTTCCACACGTTGATCGTGGCGATCGCGACGAGCAGGTCGGCCAGTTCCCGCTCCGACCAGACCTTCGCCGCCGCGTCCCACACCTCGTCCGGCACGCCGTGCTCGCCGAGCCGGGTGACCGCGTCGGTCAGCGCCAGCGCGGTCCGCTCCCGCTCGTCGAAGAAGGGCGCCTCCCGCCAGGCGGCCACCGCGAACAGCCGCCGGCTGGACTCGCCGGCCGCGAGCGCCTCCCGGCTGTGCATGTCGACGCAGAACGCGCAGCCGTTGAGCATCGACGCCCGCAGCTTCACCAGCTCCAGCACCGTGTGGTCCAGGTTCTGCCGGACGTACTTCTCCAGCCCGAGCACCGCCTGGTACGCCTCCGGCGCCACCGCCGCCAAGTTGATCCGGCTCATCGCCGCCTCCCTCGTGTTGTCGGTACGCGGACCTGACGGACCGGTGGGCACCTGACGTGACAGGTGACGCCTGTGACGGTGGTCATGTCCGGCGTCGTCGACGAGTGGTCACCCACCCACCCGCCCGAAGGGAGGGCGTCACAGGGTGTCGAGGGAGGCGCGGCGGCGGGATTCGGCCTCGAAGAGCTTGAGCAGGAGCGCGGCCAGCAGCGCGTACCCGAATCCGACGGCGGCCTCGGCGGCGAGCGCCGGTGCGGCCGCGCCGAAGCCCTCGCCGGCCACCAGTTGGCGGGCGGCCCGGGCTGCGTGGGTGATCGGCAGCGCCTCGCCGACCGCCCGCATCCAGCCGGGCAGCCCGGCGGCGGGGACGTTGACCCCGGTGAGCAGGAGCAGCAGCGCCACCGAGACGTTGGAGACCACCCAGACGTCGCGGAACCGCAGCCCCAGCGCGCCCAGGGTGAGGCCGAAGAAACCACAGGCCAGCGAGGCCACCGCCAGGGTCACCAGCAGGGCCGGCAGGGCACCGAGGGGCATCCGCAGGCCGAGCAGGAGCGAGCCGACGGTCAGCGTGGTCACCGCGATGAGCAGGCCGTTCCCGGCGTACGGGAGGACCCGGCCGAGGAAGACCGCGGTGCGGCTGCGTGGCGAGAGCAGCACGTGCCCGAGGGTGCCGAAGCGCCGCTCGTTGGCGACGGCCATGGTGCCGCCGAAGACGCAGGAGAGCGAGGCGGCGAGCACCGCGTTGCCGACGATGTAGAAGCGGTCGTCGGCGACCCCGAGCTGGCGCCCCAGGTAGGCGAAGAAGAGCAGCTGGAAGATCGGCCCGACGAGTAGCGAGCCGATGAACATCGATGGGGTGGTCCAGTTGAACAGGGCCCGGTAGGCGATCACGCCGCCGGTGCCGATCAGCCGGAAAAGTCCCGTCATCGTCGCCCCCTCAAACCAGTGCGAGGGTCGCCGCGGCGCGGGCCCGTCGCTCGACATAGGTCATCATCAGCGCGCCGACGGCCAGGCAGCCGAGGCTGATCGCCAGGCAGACGCCGAGCGAAGGCCAGACCGGGCCGCCGCTGGCCGCCTCCTGCACCGCCCGGGCGCCCCAGGTGGTGGGCAGCACGGCGGCGATCGGGCCGGTCCAGCCGGGCAGCACGGTGAGCGGCACCAGCATCCCGGAGACCAGCCAGATCGGGTACTCCAGCGTGTTGGTCAGCGCGTTGGCGTTGCGGAGCAGGACGAAGGTGGAGGCGAGCAGCAGACCGAACATGCCCAGCCCGAGGATGCAGCCGGGGACCGCGACCAGGAAGAGCAGCGGGTGGGCGAACTCCAGCGGGATGCCGTAGAGCAGCCGGCCCCAGAGCAGGGTGGCGAGCATGGCGTACGTGCCGGTGACCGCGGTGGCCAGGGTGATCGGCAGGATCATCAGCGCGGGCGGGCGCGGCGCCAGCATGATCATCTCCAGCGTGCCCTGCCAACGTTGCCGCTGGATCGCGCCGCCGGAGCCGAACAGCACCGACGACCAGACGCCCATCAGCCCGGCGCCGACGGCGGCCTCCAGCAGCCGGCCCGGCTCGCCCCCGGCGCGGAACAGGTAGACGGCGAGGGTCGCCTGCACCACCGGCACGATCAACGCGGTGGCGATCTCGAACGAGGAGCGGCTGAGCTGCTTGGTGTGCAGCAGCAGGCCCACCCCGATCATGCGCAGCAGGTTCACGCCGGCACCGCCTCGACCAGTCGGGACGGCGTGGCGACCCGGTTGACGATCGCCACGTAGGCGTCCTCCAGGGTGGGCTGCCGGGCGTTGACCCGGCCCAGCCGGACCCCGTCCAGCTCGCGCAGCACGTCCGCCTGGACGTCCACCCCCGCGTCGGACTGCACGGTCAGCACCTGCGCCGCCCCGGCGACGGTCACGCTCGACTCCCGCACCCCGGGCAGGGCGTGGATCGCGGCGAGCTGGGCGTCGGCCACCCCGTACGCCTCGACCTCCAGCACCTGCCGGCCGTCGGCGTGGTGCCGCAGCTCGGCCGGGGTGCCGAGGGCCTGGATGGCGCCGTTGGCGATCACCGCGATCCGGTCGCAGAGCTCGTCCGCCTCGGCCATGTAGTGGGTGGTGAGCAGCACCGTGGTGCCGGTGGCCGCCAGGTCGGCGACGGTCTGCCGCAGCTCCCGGGCGGCCACCGGGTCGACCCCGATCGACGGCTCGTCGAGGAAGAGCACCTGCGGCCGGTGCAGCAGGCCACGAGCGATGTGCAGCCGCTGCCGCATGCCCCGGGAGTAGCCCTCCACCCGCTCGTTCTCCCGGCCGTCGAGGCGGACCAGCTCCAGCAGCTCGGCGATCCGCCGCTTCTGCTCCCGCCCCGGTACGCCGTACAGCTCGGCGAAGTAGCGCAGGTTGTCCAGGGCGGAGAGCCGGTCGTACAGGCCCCGGTCGCCGCCGAAGACGTACCCGATCCGCCGGCGTACCTCCCGGGTCTCGGCGACCACGTCGTGGCCGCAGATCCGCGCGGTGCCGGCGGTCGGGATGAGCAGCGTGTTCAGCAGCTTGATGGTGGTGGTCTTACCCGCGCCGTTCGGTCCGAGCAGGCCGAACAGCTCCCCGTTGCCGACCGTCAGGTCGACGCCGCGGACCGCTTCGACCTCCCGGCGCTGGGGTCGTAACCATCCCGTTCGGCTGCGGTAGGTGCGGCGTAGCCCGGTCGCCTCGATCGCGTACTCGCTCATGGCGGGCAATCTATTGAGCCGGTCGGGGGCGGGGAAACGAATTCGGTGTCCGCCGAATCCTCAGGCCGACGCGGCGCCCGGGGTCTCGCCGATCAGGGTGACCAGGGCCGAGCCGGCTGGTTCCAGGCCGTACAGCACCCGCCGGCCGACCCGACGGCGGTGCACCACCCCGGCGGTGAGCAACGCGCCGAGGTGCTCGGAGACCGTGCTCGGAGCGAGCCCGAGGGTGGCGGCGAGGCCGGCGGTGGTCGCCGGGCGGGCCAGCGCCCGCAGCACCTGGGCCCGGCCGCGCCCGACGAGGACCGCGAGCCGGTCGGCGCCCGGGCTCGCCGGCGCGGCGTCGCCGGTGGGCCGGTCCGCCAGCAGGACCGCGCCCCGGGGCTGGTAGGAGACCGCGATGACCTCGGGATGGTCGGTGGAATGGGTCAGCGCGCCTCGGGAGAAGATCAGCGGGCCCAGCTGGTGTACGGCCAGGGTGCCTCGTCCCGGTATCGCTCAAGCAGGTAGAGGCTGCACTTGGCCTCCCAGAGCGGGCTGGTGGCGATCCGGGTACGGGTCAGGGTGGGCTCGTCCAACTCGATCCGGATCACCACGGCAGCGTAGCCGGGGGGCGACGGCGGTGACCGGGTCGAGCCGGGCCGATACTCGGGGGCGGAGCGCCCGGCCGGTCGAGTACGCTTGACGGCACACAGGCGACGACCCGGCCATCACCGGTGAGCCTCCGGAAGAACAGCCGGGCGACCGGCCCAGTAGAACCGGACGGGACCGGCCCGTCACAGCCGGCCAACGAGCGGGCGGTCGCACCTTGACCGCCAAGCGGGGTGGTACCGCGGGCCTTGCCCGGGCACGCCGGACGGCGTACCGGAAAGGGTTCGTCCTCGCAGACCCACACGACAGTGAGCTGCTGAGGAGAGCGACCCCCGATGGCCTATCCGTTGCACGACCCGACCGCCGCCGGTGTCCCGGCGAGCCCGGACCTGCCCGCGGTGGAGCGCCGGGTCCTGGAGCACTGGACGGCCGACAAGACCTTCGAGGCCTCCGTCGAGGCTCGCCCCGCCGGGGAGGACGGCAAGAACGAGTACGTCTTCTACGACGGCCCGCCGTTCGCCAACGGCCTGCCGCACTACGGCCACCTCTTCACCGGATACGTCAAGGACGTGGTGCCGCGCTACCAGACCATGCGCGGCCGCCGGGTGGAGCGGCGCTTCGGCTGGGACTGCCACGGCCTGCCGGCCGAGGTGGTGGCCGAGAAGCAGCTCGGCATCACCAGCAAGGCGGAGATCCTCGACCTGGGCGTGGCCCGGTTCAACGAGGCGTGCCGCGCCTCGGTGCTGGAGTTCACCCAGGACTGGGAGCGGTACGTCACCCGGCAGGCCCGCTGGGTCGACTTCGCCAACGACTACAAGACCCTCGACCTGGACTACATGGAAAGCGTCATGTGGGCCTTCAAGAGCCTGCACGACAAGGGTCTGGTCTACGAGGGCTTCCGGGTGCTGGCGTACTGCTGGCGGTGCGAGACGCCGCTGTCGAACACCGAGACCCGGATGGACGACGTCTACAAGGACCGGCACGACCCGACCCTGACGGTCTGGTTCGGGCTGGCCCCCGACGAGAACGCGCCCGAGCTCGTGCGCGGTCCCGTCAAGCTGGGCGTCTGGACCACCACGCCGTGGACCCTGCCGTCCAACCTGGCGCTCGCCGTCGGCCCCGACATCGAATACGCGGTGCTGGAGCGCGAGGGTGACCGCTACGTGGTGGGTGCCGCACGGCTCGGCGCGTACGCCAAGGAGCTGGAGGGGTACGAGCAGGTCGGCACGGTGCGCGGCGGCGACCTGGTCGGGCGCCGCTACACGCCGCTCTACGACTTCCTGGTCGAGCAGGCCGGCGAGAACGCCTACCAGGTGCTCGGCGCGGACTTCGTCACCACCGAGGACGGCACCGGGATCGTCCACCTGGCCCCGGCCTTCGGTGAGGACGACCAGAACGTCTGCCTCGCGGCCGGCATCCCGACCGTGGTGACCGTGGACGACCACACCCGGTTCACCGCGCTGGTCCCGCCCTACCAGGGCGAGCAGGTCTTCGACGTGAACAAGCCGGTGATCCGGGAGCTGAAGGAGCGGGGGGTGGTGCTCCGGCAGGACACCTACACCCACTCGTACCCGCACTGCTGGCGCTGCGACACCCCGCTGGTCTACAAGGCGGTGTCGTCCTGGTTCGTGGCGGTGACCCAGTTCAAGGACCGGATGGTCGAGCTGAACCAGCAGATCAACTGGACCCCGGGACACATCAAGGACGGCTCGTTCGGCAAGTGGCTGGCCAACGCCCGCGACTGGTCGATCAGCCGGAACCGGTTCTGGGGCTCGCCGATCCCGGTGTGGAAGTCGGACGACCCGAACTACCCGCGCGTCGACGTGTACGGCTCGCTGGCCGACCTCGAGCGGGACTTCGGCGTACGCCTGACCGACCTGCACCGGCCGGCGGTGGACGAGCTGGTGCGGCCCAACCCGGACGACCCGACGGGGAAGTCGATGATGCGCCGGGTGCCGGAGGTGCTGGACTGCTGGTTCGAGTCCGGCTCGATGCCGTTCGCCCAGGTGCACTATCCGTTCGAGAACCGTGAGTGGTTCGAGCACCACTACCCGGGCGACTTCATCGTCGAGTACATCGGACAGACCCGCGGCTGGTTCTACACCATGCACGTGCTGGCCACCGCGCTGTTCGACCGGCCGGCGTTCCGCAACTGCCTCAGTCACGGCATCCTGCTCGGCTCGGACGGACGCAAGATGTCCAAGAGCCTGAGCAACTACCCGGACGTGTACCACGTCTTCGACTCGTACGGGTCGGACGCGATGCGCTGGATGCTGATGTCCTCGCCGGTGCTGCGCGGCGGCGACATGTCGGTCTCCGAGGCGGGCATCCGGGACGCGGTGCGCCAGGTGCTGCTGCCGCTGTGGAACGTCTGGTACTTCTTCTCGCTCTACGCCAACGCCGACGGGTACACCGCCCGTCGCCGGACCGATTCGACGGATCTCCTCGACCGGTACGTGCTGGCGAAGACGAACGAGCTGGTGTCGACGGTCCAGGGCCAGATGGAGACGTACGACATCTCCGGCGCCTGCGCCACCGTCCGGGCCTACCTGGACGCGCTGACCAACTGGTACGTGCGCCGCTCGCGGGACCGGTTCTGGTCCGGGGACGCCGACGCGTTCGACACCCTCTGGACGGTGCTGGAGACGCTCTGCCGGGTGGTGGCGCCGCTGGCGCCGCTGACCGCGGAGGAGATCTGGCGCGGCCTCACCGGCGAGCGGTCGGTGCACCTGACGGACTGGCCGTCGGCGGACGAGTTCCCGGCCGACCACGACCTGGTGGCCGCGATGGACGCCGTCCGGGGGGTCGCCTCGGCGGCACTGTCGCTGCGCAAGGCCAAGGGGCTGCGGGTGCGGCTGCCGCTGCCGAAGCTGACCGTGGCCTCGCCGGTGGCGGCCCAGCTCCGTCCCTTCGCCGATCTGGTCGCCGACGAGGTCAACGTGAAGGCGGTGGAGGTCACCGACGAGGTGTCCGCATACTGCCAGCAGGTGTTGACCGTGGTCCCGCGGGCGCTCGGGCCCCGGGTCGGCAAGGCGGTCCAGCAGGTGATCAAGGCGGTCAAGGCGGGGGAGTGGGAGCTGGTCGGCGGCGCCCCGGTCGCCGCCGGGGTCACCCTCGCCGAGGGCGAGTACGAGTTGCGCCTGGTCGCCGCCGACGCCGAGCACTCCGCGCCGCTGCCCGGTGGTGAGGGCGTGGTCGTGCTGGACACCCGGGTCACCCCGGAGTTGGCCGCCGAGGGGCTGGCCCGCGACGTGGTCCGGGTCGTGCAGCAGGCCCGCCGGGACGCCGACCTGGACGTCTCGGACCGGATCGTGGTGTCGGTCTCGGCCTCGGAGGAGGTGCGTGCGGCGGTGGCCGCGCACCTCGACTTCGTGGCCCGGGAGGTGCTCGCCGAGAGCATCGACTTCGTCGAGGGCGTCGAGGGCTTCCCCGGCGAGGTCGGCGATGGCGAACGCGTGACGGTGACGGTCCGCCGGGTATGAGGTGAAAGGAAGGGTCCCCTCTAAGTTATGGGGATACAGGAGGGGACCCTCCCTGACCGTCCATGGCTCACGGAGCGGGTGCCGTAGCCACCCGTTCGGGCCGGCGTGACGGCGTCGGCTAACGTGACACCGCCCGTACCTGCACGACCGCCGGAGGACCCGTGCCCCTGCTCTACACCATCGGCAAGCTCGCCGTGGCGCCCACGATCCGGTTGGCCTTCCGTCCAACCGTGGAGGGGCTGGAGCACATCCCGGCGACCGGTGGGGCGATCTTCGCGGGCAACCACCTCTCCGTCGCCGACGAGCTGCTCCTCGGCACGGTGGTGCCGCGGCACCTGGCCTTCTGGGCCAAGTCGGAGTACTTCACGGGCACCGGCCTGAAGGGCGCGTTCTCCAAATTCGTACTCACCGGGCTGGGTGCCATCCCGGTGGAGCGGGCCGGCGGCCGGGCGGCGCTGACGGCGTTCGACGCCGCCATCCCGGTGCTCAAGGGTGGCGACCTGGTCGCCGTCTACCCGGAGGGCACCCGCTCCCCGGACGGGCGGCTCTACCGCGGTCGCACCGGAGCCGCCCGGCTGGCGGTGGCGGCCGGCGTGCCGATCATCCCGGTCGGGGTGACCGGCACCGACAAGGCGCAGCCCATCGGGACGCGGGTGCCCCGGCCCGGCCGGGCCGAGATCGGCATCCGGTTCGGCAAGCCACTGGACTTCACCGGCCGGTCCGACGACCGCACGTCGCTGCGCGAGATGACCGACGAGCTGATGGCCGAGATCCAGAAGCTGACCGGCCAGGAGTACGTGCCGCGCTACGCCCCCAAGCGCAGCGAGCCCACCACCGACCCGGCCGCCTGAGCCGTCACGGCGGGTCGCTGCCGCGCAGCTTCTCCTGGGCGACCACGGCGTCCAGGTCGTCGAGGCGTTCCAGCTGCTTCATGGCTCGGGCCATCCGGCCGTTGGCCGGGATCCGGGGGCGGTTGGTGCACAGGAACGCCCAGTAGCCGGCGGTGAACGGGCAGGCGTCGTCGCCGAGCCGCGTGCGCGGGTCGTACCGGCAGCCGCCGCAGTAGTCGCTCATCCGGTGGAGGTACGCGCCCCCGCAGACGTACGGCCTGGTGGTCGTCCGGCCCAGGTCGGCGTACTGGCTCATGCCGATCACGTTGCCGGTCGTCGCCCACTCGTGGCCGTCCACGAAGCGGGTGTGGAACCACTCGACCAGCTCCGACGGGCGCCAGCCGCGCTGCAGGGCGTAGTTGCCGAGCACCGCCAACCGGGGGACGTGGTGCACCCAGCCCCGGTCGCGGACGCCGGCGAGCACGTCGGCGAGGCAGTGCGCGTCGACCGCGTCCGCGTCCAGGTCCTGCCACCAGTCCGGCAACGACCGCCGTGCGCCCAACTCGTTGCTGTCGCGCCGGCCGGGCTGGAAGTACCAGTAGGTGTGCCAGCTGTAGTCCCGCCAGCCCATGATCTGCCGGACGAAGCTCTCCACGCCGGTCAGCGGGGCACCCTCCTTCCGGTAGGCCCGCTCGGCGCCCCGGACCGCCTCGATCGGGTCCAGCAGACCCAGGTTGAACGAGGACGACAGCATGCTGTGCGCCAGCCACGGGTCGGTGGAGAGCATCACGTCCTCGTACGGGCCGTACGCGGCGAGCCGGTGCCGGAGGAAGTGCCGCAGCCGGGCCCGGGCCTCCTTGGCGGTGGCCGGAAAGCGACGCGGCCCGTCCCGCCCGACGAACCGGATCCCCTCCCGCTCCCAGCGGTCGAGGTCGGCCCGGACCTCCGCGTCGATGTCGTCCTCAGTGGGCATCGGCGCGGCCGGCACGTCCAGCCTGCCGCCCTTCGGCGGCGGCTCCCGATTTTCGGTGTCGAAGCTCCACCGGCCGCCCACCGGGCCGTCGCCCTGCATGAGCACCCCGTGGTGCTCCCGGGCGAACCGGTAGAACGCCTCCATCCGCAGCGCCCCCCGGCGGCCGTCGGCCCAGTCGGCGAAGTCGGCCAGGCTGGTGACAAAACCCCGAGCCGGCAGCACGATCACCCGGTCGAGGCCGCGGACGAACTCCAGCGCCCGGCGCGAGGTCGGGTGGCAGACCTCCAGCGGTTCGTGGACTTTCCGCAACGCCTGCCCGTACGTCTCGGCACGCAGGTAGATCGCCTGGTCGCCCAGCTCGGCGGCCCGGTGTCGTAGCGCGGAGAGGACCAGGTGGGCCTTCTGCCGGTGATACACCCGCCGCCGGAAGACCGCCTTCGACTCGATCAGCAGGACCGGCTGCTTCCGGTCGTCGAGGAAGTGCGGCCCCAGCTGATCGGCGAAAAGCCAACGCCGCCACATGCCGTGATTGTCGCCCCGATTTTCGCCGGATTGTCCGACCTAGGGCGAGTGGAGCGCAAATCGCTACCTATTCGATATCTTGCGGCGGATGGGACGTTACGGCTGGTCCGCGGTCACCACCTGCTGGCGCAGGTCTTCAGTAGGCGGGCGCTGTCGTCCACGGAGAGCCGGGTGAAGACGCCGGTGGCCAGGCTGCCGTGGTCGACCGAGGTGCACACCACCACCGCTTCGCCGCCCGCCCGGCCGACCGCGCAGCGCTCGTACCGGCCCCGGACCCCGGTCTCCACCGGTTCGGCGGCGTCCAGCCCGTACTGGTCCCTGAGGCGGGCGATCTCGGCGTCGGCGTCCGACTCCGGGCTCAGCCGGAATCCGGTGCTGCCGAAGAGGGTCACCCGCTTGCCGTCGTTCGTGGTGTAGATCCCCGCGAAAGTGTCCTCGGCGAGCAGATAGCGCGCCTCGTTCTTCAGCTCCTCGGCCTCGGCCTGGCTGCGCTCGTCCTGCTGCAGTCGCAGTCCGTAGACCTGATCCGGCAGGGCCGCGCTGGCCGGGTACTGGGTGCGGAGCGGTTGCGCCCACCAGAGCGGTACGCCGCAGCAACAGGCGACGGTGAGCAGCAGCATCCAGGGCCAGCGGCGCCGCCGGCGGACCGGCACCGCCACGTACCCCTTGGGCGGCCGCCACCCGGGCGGCGCGGCGACCGGCGGTGTGGGCGGGCGGCGGCGCTGCTTCGGCGGGCGAACCGGCCGGGGCAGCGGTGCCGGGGCGGGCAGGGCCGGCCGGCGTGGCGACACCGGCGCGGGCGACGGCGACACCGGCCGGCCGGCGACCGGCGGCGCCGCGGCGGCCGGCGTTGACGGGGCGACCGGTGCTCGCGGGGTGACCGGCGGCGCCGGGTAGGGCGGCGTGTGCGGCGGCGTGGGATAGGAGAGCGTCGGCGGCAGCGCCGAGAAGTCGGCAGAGTGCAGGTCCCAGCCGGTGGTGTCCACGCCCTCCCACGGGTCGACCGGAACCAGGTGCTCCGGTGAGTCCACCGGCGGCACCGGGGTCGGGTCGGCGGACGCGCCCCAGGAGCGCTTGCGCGGTGGCGGGGGTGGGACCGGCGCGGACCCGCTCCACCGGGGCGCGGGCGGCTCGCCAACCGGCTCCACCCGGGTCGGGTCGGGGCGGCTCGTGGGCGACCCGGTCGGGCGGTCCGGTACGGCGGACGACCCGGTCGGTCGGACGGGGGCGGAGCCGCGCGCCGGGGCTACCGGCAGTTCGGCGGGTGACCGGTCCGCGGGCGCCGCTGCGGCGGCATCCGTCTCGGCGTCCGCGTGCTCCTCGGCCCGGTCGTCACGTCGGGCGGTGGCGGAGTCGCTCTCGGGGGCCGCCTGCTCCTCGGCCCGGTCGTCGTTCCCGGCGGCGTCGCCCTCTGCGGCATCGCCCTCGGCCCTCGCGTTGTGCTCGGTGACGGTTTCGCCCTCCGCGTCCGCGTCGTGCTCGGCGGCCCTCGTCGAGGGGGGCGGCACCTGCGCGGTGGTGATGCCCGCGGTGTCCGCGGGCCGGTCGGCAGGCGCCGGCCCGCCGGTGGCCGGCGGCCCATCCGGCTGGTCCGGGGCGTCCCTGCCGGTGGGCGGTGCGGTCGGCGGAGGTACGGGGGCGCGGGTCGGCTCGTCGGTGCCCGGATCCCGGTCCGTGACCGGGGTGCTCCCGTCGGCCGGCCGGTCCGTGCCCGGCTGCGGCTCCGGCATCGCGGCTTTCTCCTCTCGCGCCGGTTGCGAGGTTAGTACCGGCGGGCCAGCACCGACGAATCCGCTCGCCGGGCCGTCGATTCCGCGATCTCGGGCAGCGGTCGGCCGAACCCGCAGGACGGTGTCCAAGATCCAGGTGAGCCGGTGCGCTGCTGCGGTGCGGCGTGGTGGGCGGCGGAGCACCGCGTACCCTTGGGCATCATGAGTGCCCCGTCCACGACGCCGCGCCCCGTCGCGGCCAATTCCGTCTGGCCCCGGCTGGAGCCGCTGCTGCCCCAGGTGACCAAGCCCATCCAGTACGTCGGTGGTGAGCTGGGCGCGGTGGTCAAGGACTGGGACACCGCGACCGTCCGGTGGGCGCTGATGTATCCCGACGCGTACGAGGTGGGCCTGCCCAACCAGGGCGTGCAGATCCTCTACGAGGTGCTCAACGAGCTGCCCGACGTGCTCGCCGAGCGGACGTACGCGGTCTGGCCGGACCTGGAGAAGCTGATGCGCGCCCACGGCGTGCCACAGTTCACCGTCGACGCGCACCGCTCGGTGCGCGACTTCGACGTGTTCGGCGTCTCCTTCTCCACCGAGCTGGGCTACACCAACCTGCTCACCGCGATCGACCTGGCCGGCATCCCGCTGCTCGCGGCCGATCGCACCGACGCAGACCCGGTGGTCGTGGCCGGCGGGCACGCCGCGTTCAACCCGGAGCCGATCGCCGACTTCGTCGACGCCGCCGTGCTCGGTGACGGCGAGGAGGCGGTGCTGGAGATCACCGCGATCGTCCGGGACTGGAAGGCCGAGGGCTGCCCGGGCGGGCGGGACGAGCTGCTGCTGCGGCTGGCCCGCACCGAGAGCGTCTACGTGCCGCGCTTCTACGACGTGGACTACCTGCCTGACGGCCGGATCCAGCGGGTGGTGCCCAACCGCCCCGACGTGCCGTTCCGGGTGCACAAGCGCACCACCATGGACCTGGACGCCTGGCCGTACCCGAAGAAGCCCCTGGTCCCGCTCGCCGAGACGGTCCACGAGCGGTACGCGGTGGAGATCTTCCGGGGTTGCACCCGCGGCTGCCGGTTCTGCCAGGCCGGCATGATCACCCGCCCGGTGCGGGAGCGTTCGATCACCACCGTCGGGCAGATGGTGCAGCAGGGGCTCGAGTTCTCCGGCTTCCACGAGGTGGGCCTGCTGTCGCTGTCGTCGGCGGACCACTCCGAGATCGGCGACATGTGCTCCGGCCTGGCCCAGCAGTACGAGGGCACCAACGTCTCGCTCTCGCTGCCGTCGACCCGGGTGGACGCGTTCAACATCGACCTGGCGCAGGAGCTGTCCCGCAACGGTCGGCGTACCGGCCTGACCTTCGCCCCCGAGGGCGGGTCGGAGCGGATCCGCAAGGTGATCAACAAGATGGTGTCGGAGGAGGACCTCATCCGCACCGTGGTCACCGCGTACACGAACGGCTGGCGGCAGGTGAAGCTCTACTTCATGTGCGGCCTGCCCACGGAGACCGACGAGGACGTGCTGCAGATCGCCCGGATGGCCCACGAGGTCATCAAGGCCGGCCGGGAGGCGACCGGCTCCCGGGACATCCGCTGCACGGTCTCCATCGGTGGGTTCGTGCCGAAGCCGCACACCCCGTTCCAGTGGGCGGCGATGGAGCGGCCGGAGGTCATCGACGGTCGGCTCAAGCTGCTCAAGCAGGCGATCAACGCCGACCGCTCGCTCGGTCGGGCGATCGGCTTCCGCTACCACGACGGCGAGCCGTCGCTGATCGAGGGCCTGCTGTCCCGGGGTGACCGCCGGGTCGGCGCGGTGATCCGCAAGGTCTGGGAGAACGGCGGCCGGTTCGACGGCTGGAGCGAGCACTTCTCGTACCAGCGCTGGGTGGACGCCGCCGCCGAGGCGCTGCCGGCCTTCGGGGTGGACCTCGACTGGTACACCACCCGGGAGCGCGACGAGCTGGAGGTCCTGCCCTGGGACCACCTCGACTCCGGCCTGGACAAGGACTGGCTCTGGCAGGACTGGCAGGACGCCATGTCCGAGTACGAGCAGGACGACTGCCGCTGGACCCCGTGCTTCGACTGCGGCGTCTGCCCGGCCATGGACACCGAGATCCAGATCGGGCCGACCGGCAGGAAGCTGTTGCCGTTGACCCCGGTCAACGGCCTGAAGCTGCCCACCGGCGCCCAGCAGTAGCGCCATCGACGACCGCCGAGCGCGGGAGCCCCAGCGGGCTCCCGCGCTCAGTCGTTTCCGGGTCCGGTGGTCCCGTCGGCGTTCCCGTGACGTGGGGTGGGGGTGCCTCGACTGGCCGTTACTCGATACGCTTCGTCCCACATGGACCGATCGGCGGGTCGGCAACGGGGAGGGCAACGACATGGGTGGAATCCAGCCGCCGGACACGGGCGACCTCAGCGTCAGTGTCGAGGACCTGGATGCCGCGGCGGAGTATGTCGAGCGGCTGAAGCAGTACGTCGACGACACCATCAGCTACGAGATGGAGCGCGTCAAGGAGCGGATGAAGGGCGACAGCAACAACGCACAGGCCGTCCCGAACGGCACCCCCTTCGGCGCGTACGAGGACGCCCGCATGCAGTGGCAGGCGCTGACCAAGTCGACGGCCAACATGGAGGCGCACCTGAAGTTGCTCTCCGCCAAGCTGGCGGCGTTGAAGAAGGGCACCGAGGACATCGCCCAGGCGTTCCGCGACGCCGAGGCGCGCAATGCCGCCACCGGCAAGCAGATCGAGCGGCTGCTGGAGTCCGCCACCCCGCCGCCAGCCGCAGGCGATCCGTCCACCTACCCGTACACGGCCTGAGGGGGAGACGGTCATGGCAGGAGGAACCTGGGAGCGCTGCGTCCGCGAGGTGACGCTGTCGGCGGACCCGGAGACGGTGGGCTCGGTCGGCGTGGGGTGGAGCAGCCTCTCCACCGGGCTCGGCTACCTGCGGGACGCGCTGGTCGGGCGGTCCTTCGTCGGCCCGATCGCGCCGGGCCAGGAACGCCCGCACGCCGGGGGTCTCCCCGGGCTGCTCGTCGGCTGGAAGGGCAGCGGCGGCGACGCGTACCGGGAGCACCTCGGCGACATCGGCAAGGACATCGAGGAGCTGATCACCCACGCGAGCAACGTCAGCGGGGCGCTGTCGCGGATCGAGGGCGACATCCGTAAATCGGTGGCGAGCATCCCGATCCCGCTGATGGACGACTTCGGCTGGAACGAGTGGAGCCTGCCCAACGGCACCGAACTCGATGACGCCCGGGACGGCGAGAGCGCGTCGGGCTTCCTGGCCGCGCTGCGCAAGGACTACCAGAGCAACCCCGCGTCATACGCCGACGGCGCGTTCCGCGACAAGGCCGACGACCTCGAAGCCACCATGAAGATCGACGGCAACGCCGAGGACCACAAGCGGGGCGGTTGGTGGGACACGAAATCCCACCTGGACAACTGGTACCGCGACAACCAGCAGGCGGCCAACAGTGCCATGTCGCCGCTGCCCGTCGCAGTGGAGACCGAGCGGCCGAAGCTGGTCGTACCCCCGGCCCGGGGCGGCCATGACGGCTACACGCCGGACGACCGCAAGCCGCCGTCCGGGTACCCCGGCGGTGGTGGCGGCCTCGGTGGTGGCGGCGGCTTCGGTGGTGGTGGCGGCGGTGTCCCCAACATCGGCAGCACCGGCATCGGTGGTGGCGGTGGCGGCGGTTCGTTCGGCGGTGGTCACTCGTCCATCGCGCCGCCCTCCACCGGTGGCATCGGCAGCGGCAACCCCGCCGGCTCTCACCCCGGCGCCGGTTACCCGGGCAGCGGCGCGCCCGACTACAGCAGCGGCCTCGCCGGCGCTGGCACCCCGACGATCAGCGGTACCACCGGCCTGGGTAGCGGCCCCGGCGGTGCCTCCGGCCTCGGCGGCGGTGGCCTGGGCGGCGGGATCGGCGGCGGCGTCGGCTCGGCCGGGGGCATCGGCGGTGGCGCCGGCGCGGTCGGCGGCATCGGGATGGGCGGCATCCCCGGCCTGGTCGGCGGCGGCAACGGCAAGGTGCCACCGATGACCAGCGCGGCCAGCGCGCTACGCAACGCCGCCGGCGCGGGCGCTAACGGCCCGCGGGGCGCCGGGATGATGGGCGGCGGCATGATGGGCGGCGCCGGCGGGGCCGGGCACGGCGGCACCGGCAGCGGCACTGAGCATTCGTCGTGGTTGACTGAGGACGACGATCCGTGGGGCACCGGTGACGCAGCGTCCCCGGGCATCCTGCGATGAGGACGGACGGATGAGGGTAAAGGTCGGGGCGTTCCGGCCGGTCGCGGCCGGCCTGGTGGCCGGGCTCATGGTGCTGGGGGCCGCCCAACCGGCGGCCGCCGCGCCGCGGCGGGCCGAGCAGTGGTATCTGGACGAGCTCCGGATCGACCAGGTGCACAAGTTGTCCACCGGTCGGGGTGTGATCGTCGCGGTGGTGGACAGCGGCGTCGACGCGACGCATCCCGACCTCCGCGGCCAGGTGCTGGCCGGAGGCCGCAGCTACGGTGCCTCCGGTGACGGGCGGGCCGACGAGGAGGGCCACGGCACCCACATGGCCGGCATCATCGCGGCCACGAACGCCAGCAGCGACGGCGTGGACGGCATCGCCCCGGGCGCGAAGATCCTGCCCATCAAGATCAAGAAGGGTAAGGGGTTGGCCCGCGACGGCGCGGTCGCCCAGGGCATCCGGATGGCGGTCGACGGCGGCGCCAAGGTGATCAACCTGTCCGTCGGCGGGGCGGGTGCCGCCTCCCTCGACGAGGAACAGGCCATCAAGTACGCCCTCGACCGGGACGTCGTGCTGGTCTCCTCCGCCGGTAACACCGCGAAGGGGGAGGACGCCGTCATCGCCCCGGCCAACGTCCCGGGCGTGATCGCGGTGACCGGCACGACCAAGGGCGGCGCCTTCTGGTCGGGCTCGGTCCAGGGCCCGGAGGCGGCGATCGCCGCGCCCGGCGACGGCATCTACAACATTGGTCCCGACCACGGCTATGGCTGGGGTGACGGCACCTCCGACTCCAGCGCGATCGTCTCGGGCATCGCGGCGCTGATCCGGTCGAAATACCCGGACCTCGACGCGCCTAACGTGATCAACCGGATCATCAAGACGGCTCAGGATGCCGGCCCGCCCGGTCGGGACCCGCAGTACGGCTTCGGCCGGATCGACCCGGTCGCCGCGTTGGCCGCGGACGTCCCGGCGGTTTCCGCGAACCCGCTCCTCGACGCGAAGGCGGCCAGCCCGGCCCCGCCCCAGGCGGCCGGGGACGACAACTTCGACGTGACCAAGTACGGCGACCGGGGCGGCCCCACTGACCAGCAGGTCATGGTCATCGGCATCGGTATCGCCGTGGTGCTGGTGATCCTGCTGGGGCTGGCGTTCCTCCTGATCTGGAACCGGCGCCGGTACCGCCGCGAGTCGGCCCGGGCGGCCGACATCCCGGACGAGGTGCTTGACCGGATGGTCGCCGATGGCACCCCACCGGTCCCGGCCGGCTACGGCCCGCCGGGCGGTCACGTTCCGCCACCGGGCCATGCCCCCGGCCAGGGGTACGCCCCGCCGGGCGGTTACGCCCCGCCCCCTGGCTACGCCCCGCCACCCGGTGGCCCACCCGCGCCACCGCCGGGCGGGAACCGGTCCTGATCGTCGTGGCCGACCGGATGACCTGGGCGTCACCGGCCGGCCACCGGCGTCTCCGGGCGGGCAGGAAAACGCTCCCTGACCGGTTTCGACCGGCTTTCCGGGCCGCCGCGGCGGCCCCGGCTGCACGCCGGCAGGGATGCTGCGCCAGGATGGGGTGGACACACAGGTAGCACCCGAGGAGTTCACGATCGCCAGAAAGCCTCAACCCGAGGGCGGCCAGGCACCGGTCGTTCAGCGGGTCCGGATCCGGTATGCCAAGCGTGGGCCGTTGCGGTTCACCTCGCACCGGGACTTCGCCCGGGCCTTCGAGCGCGCGCTGCGCCGGGCCGGCGTACCGATCGCCTTCTCCCAGGGCTTCACCCCACACCCGAAGATCTCGTACGCCTCCGCCGCGCCGACCGGTGTCGCGAGTGAGGCCGAATACCTGGAGATCGGCCTGCGCGAGCCGGTCGACCCGGAGCAGCTGCGGGCCGCCCTGGACGCGGCGCTCTCGCCCGGACTCGACGTGCTCGAGGCGGTGGAGGCCGCCGGCGGCAGCCTGGCCGACCGGATCGAGGCGTCGCACTGGCGGATCGAGCTGCCCGAGGTCGACCCGGCCGTGCTGGAGCGGGCGGTGGTCGCCTTCACCGCCGCCGAGGAGATCCAGGTCGAGCGGATGACCAAGCAGGGGCGGCGTACCTTCGACGCGCGGGCCGCCGTTATCAGCATCGATATGCCGGCCTCGCCGGAGACGCCTTCCGGGGCGACGGCCGTACCGTGTGCGATACTCGAAGTGGTCGTGCGGCAGGTCACCCCGTCCGTACGGCCCGATGACGTCCTTTCCGGCCTCCGCGTGGTGGCTGACCTGGAGCCGCCGGTCTCCCCGAGGGTGATCCGGCTGGCGCAGGGCACGCTGACCGCGCAGGGCGAGATCGTTGATCCGTTGGATGCGGATCGCGACGGGGCAGCCATCGGAGAGCGCTGACCGACGGTCAACGCTCTGGCAGGCAGACTTCGGCGGTCGCGCACCTGCGTGCCCGGCGGAAACACCTTTTGCGGCGACCCTGCGTGGCAGCGCTCACCCGCGCCCGGGGCAGCCAGAACTGGAGAACGTCCATGCTCGAGAACGAGCCCGAGGGCGGCGAACGGACCGGTTCAGAGCCGGCCGAGGCAACCGCCAGCAACACCGACAGCACTCCCGAGACCAAGCCACCGGCCCGCAAGCGGACCAGCCGCCGTAAGGCCGCCCCGCTCAACCAGCCGGAGCAGACCGACGCGCCGGCCGAGGCGTCCAGCGGCGCCGGCACCGGCAGCGGTGAGGCACCGCAGGCCGAGGTCTTCGCCCCGGTCGCCGGTGAGCTGGAGGCACCGAAGACCACCCGACGGCGGCGCAAGGCGACCACCGCGAAGGCGGTCGAGGAGCCGGTGGCCGCCACCGGCGTGGAAGCGACCTCCGACGAGGTCGTGCCGCCGGTCAAGGTGACCCGTACCCGCCGCCGGAAGGCGACGCCGCCGCCCGCCGAGACGCCCATCGAGGAGTCCGTGACCGAGGCGCCGACGGAGGCCGCCGCAGCGGCCACCGAGCCGCAGGGGGAGGACGGCGGCGGCGAGGCCGGTGCGGGCACCGAGCCGTCGGCCGTCGCCGTGCCGGTCGAGGAGGCCGGCGAGGAGGAACCCGAGGGCGAGGAGACCGAAGCCGAGCCGACGCCGGCCCGGGAGCTGGCCGGTGCACCGACGCCGACCGCCGAGGGAGTGGCCGAGGTGCCACCGGCCGCCGAGGCCACTCTGGCCAGCGCCGGTGGGCCGGCGGACCGGACCGGCGATGTCGCGCCGGGCTCCGCCGTCCCGGCGGTCACCGAGCAGCCGGCCGAGGAGCCGGAGCGGTCCACTCGTCGCCGCCGGGCTGCGCTTTCCGCGCCGACCGTCCTGTTCATGGCGCCGCAGCCCGAGGAGATGCCGATCGTCCGGGTCACCGGGCCGGTCCTCGAGGAGCCGGCCGAGGAGCCGGTGGAGACCGGCCGGCGCCGCCGGCGTGGCCGCCGCGAGGCGGAGCCGGTCGAGGCCGAGGTCGAGGCCGAGGCCGAGGTGGAGCCGACCGCCGAGGCCGAGGAAGCCGTCGAGGCGGAGGAGGACGAGGACGAGGAGGCGGCTGCCGGCCGCCGTCGCCGTCGTCGGGGCCGCCGGGGCCGGGGCCGGGGCAAGGGCGGCGTGGAGGACGTCGAGGAGGACGAGGCCGAGGAGGCGATCCAGGCCGAGAGCGCCGAGGCCGAGGCGGACGAGGCCGAGGAGGAGGAGGCCGAAGGCGACGGGATGACCCGCCGCCGGCGTCGCCGCCGCCGCCGGGGGGCGGGCGACGTCGAGGCCGCCGCCGAGGACGGCGTGCCCACGGTCGTCAAGATCCGCGAACCGCGCCGGCCCGTCGACGAGGTGCAGGGCGTCTCCGGCTCGACCCGGCTGGAGGCCAAGCGGCAGCGCCGCCGGGACGGCCGGGAGCAGCGGCGTACCCGGCCGCCGATCCTGAGCGAGTCGGAGTTCCTGGCCCGCCGGGAGGCGGTCGACCGGGTGATGGCCGTCCGCCAGCGCGGCGACCGGACCCAGATCGCGGTCCTCGAGGACGGCGTGCTGGTCGAGCACTACGTCACCCGCAACTCGTCCGGCACGATGGCCGGCAACGTCTACCTCGGCAAGGTGCAGAACGTCCTGCCCAGCATGGAGGCGGCCTTCGTCGACGTCGGGCGCGGCCGTAACGCCGTCCTCTACGCGGGCGAGGTCAACTGGGACACCACCGGCCTGGAGGGCCGGGCCCGCTCGATCGAGCAGGCGCTCAAGTCCGGCGACTCGGTGCTGGTGCAGGTCACCAAGGACCCGATCGGGCACAAGGGCGCGCGGCTGACCAGCCACATCGCGCTCTCCGGCCGACACCTGGTGTACGTGCCCAACGGCAACGCGTCCGGCATCAGCCGGAAGCTGCCGGACACCGAGCGCAAGCGGCTGCGGGACATCCTCAAGAAGCTGGTGCCGGACGGCGCCGGGGTGATCGTCCGCACCGCGGCCGAAGGCGCCAGCGAGGACGAGCTGGCCCGGGACGTCAAGCGGCTCCAGGCGCAGTGGGAGGACATCCAGGCCAAGGCCGCCGAGGGTGGCGCCCCGGTGCTGCTCTACGAGGAGCCGGACCTGGTCATCCGGGTGGTCCGGGACCTGTTCAACGAGGACTTCCGCGAGCTGGTGATCGAGGGCGAGCAGTCGTACGACATCGTCGAGTCGTACCTGTCGCACGTATCACCGGACCTGGTCGCCCGGCTGCGCCGGCACGTCGGCACCACCGACGTCTTCGCCGAGTACCGGATCGACGAGCAGATCCTCAAGGGGCTGGACCGCAAGGTCTTCCTCCCCTCCGGCGGCTCGCTGGTGATCGACCGGACCGAGGCGATGACCGTCATCGACGTCAACACCGGCAAGTACACCGGCTCCGGGGGCAACCTGGAGGAGACGGTCACCCGGAACAACCTCGAGGCGGCCGAGGAGATCGTGCGCCAGCTGCGGCTGCGCGACCTCGGTGGCATCGTGGTGATCGACTTCATCGACATGGTGCTGGAGTCGAATCGGGAGCTGGTGCTGCGCCGGCTCACCGAGTGCCTCGGCCGGGACCGCACCAAGCACCAGGTCACCGAGATCACCTCGCTGGGCCTGGTGCAGATGACCCGGAAGCGGATCGGCGCGGGCCTGCTGGAGGCCTTCAGCGAGACCTGCGAGTGCTGCAAGGGCCGGGGCGTCATCATCCACACCGAGCCGGTGCCGGAGAAGCCGCGGGCCGGCGGGACCGCGGGGGAGAAGGTCAAGGCGGTCGCCTCGGCCGTCACCGCCCCGGCCACCGAGGAGAAGGGCGGGCCGTCCCGGCGCCGGGGCCGCAAGGCCGCGCCGGAGAAGACCGTCGCCGAGGTGACCGACGCCCAGGCGGAGGCGGACTACCACGACACGATGGGCTACGACCTGTCCCGGTACGAGACCGAGACGCCGGCCGCCCCGGCGGTCGCCGACAGCCAGACGGGCGATTCGGCCCGGTTGGCCGCGGCCGACGACCCGGACGCGATCGGCGACGGCGAGCCCGAGGAGGAAGGCGTCGAGAGCGGCCTCGGTCGGCGGCGTTCCCGCCGTGGCGGCGCGCGGCGGCGTACCCGGCCGTGAGCCGCTGACCAGCACGGCGTTCGACAGGGCCCCTCCCCGGTGACAGTGGCCGGGGAGGGGCCCTGTCGTTCCCGTGGCGGCCGTACCGTCAGAAGCGCGTGACGGGCTTCGGCAGCGCCTCGACGGGCTCTGCCCGCGCTGACGGGTGGCCCGGTTTGGGTGGCGGGCCGGGTATGGCGTACGCTTGCCTGCGGCGCACTTTGGTGTGCCGAGTTCCCGCGTGCCCGCGCTGCCGGTGTCACGGCTACCCGGCGAGACGCCGTGGGAACGATTGTCAGCAGCCTCAACGACAGGGAGTCCGCCTCCGATGTACGCGATCGTCAAGACCGGCGGCAAGCAGTACAAGGTCGCCGAGGGCGACGTGATCGAGGTCGAGAAGCTCGTCGGTGCCCCCGGCGACGCGGTGAAGCTCACCGCGGTGCTCCTCGTCGACGGTGACGACCTGGTGACCGACGCGGCGAAGCTTGCCCAGGTCTCGGTGTCCGGCGAGATCGCCGCGCACACCAAGGGCCCGAAGATCCGGATCCACAAGTTCAAGAACAAGACCGGCTACCACAAGCGCCAGGGTCACCGCCAGCCGCTGACCCAGGTCAAGGTGACCGGCATCTCCAGCGGGAAGTAGGTCGTCCTCCAATGGCTCACAAAAAGGGTGCGTCCAGCTCGCGTAACGGTCGCGACTCCGCGGCCCAGCGGCTCGGCGTGAAGCGCTTCGGTGGTCAGGTCGTCAACGCCGGCGAGATCATCATCCGCCAGCGTGGCACCAAGTTCCACCCCGGTGACCTGGTTGGCCGCGGCGGCGACGACACGCTCTTCGCGCTGGCCGCCGGTGCGGTCCAGTTCGGCACCAAGCGCGGCCGCAAGACCGTCAGCATCGTGCCGCAGCAGTAGTTCGCAGGCGTTGCGGGCCGTGGACCTCGTGTCCCGGCCCGCTTCGCTTTTTCACGTGCGGGATGGGTCCCGCTGGAAGGATTGACCGCGTGACGACGTTCGTTGACCGGGTCGTCCTGCACATGCAGGCCGGCGACGGCGGGCACGGCTGTGTCTCGATCCACCGGGAGAAGTTCAAGCCCTTCGGTGGCCCGGACGGCGGCAACGGCGGGCACGGCGGCAGCGTCTCGCTGGTCGTCGACCCGCAGGTGACCACGCTGCTCGACTTCCACTTCCGCCCGCACCTGAAGGCCGAGAACGGCAAGGGTGGCGCGGGCTCGAACCGGGACGGCGCCAACGGCCGGGACCTGGTGATCAAGGTGCCGAACGGCACCGTGGTGCAGAGCCTCGACGGCGAGGTGCTGGCGGACCTGGTCGGCACGGGGACGACCTTCGAGGCGGCTCGGGGCGGCCGGGGCGGCCGGGGCAACGCCTCGTTGGCCAACGCCCGGCGCAAGGCCCCCGGCTTCGCCGAACTGGGCGAGCCGGGCGACCGGCTGGACGTGGTGCTGGAACTGAAGAGCGTCGCCGACGTCGGCCTGGTCGGCTTCCCGTCGGCCGGCAAGTCGTCGCTGATCTCGGTGATCTCCGCCGCCAAGCCGAAGATCGCCGACTACCCGTTCACCACCCTGGTGCCGAACCTGGGCGTGGTCCGGGTGGACAACCACACCTTCACCGTGGCCGACGTACCGGGGCTGATCCCGGGCGCCGCCACCGGCAAGGGCCTGGGTCTGGAGTTCCTCCGCCACATCGAGCGCTGCGCCGTGCTGGTGCACGTGGTGGACACCGCCTCGCTGGAGCCGGGCCGGGACCCGCTGGCCGACATCGACACCCTCGAGGCCGAGCTGGCCGAGTACGGCGGCCTCGCCGACCGGCCCCGCCTGGTCGCGCTCAACAAGATCGACGTACCGGACGGCCGGGACCTCGCCGAGATCGTCCGGCCCGACCTGGCGGAGCGTGGCCTGCGGGTCTTCGAGATCTCCACGGCCACCCGCGAGGGGCTCAAGGAGCTGACGTACGCGATGGCGGAGGTGGTCGAGCAGGCCCGTAGCGCGGCGCCGCCGGCCGAACCGACCCGGATCGTGATCCGCCCGAAGGCGGTCGACGACGTCGGCTTCACCATCGAGGCGGCGGAGGACGGCTCGTTCACCGTCCGGGGCGCCCGTCCCGAGCGCTGGGTCCGGCAGACCAACTTCGACAACGACGAGGCGGTGGGCTACCTGGCCGACCGGCTGGCCCGGCTGGGCGTCGAGGAGAAGCTGGCCAAGGCCGGCGCCAACCCCGGCGACCTGGTTCGCATCGGCGAGCGGGAGTTCGACTGGCAGCCCACCCTCTACGCCGGCGTCGACTTCATTCCGGGCAACCGGGGCACCGACATCCGGCTGGAGGAGAAGTCGACCCGCGTCTCCGCCGCCGAGCGGCTGGCCGCCCGCAAGGCGCGCCGGCAGCGCCCCGCCGACGAGATCGAGGCGGCTGCCCAGGACTCGGACGACGACGAGGACTGGGAGTAGTTCCCGTCCGTCCGTGATTGGGTTGTTGGCCGGAAACCTCCGCGAAATCCAGCCCACCTACCGTTGCGCAATGCTGATCGAATCCCGTTGCGCCACTGACCCCGAGCTGGCCGCCCTGGTCGTCGCCCAGCAGCGTGAGCTGCGCGAGGCCGACGGGGGGCTGGACGGGCAGGTGACGGTCGCCCACGACGACATCCGCTACCTGGTCGTGGTGGCGGCCGGGCGGGCCGTCGCCTGTGGCGGGATCCAGGCGCTGGACGCCGACACCGGCGAGCTGAAGCGGATGTACGTCCGGCCGGCGTACCGGGGGCGGGGGATCGCCCGGCAGCTGCTGGCCGCCCTGGAGGAGCTGGCCTTCCGGCAGGGGCACACCACGGTGTGCCTGGAGACCGGTACGTACCTGCCGGCCGCCATCGGCCTCTACCGGTCCTGCGGCTACCAGCCCGTCCCGGTGTACGGCGAGTACGTCGACAACCCGTACAGCGTCTGCTTCGCCAAGCGGCTGCTCGTCGCGGCCTGACGCGCCCGCCCCGATCGGGTGACGCCGGAGGTCAGGGCCGGTCGAACGGGGTGTCCAGCCGCCCGCCGTTGCCGGCCCGGGGGGAGAGCAGCAGGCCGAACACGAGCATGCCGAAGCCGAGGAACAGGTGCAGCCAGTTGTCGGCGTCGTTGAACGGCCAGAAGTTCGCGTAGCTTGCCCGGTCGACGCCGAAGCCGTACATCCAGATCACGAGGTAGACGGCGCCACCGCCGGCCAGGAAGAGCCGCGCCCCGCCCACCTGGCGGGCCAGCCCCAGCCCGACCAGGCCGAAGACCAGGTGCAGCAGGTTGTGCAGGATCGACACCTGGAACAGGCCGAACAGTTTCGCCTTCGAGTGGTGGCCGGCGAACATCAGCTCGCCGAGGTGCGTGGTGACGCCGGGGAGGAAGCCGAGCACGCCGATCACCACGAAGCCGACGGCCACCGCGAGGGCGAACATCTGGATCGCCGCCGGGGCCGAAGCACGTCCGCGCACGTCACGTGCCATCGCTGTCACCTCCGTGGATCAGCCGCCGCCCGGGCGGGGCAGACCCTCCATTCTGTGTCCGGGCCGGGGCGCTTCCGCAGAGGAATGACGAATCGGGAGCAGGTCCAGCGCTGAACCCGGGCTACGTGGCCGGGGTGCGGCCGAGCTGGTGACCGGGGCGCGGCCCCGGGTCCCGGGCCGGTGCGTCCCGTGGCCAGGGCGCGGAGTGTCCGTCTCTCGGGCGGAACACCGGGGCGGGGTCCGGTGATGCCCATATTCTCAGTGAATTGGACCAGTTTGTCGTTTCGGTCGATGTGTGCCGGGTAGCGCTGCGGATGCGGGCGGTCCAACCCCGGACGCCGGTGGAGGAGACGTGATGACCAGCAACGCAACGAGGTGGGCGCTGGCCGGCGCCGCGACGGTGACCGCACTCGGGATCGGCCGCGCGGTGGCACGGCGGCGCCGCCGCCACGAACCCGGGCGGGAGGACGGTTGGTACGTCGTCCACCGGGGGATCACGGTGGCCCGACCGGTGGACGCGGTGATCGGCTTCTGGACCGACCGGGAACGGCTGGACCGGGGGCTCGCCGAGTGGGCGACCCTGGAACAGCTGGACGACAACCGGTGGCGCTGCGTGGCCAGCGACCCGGCCGGCGGCGGCGCCGAGTGGCGTGCGGAACTCACCGTCGACGGCCCGGGCCGGCTGAGCTGGCGAGTCACCGACGGGCCGGTGGCCCAGCGGGGCCGGGTCGAGCTGGTCCCCGCCCCGCAGGACCGGGGCACCGAGATCCGCGCCGAGCTGCGCTGGCGGGCCGGGCCGGTACGCCGGGCGCTGGGGCTGACCAGCGGGCACGATCCCGATCTGGCACTGCGCAGCACGCTGCGACGGATCAAGTCGCTGATCGAGACCGGCCAGGTGCTGAACACCCGCCACGACCCGTCGGGGCGCAGCCCGAAGCAGGAACAGGCGACGGACAGGGTCCGCGAGCGGCTGACGGTGGGCGGCCGGCCGTGAGGGCCCTGTGCTGGGAGGGTATCGGCAAGCTGGCCGTACGTGACGTGCCGGAGCCGGCCATCCGCTCCGCCGGCGACCTCATCGTCAAGGTCCGGGCGAGCAGCGTCTGCGGCTCCGACCTGCACCTGATCAACGGGTACCTGCCGGCGATGCGCGAGGGGGACATCCTCGGTCACGAGTTCGTGGGTGAGGTGGTCGAGACCGGCCGCGACGTACGCCGGATCAAGGTCGGCGACCGGGTGGTCGTCGGCCCGGTGGTGGCCTGCGGTGCCTGCTGGTACTGCCGCACCGAGCAGTTCTCGCTCTGCGACAACTCCAACCCGCAGCCGGTCTTCACCGAGAAACTGTGGGGGCACTCGCCGGCCGGCATCCTCGGCTACTCGCACGCTGCCGGCGGCTACGCCGGCAGCCATGCCGAGTACATCCGGGTGCCGTTCGGCGACGTCGGGGCGTTCGCCGTCCCCGACGGGGTGCCCGACGACTCGGTTGTCTTCGCCTCCGACGCCATGCCCACCGGCTGGATGGCGGCCGACTTCTGCGGGCTCAAGGGCGGCGAGGTGGTCGCCGTCTGGGGCGCCGGCGGGGTGGGGCAGATGGCCGCCCGGTCCGCCCAGATCCTCGGCGCCGAGCGGGTCATCGTCATCGACCGGCTGCCGGAGCGGCTTGCCGCCGCCGCCGACCGGCTCGGCGTCGAGACGGTCAACTACGCCGAGACCGACGTGCTGGAGGCACTGCGCGAGCTGACCGCCGGCCGCGGGCCGGACGCCTGCATCGAGGCGGTCGGCATGGAGTCGCACGACATCGGGCCGGTCTACGCGTACGACAAGGCGAAGCAGACGGTCCGGCTCACCACCGACCGGCCGACCGCGGTGCGTCAGGCGATCATGGCGTGCCGCAAGGGCGGCACGGTGAGCATCATGGGGGTGTACGCGGGCCTGGTCGACAAGTTCCCGCTCGGTGCCGCCATGAACAAGGCGCTGGTGCTGCGGATGGGGCAGATGCACGCCCAGCGATACATCCCGATGCTGCTGGATCGGATCGCGGTCGGCGAGATCGATCCCGGTTACCTGGCGACCCACCCGATGCCGCTGGCCGACGGCGCCCGCGGCTACGAGATCTTCCAGAAGAAGGAGGACGGCTGCCTGCGTGCCGTCCTGCACCCGCAGCCGGCGTGAGCGGCGCGGTCGCCGATGCCCGGGAGACCGTCGGCCTAGCACATCCGGACGGTGGGGGGAGGGGCCAGCGGAGCGCACCCGAGCTGGCCCCTCCCAACGCACCGGAAAGCTGGTTGGCTCAGTCGGGGCCGGCAGCGGGCCGGTCGTGGGCCCGCCGGCGCGATCGGCGACGGTCACCAGGCGAGCAGCTGGTAGGGAAGCAGGACTGATGCGTAACGACAAGGCGGCACGCTGGCGGGGCCGGGCGATGAGCGGGCTCGGCCTGCGCCGCGGCCCTCGCGAGGAGGCGCTGATCGCCCCACCGCGGCGGGCCGGGGCCCGGCCGCCCCGGTTCTTCACCGTGCACCTCGGCTTCGAGGCGGCCGACCCGTCCGTCGCCCGCGAGCTGGCCGTCGCGTACGCCGAGGCGCTGGACCTGCTTCGTCCGGAGCTGGCGCTCGGCGCGGCGGCCCTCTCCCCGGCCGAGGCCTGGCACCGCGCGGAACGGCTGTTCTGCGGGGCGCTCGGGCCCGACGGCGAGCGCTGCGTCGACGTGGCCGGCCACCCGGGCTTCCACCACGCGCCCGGTCCCGGCGGTCTCGGCTGGGGCGACGGTGACTGAGCGCCCGGGCTCACTCCAGGTCGAACTCGCCGTCCTGGGCACCCGAGACGAACGCGTCCCACTCGGCCTGGGTGAAGACCAGCACCGGCCCGTCCGGCTCGGCCGAGTTGCGCATTCCGATCAGGTCGTCGACGAAGGCGACCTCGACCGCGCTCTCGGAGGTGTCGCCCTCGGCTCGCTGCCAGACCGCCCGGGAGAGGTCGAAGTCGCCCTTGGGGTGCTGACCCATCGCTGTTCCTCCATCGCCAGGCCACACGGGGAGCCGTCCGGATCCCCATCGGGCAGGATAAGCGGATGCCAAGCCTGACCCGTGTAGAGGCGACCGCGCGTGGCGCGTCGATTACCGTCGAGTCCTACGAGGTGGACCTCGACCTGACCGGTGACGGCGAGCGGTTCCGCTCCATCGCCACGATCCGGTTCCGGGCGACTCCCGGCACCGAGACCTTCGCCGAGGTCAAACCCGGGAAACTCCTCGGCGTACGTCTCAACGACCGGGATCTCGACCCGGCTGCCCTCGACGACAACCGGCTGCCGCTGACCGGGTTGGTGGCGGCCAACACGTTGACGGTCAGCGCCGAGATGGCGTACTCGAACACCGGCGAGGGCCTGCACCGGTTCGTCGACCCGGCCGACGGCGAGACGTACCTCTACGCGATGTCCTTCCTGGACGACGTGCAGCGGATCTTCGCCGCGTTCGACCAGCCCGACCTCAAGGCACCGGTGACCCTCTCGGTCACCGCTCCGCCGGAGTGGACCGTGGCCGCCAACGGGCAGCTCGCCGACCGGCCGGCGCCCGGGCGCTGGGTGTTCGCGCCCACCGCACCCCTGGCGACGTACTTCTTCACGCTGATCGCCGGGCCATGGCACGTACGGCACGACGAGCACGACGGCATCCCGCTCGGCCTCTACTGTCGGCGTTCGCTGGCCGAGCACCTGGACGCCGACGCCGAGGAGATCTTCACCGTCACGAGGCAGTGCTTCGACCGGTTCCACCAGCTCTTCGCCGAGCGCTACCCGTTCGGCAAGTACGACCAGGCGTTCGTGCCCGAGTTCAACGCCGGGGCGATGGAGAATCCGGGCCTGGTCACCTTGCGTGACGACTACGTCTTCCGCTCCGCCGTCACCGACACCCAGCGGGAGCTGCGGGCCACCACCATCGCCCACGAGATGGCGCACATGTGGTTCGGCGACCTGGTGACCATGCGCTGGTGGGACGACCTCTGGCTCAACGAGTCCTTCGCCGAGTACCTGGGCACCCGGGTCACCGCCGAGGCCACCCGCTTCGACCGGGCGTGGACCACCTTCGCGATGCGCCGCAAGGCCTGGGGATACGCCGCCGACCAGCGCCCCTCCACCCACCCGGTGGCCCCCGAGGAGGTGGCCGACGCCGCCCAGGCCCTGCTCAACTTCGACGGCATCTCGTATGCCAAGGGCGCCAGCGTGCTGCGCCAGCTCGTCGCCTGGGCGGGCGACGAGGCGTTCCTCGCCGGCCTTAACGCGCACTTCGCCAAGCACCGGTTCGGCAACGCCACCCTCGCCGACCTCCTCGACAGCCTCAGCACCGCGAGCGGGCGGGACCTGGCCGACTGGGCCGAGCGCTGGCTACGCCGCCCCCAGGTCAACACGCTGCGGGTGGAGACCGCTGTGGACGCCGACGGCCGGTGGACCGAGGCGGCGGTGGTGCAGACCGCGCCGGAGGCGTACCCGGTGCTGCGCCCGCACCGCATCGGGGTGGCCCGGTACGTCGCCGACGCCCCGGTGCACCGCTTCGAGGTCGACCTGGACCCGGGCGCCGAGCAGGGCCGCACCGAGCTGACCGAGCTGGTCGGGCAGCCGGCCACCGGCCTGCTGCTGCCCAACGCCGGTGACCTCACCTTCGCCAAGATCCGGCTCGATCACGCCTCCGCCGACGCGGTGCCGATGCTGCTCGCCGGGCTGGACGACTCGCTGGCCCGGGCGTTGCTCTGGGGCGAGGCCCTGGACGCCGCCACCGATGGCGAGCGGCCGGTGGCCTCGGTGGTCGCGCTCATCGCGGCGGCGCTGCCGGCCGAGACCGAGGTGATCATCGCCGAGGACGTGCTCACCCTCAGTCGTAGCCTGGTCGACCGCTATCTGGACCCGCTGACCCGCGACGCCGCCCTGCTCCGGATCGCCGGGGCCTGCGCCGCGCTGCTGGCCGGCGCCCCGGCCGGCGGCTCGCTGCAACTCGCCGCGGCCCGGGGGTTGATCGGCGCCACCACCGACACCGGGCTGCTCGCCGGCTGGCTGGTCGGCGAGGGTGTGCCGGAGGGGCTGGCCGTGGACGCCGACCTGCGCTGGTCGCTGCTGTACCGGCTGGTGGTGCTCGGGGCGGCCGGCGAACCGGAGATCGCCGCCGAGGCGGCCGCCGACCGCAGCGCCATCGGCGCCGAGCGGGCCGCGAGCTGCCGGGCCGCGTTGCCCGAAGCCGACGCCAAGCGGGCCGCATGGGAGATCATCACCAGTAACACGGAGCTGTCCAACCGCCTGGTGGAGGCGACCGCCGAGGGCTTCTGGCAGCCGGAGCAGGCCGAGCTGACCAGCGGTTACGTCGAGCGCTACTTCGCCGACATGCCGGCGGCGTCGCGCCTGCGTACCCCCTGGACGGCCGACCGGGTCGCCAGCCTGGCCTTCCCCCGCTACGCCGTCGCGCAGCCCATCCGGGAGTTGGCCGCGGCGCTGCTGGCCCGCGACGACCTCACGCCGGGCCTGCGCCGGCGGGTGGTCGACCTCGACGACGACCTGCGTCGCGCGCTGGTGGCAAGGACGGCGATGGCCGCCACGGGCGCCTGAACCGCCACGGCCGACCCGGGCATCGGGCCGGCCGAGTGTGGGTGGCGCCACCCGACCGGGCGCGCCACCCACGGTGCAGGCTCAGCGGAGGGCCGGACCTGACGTCACCGGGGCGTCCCAGTCGATGACGTACCGCTGCTCGGGGCCGATCGTCTTCTCCGGTTTCATCGCGATCCGCGTCAGCAGCGGCATCACCAGTGGCATCAGCGCCCGCGCCACCGCGCCCGGGGCCTTCACGTGATTGATCTTCGCCGCCCGCGCGGCGACCGCCTCCACCCGAGCGCGCCGCAGTTGCTCGTAGGTGGCGAACGCGGACGCGACGTCGGGCAGGTCGCGCAGGCAGCGGGCCAGCTGCACCGCGCTCTCGATCGCCAGCGAGGCCCCCTGGCCGGAACTGTTGGAGGGTGCGTGCGCCGCATCGCCGACCAGCACCATGCGCCCGCGGTGCCAGTGCCGGATCGGCGGCATGATGTGCAGCGACCCCACCACCTGCAGCTCGTCTTCGCGGCTGGTCAGCATCAGGTCGCGCCCGGGGTCGTCGTCGGCGTACCTGGCCCGCAGCGTCCGCATCCAGTCGGCCTGCGGCACCGCCTGGGCCTCGGTGAGGCTCATCGGCCGTTCCTGCGGCAGGTTGACGCCCCACCGGGTGCCGCCCCCCGGCTCAGGCCAGTAGAGGTAGTAGCCACCCCGGCCGAAGGCGAAGGTCATGGTGTCCGCATCCGCCTCGACCTCGTGCCGGGCCACCGCCTCGAAGCCGAGCAGCCCGGTGTACCTCGGACCGGCGGCGTCCGGGTCGATCAGGGTGCGCACGGTCGACCGGATGCCGTCGGCGCCGACGAGGACGTCCGCCGTGGCCGTGCTGCCGTCGGCGAACCTCGCGGTGATGCCGCTGCCCGTCTCCCGTACGTCGACCAGCCGCTTGCCGTGCTCGATGACCACCCCCTCGGCGCGGGCGCGGTCGTGCAGCGCGCGGTGCAGTTCGTTGCGATGCACCACCTGCAGCGGTGGCACGCCCGCCAGGCCGGGCAGGTCGATGCGCTTGCCGCCGACGGCCATCACCATTCGGGCCAGCGGGTTGGCGATCGCGGTCACGGCCTGATCTGCGTCGATGGCGCGCAGTGCCGCGACGCCGTTGGGCGCGAGCGCGAGGGTGCCACCGATGCCGTCGGTGGTGCTCGGGTACGCCTCGTACACGGTGGCGGCGATGCCCGCGCGGTGCAGCGCCAACCCGGTCACCGGGCCGGCGATGCCGCCGCCGATCACGATCGCTGTCCTCACTGCGGTCACGGTTCCCTCCCAGGGATCGTCGGTTGTCGTGTGCACGAACCGACCTGGAGGGAGCCCAGCTATCCTCGTGGTTGCCGCTTCGGGCCGGGCACCTTCCGGTGTCGGTTCGAGGTAAGGGCCCCGGCCTGGTGTTGGCGCACCGTGCCGGGGCCGTCCATCACTGTGTGGAGCCACTCCTCTGCTGGGGATCGGTCGACCCCGCCGGCGGTCTGCCGGCCTCGTGGTAGGCCCGCCACTCGTCCAGCCCCGGGTAGCTGCCCGAGATGAGCTCGGCCAGCAGGGACCGGATCCAGGCCGCCTCCGCGTCGCGGATGGTCAGGTAGTACTCCGACTCGACCAGGAACAGGCGCGGCACCGTACGCAGGTGCTCGGCGAGTGTTTCGCGCCCGGACCGGATCTCGTCCTCCAGCAGCTCCAGCCGCTGATGCAGGAGAACTGCCGCCTCGTCGGGGTGCAGCACGGCGAGCACCGACAGCCCGGCGCGGAACTGGGGGCGCTCCGCGGCCGGGGTCGAGACCAGCTCGCGGGCCCAGTCGACGAGCTCCGCCCAGCCGGCGTCGGTGATGCGGTAGACGGTGCGCTCCGGGCGACGGCCCTCCCGGACGCTCTCCACGGCCTCGATCAGGCCGTGCCGTTCCATGTTGCGGACGACCGTGTAGAAGGACCCCCACTTGATCTCCATGTCCTGGTCCTTGCCCCAGGCCCGGAGGTTGCTGGCGATCTCGTACGGGTGCATCGGCCGCTGGGCGAGGGCGGACAGCACGGCCAGTGCCAACAGGTTGCCGACTTTCCGCCGTGCTGGCATGTCACGCTCCCCGCCGATGCTCGCATCCGATTACTCGTAAGCGAGTATATGGGTAGTCCATCGATCGGGGAAGGCCGCACCTGAATCGTCCCGGTTTGAGGAGGGCGATCAGGGTCACAACGGCCGATACGCGGCGCGGGCCTAGGATCGCGGGGTGGAGGAAGACATCCGGCGGATCGGGATCATGGGCGGCACCTTCGACCCGATCCACCACGGGCACCTGGTGGCGGCCAGCGAGGTGGCGGACCGGTTCGGCCTGGACGAGGTGGTCTTCGTCCCCACCGGTCAGCCCTGGCAGAAGGCGGACGAGCCGGTCAGCTCGGCGGAGGACCGCTACCTCATGACGGTGATCGCCACCGCCTCCAACCCGCGCTTCCAGGTGAGCCGGGTCGACATCGACCGGGGTGGTCCGACCTACACCGTCGACACGCTGCGAGATCTGCACGACGAGTACGGCCCGAAGGTCCAGCTCTTCTTCATCACCGGCGCGGACGCGCTGGAGCGCATCCTGTCCTGGAAGGAAGTGGACCGGATGTTCGAGCTGGCCCACTTCATCGGGGTGACCCGTCCCGGCTTCGAGCTCACCGACAAGCACCTCCCCGCGGACACGGTCAGCCTGGTGCAGGTCCCCGCGATGGCGATCTCCTCGACCGACTGCCGGGCGCGCGTCGCCCGGGGCGAGCCGGTCTGGTACCTGGTCCCGGACGGTGTGGTGCAGTACATCGCCAAACGTCGCCTCTACCAGCATTGAAATGTGCCGGAAACACGGGCTTTTGTCCGCGTAATCGACCAGAACTGACAAGTCGTCGCCCCGGCGGGTGTGAGAGGCTTGGAGGGTCGCACGGTTGATCGAAGGAGAACGGTGACAGTTTCCGAACGCGCACACGAGCTGGCGATGGCCGCCGCCCAGGCCGCGGCCGACAAGAAGGCGCAGGACATCGTCATCATCGACGTGGGCGACCAGCTCGCCATCACCGACGCGTTCGTGCTGGCCGCCGCTCCGAACGAGCGCCAGGTGCTCGCCATCGTCGACGCCATCGAGGAGCGCCTGCTGGAGCTGCCGGAGAAGGCCAAGCCGGTCCGGCGCGAGGGCGAGCGGGGCGGCCGCTGGGTGCTGCTCGACTACGTCGACATCGTGGTGCACGTGCAGCACACCGAGGAGCGCGAGTTCTACGCCCTCGACCGGCTCTGGAAGGACTGCCCGCAGATCCCGTTCGTGGACCGGGACCTGGCCGACTCGGCCGCCGGCGCCGCCAGCGCGGAATGACCCGCCTGATCATCTGGCGGCACGGCAACACCGACTGGAACGCCGCCGGCCGGGTCCAGGGACAGACCGACGTACCGCTCAACGACCTCGGTCGCGAGCAGGCCCGCGCCGCCGCGCCCGTACTGGCCGCGCTGCGCCCGGACGCCATCGTCGCCAGCGACCTGCGCCGGGCCGCCGACACGGCCGCGGCGCTCGCCGCGCTGACCGGGCTGCCGGTACGCACCGACCCCCGGCTGCGCGAGCGTCACTTCGGCCAGTGGCAGGGCCTCGCCCTCAGCGAGGTCGCCGAGCGCTTCCCCGACGAGTACGCGCGCTGGCGCGCCGGCGACCCCGACCCGGGCGCCGGCATCGAGAACCTCGACGACCTCGGCAAGCGGCTCGGCGCCGCCTTCCAGGACGCGGCCGACCTGGCCACCGGCGGCACCGTCGTGGTGACCACCCACGGCGGCGGCGCCCGGCAGGGGGTGGGCCACCTGCTCGGCTGGGACCACGCCGTGCTGCGCAGCGTCGGTTCGCTGGCCAACTGCCACTGGACCGAGCTGCGCAACAACGACATCCGGGGCTGGCACCTCCGCGCCCACAACGTCGGGCTCATCACACAGCCGGCGCTGACCGACGCGGTCTGAGCCCTTCGGGCCTGGGCACGTCGCTCCGGCATCGACTAGCGTGCCGAACATGCCCGTCGCGGTCGTCACCGACTCCACCGCCTACCTCCCGCCCGAGCTGGTGCGCGCACACCAGCTCACCGTCGTCCCGCTCACCGTGGTGCTCAACGGCGTGGAGGGGCTGGAAGGGGTCGAGACCTTCCCCGACGACGCCACCCGGGCGCTGAGCGGCCGGCGGGTCTCGGTGAGCACCTCCCGGCCGGCCCCGGAGCAGTTCGCGCAGGTCTACCGTGCGCTGCTCACCGGGGGCGCCGACGCGGTGGTGTCGCTGCACCTGTCGGCCGAGCTCTCCGGCACGGTGGAGGCGGCCCACCTGGCCGCCGCCGAGGTCGGCGACCGGATCGCCGTGGTCGACAGCCGCTCGACCGGGATGGGCCTGGGCTTCTCGGTGCTCGCCGCCGCAGCGGCCGCCGAGCGCGGCGCCGACCTGTCGGGGGTGCGTCAGGCGGCGGTCGACGCGATCGAGCGGACCACCATCTTCTTCTACGTCGACACCTTGGAGTTCCTCCGCCGGGGCGGCCGGATCAACGCGGCCGAGGCGCTGCTCGGCACCGCCCTGTCGGTGAAGCCGATCCTGCACATGCCGGACGGCACGATCGTGGTACGGGACAAGGTGCGGACCGCCAGCCGGGGCGTGGCGCGCCTGGTCGACCTGGCGGTCGAGGCGGCCGGCGACGTCGAGGTGGACCTGGCGGTGCACCACCTCGCCGCTCCGCAACGCGCCGAGCAGTTGGTCGCGGCGCTGACCGAGCGGCTCGGTGACCGCCTGCACGACACGTACGTCACCGAGGCCGGCGCCGTTGTGGCGGCGCACGCCGGGCCGGGGCTGGCCTGCGTGGTCATCCACCGTCGCTCAGCCGTCGCCGGATAGCACATCGCGGCCATGATCGGGTGGTCGTCCACAGAGGAGCTCTCCATCCACAGAGGTGGCGTCCGTACCTGAGCACGGCCTGCTGTCGGGCCTAGCCTCGCGGCGTGTCAGACGACGACGAGAGCGCGGTGCGACGGAGGCTGTCCCGGCTGTTCGACCCGGCCGCCCGCCGGGAGCCGGACTGGCCGACCTTCGACCTGCCCCCGGCGGGACCCACCACGTCCCGGCGCGCCACGCGCCCGCGTTCCGTGCCGGCGGAATCCGGCCCGCGGTCCGTTGCGATCGAGCCGCCCGCCGCCGGGACCACCCCGGCGGGCGAGCCGGAGCAGGAGTCGACCAGCGGTCCCTCGACCCGGCTCTCCCGGTTGCCGGGGCCGGGAGCCTTCGATCCTGGCCGGCGTGGCGTCCGGGCGCTGGGTGTCGTCGCCGCCGTCGTGGTCCTGGTCGCCGGGGTCTGGGCGTGGCGGTCCCGGCCGCAGGCCGAGCCGGTCCGGCCGGTGTCGACGGCCGGTACCCCGGACGAGGAGTCAGCGTCCCCGGTCGCCTCGGCCTCGGCGAGCGGCGAGGTGGTGGTCGCGGTCGCCGGCAAGGTACGCCGTCCCGGCCTGGTCCGGCTGCCGGCCGGCTCGCGGGTCGCCGACGCCGTCGAGGCGGCCGGCGGCGCGTTGCCCGGTGTGGACGTGGCCCTGCTCAACCCGGCCCGCAAGGTCACCGACGGCGAGCTGATCCTGGTCGGCGTGGCCGCCCCGCCCGGCCAGCCCGCGCAGCCCGGCCAACCGGCTGCGGGCCCGGCGGCCGGCGGTGCCGCACCCGCCGGGCCGGTCAACCTGAACACGGCCACCCTGGCCCAGCTCGACGCGTTGCCCGGGGTCGGCCCGGTGCTCGCCCAGCGGATCCTCGACCATCGCGAGCGGCGCGGCGGGTTCCGGTCGGTCTCCGACCTGCGCCAGGTCGAGGGCATCGGCGACGCCCGCTACGAGCAGCTCAAGGACCTGGTGACGGTGTGAGCGCCCGGCACCCGACCCGGTCCGGCCCGAGCATGGACGCCGACCCCCGTGACATCCCCGACCTGCGGCTGGCCGGGCTGGCCATGGCGGCCTGGCTCGCCGCCCTGGCCGGCCTGCACCAGACCGCGACCGCGGCGGCCGCGCTCGCCGCCGTCGCCGCCGGCCTGGCCGCCGTTGTCGGCCTCCACCTGTGCGGCCTGCTGGGCCGGCCGGCCGCCCCCCTCCGCCGGGTCGGCTGGATCGCGGTCGCGGTCCTGCTCGGGATCGTCTGCGGGTCGGCCGCCACCGCGGCCCGGCTCGCGGTCCGCGACGCCGCCCCGGTGCGGGCGCTCGTGGCCGAGCGGGCCCTGGTCACCGCCGAGCTGGTGGTCCGCGACGATCCGCGCCCGGTCCGGGGTGCCCCCGGCCGGCCGGCCACCCTGCTCCTACGGGCCGACCTGGTACGCCTCACCGATTCCGCCGGCCGGCAGGTGACCGGGTCGGTACGCGGCCTCGTGCTCGCGACCGATCCGGCCTGGCGGGCGCTGCTGCCGGGGCAACGGGCCAGCGCCCGGGGGCGGTTGTCGGCCCCGCGTGGCGGGGACCTGACCGCTGCGGTGCTCTCGGTGACCGCGCCGCCCACCCTGCGCGGCCGACCGCCGTGGGTGCAGCGGGCCGCCGGCACGCTGCGTGCCGGGTTGCAGCGGGCGTGCGAGCCGCTCCCCGACGAGCAGGGTGGCCTGCTGCCCGGCCTGGTCGTCGGGGACACCAGCCGCCTGCCGCCCGCGGTGGAGGAGGACTTCCGGACCACCGGGATGACCCATCTCAACGCGGTGTCCGGCTCGAACGTGGCCATCGTCGTCGGCGCGGTGCTGCTGCTCGCCCGCTGGGCCCGGGCCGGTCCCCGGACGGCCGCCGTCCTCTGCGTGCTCGCCCTGGTCGGGTTCGTCATTCTCGTCCGGCCATCGCCGAGCGTGGTGCGCGCTGCGGCGATGGGTGCGATCGGCCTGGCCGCGCTCGCCGCCGGGCGACCCCGCGCCGCGCTGCCCGCCCTCGCCGCCGCGGTCACCGTGCTGGTGCTGCTCGACCCCGAGCTGGCCGGGGACCCGGGGTTCACGCTGTCCGTCTGCGCCACCGGCGGGCTGCTGCTGCTCGCCCCCGGCTGGCGGGACGCGCTGCGCCGCCGGGGCGTACCGGTGGGGTTGGCCGAGGCGCTGGCGGTGCCGGCGGCCGCCCAACTCGCCTGCGGCCCGGTGATCGCTGGCCTCTCGGGGACGGTGAGCCTGGTCGCGGTGCCGGCGAACCTGCTGGTGGTGCCGGCGGTCGCGCCCGCCACCGTGCTGGGCGTGATCGCCGCTGTCGTGTCGCCGGTCTGGCCGTCGGGTGCGGAGTTCGCCGCCTGGCTGGCAAGCTGGCCGGCCTGGTGGCTGGTGATGGTCGCCCGGCAGGGGGCGCGACTGCCCGCCGGGACGCTGCCCTGGCCGGGCGGGGTGACCGGCGCGCTGCTGCTGGCCGCCCTCACCGTGGCGCTGCTGTTCGCCACCCGGCGGCCTCTGGCCCGGCGGCTCGTCGCGGTCTGCGCGGTCGCGGTGCTGCTCGGCACGCTCCCCGTCCGGCTACTGGCCTCCGGCTGGCCGCCGACGGGGTGGGTGATCGTGGCCTGCGCGGTGGGGCAGGGCGACGCGGTCGTGCTGCCGGTCGCTGCCGGGCGGGCGGTGGTGGTGGACGCCGGCCCGGACCCGGCCGGGGTCGACGCGTGCCTGCGCCGGCTCGGCGTACGCGAGGTGCCGCTGCTGGTGGTCAGCCACTTCCACGCCGACCACGTGGGCGGCATCGCCGGGGTGTTCCGAGGACGGCGGGTGGCGGACGTGGTGACCCCGCAGTGGTCCGAACCGCCCTTCGGTGTGTCCCAGGTGCGCGCCGCCGCGCATGATGGTGCCGCCGTTCTCCGTGCTGTGCCGGCGGGTTGGCGCTGGCGGGCCGGGGGAACGGAGCTGACCGTGCTCGGGCCGCCGTACCCGCTGCGGGGCAGCCGGTCGGACCCGAACAACAACTCGCTGGTTCTCGCGGCCACCGTGGCCGGGGTGCGGATCCTGCTGCCCGGTGACGCCGAGACGGAGGAGCAGCGAGCACTGCTGGAGACCCTGCCGCCCGGTGCGGTCCGGGCCGACGTGCTGAAGGTCGCCCACCACGGGTCCGCGTACCAGGATCCGGAGTTCCTGGACGAGGTCCGCCCGGCCGTCGCGTTGGTGTCGGTGGGGGTTGACAACGACTACGGGCACCCGAACCCGGGCCTGCTGGACCGGCTGACCCGGGCCGGCGCGCGGGTGCTGCGCACCGACACGGACGGCGACGTCGCCGCGGTCCGGGGTGGGCACGGCCTGGCGGTGGTCGCCGGTGGGGTCCGCCCGGGACGGCAGCGCTGAGACGGACCCGGGGAGGACCGGCCGCAGACCGACCGAACAGCCCGCGCAGCCGCGGGAGCAAGCGACCGGCGCGCCGGGGCCGAGGCGGCCTGGCGGTACCGCAGCGGGCGAATCAAATGTCTGGATTCGCGCTGAGTGCGGGCTGTGCCGTCACAGTCACCGATGAGCACACACGATCCGCCCGAAGCCCATGCGAGTATGGGCGACGTGACGGCCAGCCTGCCCCCTATTCTGCTCGTTCTCGGCGACGAGGAGCTGCTCGCCACGCGCGCGGTCACCGAAGCCGTCACCACGGCCCGCGGCGTCGACCCGGACGTGGACGTCCGCGAGTACCAGGCCGGCTCCCTGATGGTGGGGGAGATCGCCGAGATGCTCAGCCCGTCGCTGTTCGGCGGGCGGCGGGTCCTCGTGCTCCGGGCCGGCCAGGACGCCCGCAAGGACCTGGTCGCCGCGCTACTGGCGTACGCGAAGAACCCGGACCCCGACGTGCAACTGGTGGTGCTGCACCTCGGCGCCGCGAAGGGCAAGGCATTCGCCGACGGGCTTCGCGCGGCGGGCGCGACCGTGGTGCCGGCGGCGAAGCTCAAGGGGCATCGGGAGCGGGTCGCCTTCGTACGGGACGAGATTCGCCGCAGCGGCGGGAAGTGCACCGAGGACGCGGCCGAGGCGCTGATCGCCGCCGTCGGCACCGACCTGCGGGAGCTGGCCGCCGCCTGCTCGCAGCTCGTCGCCGACACCGACGGGCGGATCGGGGCGGACACGGTCGCCCGCTACTACCGGGGCCGGGTGGAGGTGAGCGGCTTCACCGTCGCCGACGCCACGATGGTTGGCGACGTCCCCGCCGCCCTGGAGGCGCTGCGCTGGGCGCTGCACGTCGGTGTCGACCCGGTGCCGATCGCCGACGCGCTCGCCGACGGCGTGCGTACGGTGGCCCGGGTCGCTTCCGCCGGGCGGGGCAGCCCTTACCAGCTGGCCAGCAGCCTGGGCATGCCGGCGTGGAAGATCGAGCGGGCCCAGCGACAGGGCCGAGGGTGGACCCCGGAGGGCCTGGTCGAGGCGATGCGGGCGGCCGCCGAGTGCAACGCGGCCGTCAAGGGAGGCGCCGACGACCGGGCGTACGCGCTGGAGCGGGCGGTGTTCTCCGTCGCCGCGGCCCGGCAGGGCGGCGCCCGGTGACCCGGTCACCCCATTTCTGGAGGACCGTTCCGACCGACGAGGAGCGGTACCGCCCGCTCTACGCCCGGGTGCTCGGGCTGCGCTTCGTCAACCCGGGCGGGGTGCTCTGCTTCCTCTTCTTCGAGGGGGCGGTGGCGCTCGCCGTGCTGCTCGCCCTCGCCGAGCTGGTCAGCTGGTGGGCGGTGCTGGTGCTGCCGGCCGCGGTGGCGGCGATGGTGAAGCTCAACGACATGGTCGCCGAGGTGGCGATCCGTACCGCGGCGCAGGTCCCGGAGCAGGAACGGGACCGCTTTCGCCGGCAGATCGAGCCGGCGGTCGGGCGGGCCAGCGTACCGCCGACGGCCCCTGCGCTGCCCGGCGTGGCCCTCGCCGGCGACCCGGCGTCGTGGGCGCCCCGCCCTGCCGACCCCGTGGTCCGGTACGACGAGGGCGGGCAACGGTCGGACGAGGTCCGGCACGACTCGTCCCGCTGACGTCCCCTCGACGCGGACAACCGGGCCGGAGAGACGGACAGCCGGAAGCCCCGGGGTATCGCCCCGGGGCTTCCGGCTCAGGTCTGAGGCGCTCGTCAGGCCGAGAACGAGGCGACGCGCTTGGCGATCGCCGACTTCCGGTTGGCCGCCTGGTTGGCGTGGATGACGCCCTTGCTGGCAGCCTTGTCCAGCTTGCGGGTGGCCTCACGCATGAGGACGGCGGCCTGCTCGGTGTCACCGGCCTCGGCAGCCTCGTGGAACTTTCGGATGGCGGTCTTCAGCGACGACTTGACCGACTTGTTACGCAGCCGGCGCTTCTCGTTCTGCCGGTTGCGCTTGATCTGGGACTTGATGTTCGCCACGCGACAGCCTCGTCTTGATAGCTCGGGTTGGTCTGCTTTCGCGCACGACGAGCATGCGTCATCGCCGCGCGAAAAGCCAGGCTACCAGGTCCGCCGGGACGAGCCAAAACGGCTCAGCTCCAGCCCCGCCGTGCGGCCAGCCAGCCGAGCGCCTGATCGCCGCTCCACCGCTGGTGAGAGCGGATGTGCGGGGAGGCGGTCGACGGCCCGGCGGCGGCGCTGGTGAGGAAGTATCCGGCCAGCGCCGCGAGGGTGACGTCCAGCGCGTCGGCCGGGGCACCGGCCGACGCCGGGTGGGTGGCGAAGGCCGCGTCCGCGTCCAGGCCGCTGGCGTATCCGGTGATCAGCAGGCTGGCGAGGTCGAACCAGGCCGGCCCGTGGCAGAGCCAGTTCCAGTCGCAGATCCACGCCCGACCTCCGGCGTCGAGCAGGAGGTTGTCCACCCGCAGGTCACCGTGGGCCAGCCCGCCGTGCTCGGCGTATCCGGGCAGGTGGGACTCCAGCTCGACCAGCTCGGACAGCGGGGCCCAGGCCGGCAGCTCCGGTGTCGGCTCGCGGCCGGCGGCCACCTCGCCCCACCAGAGGATGTCGTCGCGGGCCAGGTCGGCGAGGCGGGGCAGCCCCAGCGCCACCAGCTCCGCGGGCGGGTCGGCGAGCGCGGCGGCCACCTCGTCGTACGCGGCGAGGGCGGCGTCCAGCTCGGCCGGGTCCCACGGCAGCCCGGGGGTGCGCCCGTCGACGGCGTCGAGGCCGAGCGCGTACCAGCCGGCCTCGGTCAGCGCCCAGCGCGGCCGGGCGACCGGCAGGCCGGCGGGGAGCCGGGCCAGGATCGCCGCCTCGTGGGCGTACCAGTCGACCAGGTGCCGCTGCTCCGCCAGCGCCGCCGCCTTCACGAAGACCCGGCTGCCGTCGGGGCCGGTCAGCACCGCGGCGAAGCCCCGGGTGAAGCCGGCGCGGGCCACCCGGACGGCCACCGGGGGCCCGCCGAGTCGCGCGGCGAGCGCGTCCCGCAGCCCGGCCGGCAGCTCGGCCCAGTCGGGGCGGACGGCCGTCGCGTCGTACGGCACCGGGGGCAGGGAGGTCGCGCGCACCGGTCCATGCTGCCGCACCGGTGCCACGGATCCGGCGCGCGGCCGAGGTGTCGGCCCGCTCTGCCAGACTGGCGAGCCATGAGGACCGACGACTTCTGGCAGTTGATCGACCAGGCCCGCGCCGGCGCCGGGGGAGAGCCCGACGGGGTCGCCGCCCGCGCGGTCGCCCTGCTCGCGGAGCGGGATCCGGCGGAGATCGTCGGGTACGCCGGCCATCAGTGGCGGGTGATGGCCGCGTCGTACACGGTCGACCTCTGGGGCGCGGCGTACCTGATCAACGGAGGCGCCTCCGACGACGGCTTCGAGTACTTCCGGGGCTGGCTGATGACCCAGGGCCGGGCGGTCTTCGCCCGGGCCGTCGCCGACCCGGACTCGCTCGCCGAACTGCCGCAGGTCCGGGCCGCCGCGCTCAGCGGCGAGGAGTTCGAGTGCGAGGACATGCTGGGGGTGGCCTGGGAGGCGTACCGGAAGGCCACCGCGAGCGACCTGCCGGAGGTGCCGGGGGATCCCTACCCGAAGCTGGACGAGTTCTGGGACTTCGACGACGAGGAGGAGGTCACCCGCCGGCTGCCCCGGCTCGCCGCTCTCTTCGCCGAGCCGCCCGAGGAGTGACGGGGGAGGACCGGCCTCCCGGGCGGCGTGGGAGCATAGAGGGGGCCGGCGCCGCGCCGGCCCGCTCACGTCAGCCGACCAGAACGGACCGCTGTGCCACCGACGCTCGATCCCGGCGCGAACGCTCCTGGTGCCACCGACCCGGCGCGCATCCGGAACTTCTGCATCATCGCCCACATCGACCATGGGAAGTCGACCCTGGCCGACCGGATGCTGCAGCTCACCGGCGTGGTCGACCCCCGGCAGATGCGCGCCCAGTACCTCGACCGGATGGACATCGAGCGCGAGCGCGGCATCACGATCAAGAGCCAGGCCGTGCGCATGCCGTGGACCATCCGCGAGGGTGACCGGGCCGGCGAGGCCGCCGTGCTCAACATGATCGACACTCCGGGGCACGTCGACTTCACCTACGAGGTGTCCCGGTCGCTGGCCGCCTGCGAGGGCGCGATCCTGCTGGTGGACGCCGCACAGGGCATCGAGGCGCAGACCCTGGCCAACCTCTACCTGGCCCTCGAGAACGACCTGCACATCATCCCGGTGCTCAACAAGATCGACCTGCCGGCCGCCCAGCCGGAGAAGTACGCCGAGGAGCTCGCCCACCTGATCGGTGGCGACCCGGCGGACTGCATCAAGGTCTCCGGCAAGACCGGCGAGGGCGTGCCGTACCTGCTGGACGAGATCGTCCGGCAGTTCGTGCCGCCGGTGGGCGTTGCCGAGGCCCCGGCCCGCGCGATGATCTTCGACTCGGTCTATGACGTCTACCGCGGCGTGGTCACCTACGTCCGGGTGATCGACGGTCGGATCGGTGCCCGCGACCGGATCAAGATGATGTCCACCGGCGCCACCCACGAGCTGTTGGAGATCGGGGTCATCTCGCCGGAGATGCAGAAGGCCGACGCGCTCGGCGTCGGCGAGGTGGGCTACCTGATCACCGGCGTGAAGGACGTCCGGCAGTCCCGGGTCGGTGACACGGTCACCATCAACGCCAACCCGGCGAAGGAAGCGCTCGGCGGTTACAAGGACCCGAAGCCGATGGTCTACTCGGGCCTCTACCCGATCGACGGCTCGGACTACCCGAACCTGCGCGACGCGCTGGACAAGCTCAAGCTCAACGACGCCGCGCTGACGTACGAGCCGGAGACCTCGGGCGCGCTCGGGTTCGGCTTCCGCTGCGGCTTCCTCGGCCTGCTGCACCTGGAGATCATCCGGGAGCGGCTGGAGCGGGAGTTCAACCTCGACCTCATCTCCACCGCCCCGAACGTGGTCTACCGGGCGATCCAGGAGGACGGCGAGGAGGTCGTGGTCACCAACCCGAGCGAGTACCCGACCGGCAAGATCGCCGAGGTGTACGAGCCGACGGTCCGCGCCACCGTGCTGACCCCGAACGACTACGTCGGCGCGGTGATGGAGCTGTGCCAGGGGCGCCGGGGCAGCCTGCTGGGGATGGACTACCTCTCCGCCGACCGGGTGGAGCTGCGCTACACGCTGCCCCTCGCGGAGATCATCTTCGACTTCTTCGACCAGCTCAAGAGCCGTACCAAGGGATACGCCTCGCTGGACTACGAGCCCTCCGGCGAGCAGGCCTCCGACCTGGTCAAGGTGGACATCCTGCTGCACGGCGAGCCGGTGGACGCGTTCAGCGCCATCGTGCACAAGGACAAGGCGTACACCTACGGCACCACGATCGCGGCGAAGCTGCGCAGCCTGATCCCGCGCCAGCAGTTCGAGGTGCCCATCCAGGCCGCCATCGGCAGCCGGGTGATCGCCCGGGAGACGATCCGCGCCATCCGCAAGGACGTGCTCGCCAAGTGCTACGGCGGTGACATCAGCCGCAAGCGCAAGCTGCTGGAGAAGCAGAAGGAAGGCAAGAAGCGGATGAAGATGGTGGGCCGGGTGGAGGTTCCCCAGGAGGCCTTCATCGCCGCGCTCTCCTCCGACGCCGGGGACGGCAAGCCCGCCGGCAAGAAGTAGCACCCTCCCGTCCGCCGCCGCACGGCCGGCGCCCCGCCACGGCGACCCGTAAATGGGTCCCGCGCGGGGCGCCGGCCGTTCCGCGTACCCGAGGAGTTTCCGCCGCCGCGGATGCTGGCCGCCGCGGCCGGCGGCCGTCACCACCTGCGCGATCGTGCCGTCAGCCGGAACGACGCAGGCCCACGACATCGATCCACGGCGTTGGCCGTGCGATGCGTCGGTTTGGGTCTTCGGCGACTCGGGAACTTACCGGTCACGACAGGAACCACACACGACGTGTGAAACTTCTTGGGAGGAGACGACCATGACCGTCACGGGCATCATCACCGCCCTCATCGTTGGCCTGATCGTCGGCGCTCTGGGTCGCCTGGTCGTTCCGGGCCGGCAGAGCATGCCGATCTGGCTGCACATGCTGATCGGCGTGGGTGCCGCGCTGCTCGGCACCGTGCTCGCCAGGGCCCTGGGCATCGCGACCGAGACCCGCGGTGTCGACTGGATGGAACTGCTGGTCCAGGTCTTGCTGGCCGCCATCGCCGTGGCCCTGGTGTCCGGTGTGGGTCGCCGGCGCGGAGTCTCGCGCTACTGACGCAAACCCGAAGCACTGCCAGCGGGCGCCCGACCTGACGGTCGGGCGCCCGCTGGCGTCGGTGGCCACCGTTCCCGTCGCGATTCCGCCGGCCGGCACCCCTGCCTTGAGAGGGGAGGCTGCGATACGGTCGCCTCGCCCGGCCGTCCGCGACTCCCCCTGTTGTAAAGGAAATTTTCCTACTAAGGTGCGGCGGAGAAGGTTAATGCCAAGCGGCGCGAGGGAGATGTGGCGTGAACAGGTGGAAGCGGCTGGCTCCGGTCACCGCCATCGTGGCCTCGGCCGCGATGGTGCTGGCCGGATGCGGTGGCTCCGGGGATGACGAGAAGGCCGCGGACAAGAGCAAGCTGACGGTCTGGATGATGGGCGAGGGCGGCGACGCCCAGACCAAGTTCCTCGACGGTGTCGAGGCCGAGTTCAAGAAGAAGCACCCCGAGACCGACGTGGTGGTGCAGTACATCCCCTGGCTCGAGGCGCCGAAGAAGTTCCAGGCCGCGCTCGCCGGCGGTGAGGGACCGGACGTCACCGAACTGGGGAACACCGAGACCCAGGGCTGGGCGGACCAGGAGGCCCTCGCCGACGTCACGGACAAGTTCGGCAGCTGGGCCGAGGGCAAGGACATCCTCCCCGACCTGGTGAAGAACGCCCAGCTCGACGGCAAGCAGTACGGCGTCCCCTGGTACGCCGGCGTCCGCGCCGTCTTCTACCGCACCGACTGGTTCGCCGAGGCCGGCGTGAAGCCGCCGACGACCTGGGACGAGCTCGTCACCGTCGCCAAGACGGTCCAGGCCAAGAAGCCCAACACCTACGGCATCGCCCTGCCGGGCAACTCCGAGCTGCCGTTCTACTCCTTCCTCTGGGGCGCCGGCGGCGAGATCGCCACCAAGGAGGGCGACACCTGGAAGTCCGGCTACAACACGCCGGAGGCGCAGAAGGCGGTCAAGTTCTGGACCGAACTGGTGACCGTCCACAAGGTCGCCCCGCCGGCCGCCGCCGGTTGGAACGAGGTCGACGCCCGGACCCAGTTCGCGACCGGCAAGGCCGCCATGGCGTTCGCCGGTAGCTGGCAGGGCGGCGCCATGAAGAAGGACAACCCCGACATCGAGAAGGTGTGGGGCACCTTCCCCATCCCGGGCCCGGACGGCAAGCCGGCCCCGGCCTTCGCCGGCGGCTCCGACATCGCCCTGTGGAAGGACAGTAAGAAGCAGGATCTGGCCTGGGACTACCTGACCGTGCTGCTGAGCAAGCAGAAGGACCAGGAGTTCGCCAGCAGCCTCGGCTTCTTCCCGGTCTACCAGGACCTGGTCGGTGGCGGCGACTACGCCAATGACAAGGTGATGGCCGCGTTCGCCACCGCCATGCAGAACACCAAGCTGACCCCGCTCACCCCGAAGTGGGTCGAGGTCAGCCGGACCAAGACGGTGACCCAGGCGATGAACAGCTCGGTCATCAAGGGCCAGAAGACCGTGGAGAAGGCCACCGCCGACGCGGCCACCGAGATGGAAAGCATTCTCAACGCCAAGTGACCACGCTGACCGAGGCCACCGGCACGGCCGCCGCGCGGGAGACCCCCGCGCGGCGGCGCCGCCGGGTGGACCACCTGCCGTACCTGTTGCTCCTGCCCTGTCTGGCGATCATCGCCGTGCTGCTGCTCTGGCCGCTCGGCCAGGTCGTGATGATGTCCTTCTTCAAGCTGGACAGCGTCCGGCAGCTGCGGGGGGACCGCGAGTGGCCGTGGGTGGGCCTGGCCAACTACGCGCAGATCCTCGGCGACCCGTTCTTCCGCACGGTGCTGCGCAACACGGTGCTCTTCGCCATGGCGAACGTGGCGCTCACGATGATCCTCGGCACCCTGGTCGGGCTGCTGCTCAACCGGCTCGGCCGGAAGATGGCCACCTTCGTCGCCAGCTGCGTGATGCTGGCCTGGGCCACTCCGGCGCTGACCGGCACCATCGTCTGGAAGTGGATCTTTGACGACACCAGTGGCCTGGTCACGTGGCTGTTCAACAAGCTCCCGGACGGGCTCTCCACCACGCTCTTCGGGCGCAGCGACTGGACCGGCTACGGCTGGTTCAACGACCCGCTGCTGTTCTTCGCGATCCTGACCCTGGTGGTGGTCTGGCACTCCTTCCCGTTCATCGCGGTGAGCGTGCTGGCCGGGCTCAAGAGCGTGCCGAGCGAACTGCAGGAGGCAGCCCGGGTGGACGGGGCCGGACCGTGGCGGGTCTTCTGGTCGGTCACCTTCCCGATGCTGCGCCCGGTCTTCGGCATCCTGGTGGTGCTCTCCACGATCTGGGACTTCAAGGTGTTCACCCAGCAGTTCGTGCTGGCCGGGGGCACCCAGGACCGGTCGACGTTCATGCTCTCGATCTACTCGTACGCGGAGGCGTTCTCGCCGCCGCCCAAGTACGGCCTCGGGTCGGCGATCGCGGTCATCCTCACCCTGATCCTGCTCGCCGTGACCGCCCTGTACGTCCGGATGGTGCTGCGGCAGGAGAACGAGTCGTGAAGACAGGCGGACGGGTCGTGAAGAAGTTCGCCCTCAACGGCGCCGGCCTGCTGGTCGCGCTCTTCGCGGCGTTCCCGGTCTACTGGATGGTCGCCACCTCGCTCAAGCCCAACCGGGAGATCTTCTCGGCCACGCCACACCCGGTGCCGGCCGAGCCCACCCTGGAGCACTACCGGGAGATCCTCACCGGCAACCTGATCCCGGGCGTGACCTTCACCGACTTCTTCCTCAACAGCGCGCTGGTGGCAGTGGTGACGGTGCTGCTCAGCGGGCTGGTGGCGCTGCTCGCGGCGACCGCGGTGGCCCGGTTCCGGTTCCGGCTGCGGACCACGTTCCTGATCCTGCTGCTCGTGGTGCAGATGATCCCGCTGGAAGCGCTGGTCATCCCGCTCTTCCTGATGATCCAGCGGCTCGGGCTCTACAACACCCTGCCCAGCCTGATCCTGACGTACCTCGGCTTCTCGCTGCCGTTCGCGGTCTGGATGCTGCGCGGCTTCGTGGCCGCGGTGCCCAAGGAACTGGAGGAGGCGGCGGCGATCGACGGCGCCAGCCGCGCGCAGACCTTCCGCCGGATCCTCTTCCCGCTGGTGGCGCCCGGGCTCGTCGCGACCAGCATCTTCTCCTTCATCACCGCCTGGAACGAGCTGATCTTCGCGCTGACCTTCATCAACGATCAGCACCGATACACCCTGCCGGTCGCGATGACGTTCTTCTTCGGCCGGGACGACACCGCCTGGGGTTCGGTGATGGCCGCCTCGACGCTGTTCACCCTGCCGGTGATCGTCTTCTTCCTGCTGGTGCAGCGCCGAATGGTCTCCGGCCTGGTCGCGGGGGCCGTCAAGGGCTGAGCCCCCAGGGCCGCCGGACCCCGGGGGTCGGTTCACGCTGCCGGACCTGGGCCGGCGTCAGGCCTCGGGCAGCACGCTCGATCCGGCCTGCGCCACGATCTGTTGCAGCGCCGCGACGTGTCCGTCGAACGCGCCGCGTCCCTGCCGGCTCAGCTTGGCCGAGGTACGCGGGCGCTTGCCCACGAAGCTCTTGCGTATCTCGACGTAGCCGGCCTGCTCCAGGATGCTGAGCTGCTTGGACAGCGCCGAGTCGGAGAGCCCGAGCTGCTCGCGCAGGTAACGGAACTCGGCCCACTCGGTGGCGGCGAGCAGGCTCACCAGGGAGAGCCGGGTGGGTGCGTGGATCAGCTCGTCGAACCGAGGATCACTCATCGACTGCCGCCGATCGGTCGGGCCGTCATCACGGTCCGCAGGTACCGCATGAGCACCTGGCCCGTGGCGGTCATCGCGCCCGCCGCGGCCGCCGCGCCGAGCGTCGCCGGCCAGCCGAACCCCGCGGACTCCGCGGCGAACCCGGTGACCAGGCCGAGGGCGGTCACGCCGAGTGTGTAGCCGACGATGGCAACCACACCGGAGACGCCGAGCAGGGAGCTGCGGACCTGGGCGCGGTGCCGCAGCGCGACGCGGGCGACCAGGGCGCCGAGGCCCAGGGCGTACCCGATGGAGCCGAGCGCGACCACCCATGGGCGGCGCGTCTCGACGGCGGCGGTGAACGCGACCATCAGGCCGCCCAGGGTGGGCCAGTACCAGCCGGGGACGAGGACGGCGGCGACCGCCTGGTCGCGTCGGGCGTGGATCTCGGCCAGCGCGTCGGTGGCCGCCGCGGGAGTGATGGCCGGCTCGGACATGGCGTCCTCTTTGATAGTCAGACGAGTATTTGCCTACCTGGAAAGTAAAGCGCCAACTTTCCAAGTAGGCAAGTATTTGCCGAGGCGAAACTGAGTCGGCTCGGCGACTAGGCTGGCCGGCATGACGGGCAGGCTGACGGCGGTGAACCTCGGTGCGGTGACCGAGGCAGAGTGGGCGGGCGACGCGAGCGGCCGCAGCGGCATCGACAAGCGGCCCGTCGACGGCCCGGTACAGGTCCGGTTCGCGGGGCTGGTCGGCGACTTCATCGGCGAGCGGGCCCACCACGGCACCCCTGACCAGGCGGTGTACGCCTACGCCGAGGAGGACGCCGCCTGGTGGGCCGCCGAGCTGAGCCGGCTGCTGCGCCCGGGCAACTTCGGCGAGAACGTCACCACCTGCGCGGTGGACGTCACCGGCGCGGTCATCGGCGAGCGGTGGGCGATCGGCTCCGCCCTGCTGGAGGTGACCAAGCCACGCACTCCGTGCACCACCTTCGCCGGCTTCTGGGGCATACCGGACCTGATCAAGCGGTTCACCGTCCGGGCCGCGCCCGGGGCGTACCTGCGGGTGCTGCACGAGGGCGAGATCGGCGCGGGCGACCCGGTCGAGGTGGTGGAGCGCCCGGCACACGGGGTGACCGTCGGTGAGATGTTCCGGGCGACCACGCTGGAGCCCGACCTGCTGCCTCGGCTGGCCGACGTGCCGGAGCTGCCCGAGTCGATCCGGGCGAAGGTGCTCCGCCGCCTCGGCGCCGCCGGCCGCTGACCGCGCGCCGGGCCTCCGGCAGCAGGCGCGTCGGGCCGGCCGTGCGGCGCGGCACCGGGCCGGGCCCTCGGAGCGCGATGTGCCGGCCCGGGCGGGGTCACGTCGCGGCGAAGACCTCCGCCAGCACCTGGGTCGGCTCGGCCCCGCTGCCCTTGACCTTGGCCCAGGTGCCGTGCTCGGCGGTCCACTCCAGGTCGCCGAAGCGGACCCGCTTCACGCCGTGGTCGTCGGCGTGGGAGACCAGCCAGTGGGCGTACCGCCAGCCGTTGCGGCTGTCCGCGGCCGGCACGGCGAACCCGGTCAGATCGGCCGGCGGGATGAGGTCGGACAGCCCCCAGTCCAGGGCGAGGCTCTCCACCAGGGCGGCCGCCGCGGCCGGGCCGCGCATCGTGGGCGACCCGACCGTGCAGGCCACCGCGCCGGTCGCGTGGCCGAGCAGCGCGCGGGTGAGGACCTCGGACTCGTCGGCCCACTTCTGGTACGCCTCCGGGTAGGCCGACCGCTGCACCCGCTGCGCGGCCTCGGTGACCCGCATCTCCTCCCAGCCCTTGACCTTCTTCAGCGCGGCGTAGAACTTTCTCGCCGCGTAGCGAGGGTCCTGGATCTGCTCGGGGGTGCCCCAGCCCTGGCTCGGGCGTTGCTGGAACAGGCCCAGCGAGTCCCGGTCGCCGTGCGCGATGTTGCGCAGGTGCGACTCCTGGTACGCGGTGGCCAGCGCCACCACCACGGCCCGCTCGGGCATCTCTCGTTGCATCCCGATCGCCGCGATCGTGGCCGCGTTGGCCATCTGTTCGGCGCTCAGCACGACCTCGCCGTCGGCCTCCACGGTGCAGGTGCGGCTGGCCAGCGGAAGCCGGAGGTGCTGACCGAACTGCTTCGTGACGAACCAGACGCCCAGCAGGGCCACGACGGCGACCACCACACCGGCTGCCACGATTGCTGCTCGAGTTCGCACCCGCACCTCCTGCCCCAACAGTCCGACCAGCCTACGTCGCATGGTGCTTCGTCCGGGTCGTCCGACCGGCCGTCTCCCGTACCGTCACCGTCCGGCCACGGACCGCGTCCTCCCCCGGGAATGGCGTCGCGTCAGCCTCAGTCTCCGGTGGGCACCCAGGCGGCGGGCCGCTTCTCGCGGAACGCGAGCACGCCCTCGCGGCCCTCGTCGGAAAGGAAGTACCCGGTGGAACGGGCGGCCAACTCGGCGATCTCCGCCCGCAGGTCGGTGTCGGCCGGCCGGCGCAGCAACTCCTTGGTGCCGGCGAGAGCCTTCGGCGCGCCCTTCACCAGCGACGCGCAGTAGCGCTCCACCGCGGCATCCAGGCCGTCCGCCGGCACGGCGGCGGTGACCAGGCCGATCTCGGCGGCTCGCCGGCCGTCGAAGATGTCGCCGGTGAGGTACAGCTCGGCGGCGGCCCGGGGGTGCAGCCGGGGCAGCACGGTCGCCGAGATCACCGCCGGTATCACCCCGATCCGGACCTCGGTGAAGGCGAACGTCGCCTCCTCGGCGCAGACCGCCAGGTCGGCCGCGGCGATCAGGCCCAGTCCGCCGGCCCGCGCCGGCCCGGCAACCTTCGCCAGCACCGGCTTCGGGCACTCCCGGACCGCCACCAGGACATCGCCGAGCATGCCGGCCGGCACGGTCCCGCTGGCGTACGCGGCGGCCGTCTCCTTCAGGTCCGCCCCCGAACAGAAGACCGGCCCCGTGTGGTCCAGCACGACCGCCCGGACCGCGTCGTCGGCGACCGCGGCGGCCAGCCCGGCCAGCAGTTCGGTCATCAGCGGGGTGGACAGCGCGTTGCGGTTGGGTGGGCTGTCCAGGGTGAGGGTGGTCACCCCGCGGGTCGTGGCGACCCGCACGAGAGCGTCCGGAGAGGTCATGCCGGGCACACTAGTGGCCATGCCCGGCGCTCTTCCAGAAGGCGAATCCGTCCCGGTCGACGGATCACTGCCCGCTGCCGCCCTGCGTGCCGTCGGCGCGCGCGGCTTCGGGGTGTACGTTCACGTCCCGTTCTGCGCCAGCCGCTGCGGTTACTGCGACTTCAACACGTACACCGCGACCGAGTTGGGTGGCGGGGCCAGCCGCGAGACGTACGCCGACACCGTGCTGGCCGAGCTGGCGCTCGCCGGCCGGGTGCTGGGCGACACCCCGCCGCCCCGGGTGGACACCGTCTTCGTGGGCGGCGGCACGCCCACCCTGCTCCCGGCGGACGACCTGGCCCGGATCCTCGACGGCATCGACCGCACCTGGGGGCTGGCCGCCGACGTCGAGGTGACCACCGAGGCCAACCCCGAGTCGGTCACTCCGGAGTCGCTGAAGACGCTGCGCGCGGCCGGCTACACCCGGATCTCGCTGGGCATGCAGTCCGCCGCGCCCGGGGTGCTGGCCGTCCTGGACCGGCAGCACCACGCCGGCCGGGCCACCGCCGCCGCCCTGGAGGCGCGGGACGCCGGGTTCGACCACGTCAACCTGGACCTGATCTACGGCACTCCGGGGGAGAGCGCGGCCGACTTCGCCGCCTCGCTGGAGCAGGTGGTGGCGGCGGGCGTGGACCACGTCAGCGCGTACGCCCTGATCGTGGAGGAGGGCACTCGGCTGGCCGCGCGGATGCGCCGCGGCGAGCTGCCGTACCCGAGCGACGACGTGGCGGCGGACCGCTACCTGGCCGCCGAGGCCGCCCTCGACGCGGCCGGTTTCTCCTGGTACGAGGTCTCCAACTGGGCCCGCTCCGAGGCGGCCCGGTGCCGGCACAACCTGCTCTACTGGGCCGGCGCCGACTGGTGGGGCCTCGGCCCGGGGGCGCACAGCCACGTCGGCGGGGTGCGGTGGTGGAACGTCAAGCACCCCACCGCGTACGCCGGGCGCCTGGCCGCGGGACGGTCGCCCGGCCTGGCCCGGGAGGTGCTCACCCCCGACGAGGCGCACATGGAGGACGTGATGCTGCGGCTGCGGCTCGCCTCCGGCCTGCCCCTGGACGTGCTGGACGAGGCGGGCCGGGCCGGCGCGCGGCGGGCGCTGGCCGACGGCCTGCTGGACGCCGACGGGTACGCGGCCGGCAGGGCGGTGCTCACCCTGCGCGGTCGGCTGCTGGCCGACGCGGTGGTCCGCGACCTGCTGCCCTGACCGCCCGCCGCGCCCCGGTCCCGGCCGGCCGGGGGGCCGGCCGGGTCGCTCACTTCACGAAGGAGTAGCTCATCGGGTAGCGGTAAAGGACGCCCTCGGTGGCCTTCAGGCCGCCGATGATGCCGAAGACGATCGGGATCACCGCGACGATGATCGGGATGAAGAAGAGCACACCGCAGGTGATCACGGCGAGCACGAAGCTGATCAGGACGGCGATGACCCAGGTGACCTGGAAGTTCAGCGCGGCCACCGCGTGCGCCCGCACGGTCGGGGACTGCTGGCCCTTCGCGGAGAACGCGATGAGCGGCGCGACCCAGCCGAGCAGGCTGCCGCCGACCACGACGCCGACCGGGCCGCCGAAGTGCGCGACCATAGCCCAGGTCTTCTCATCGTTGTTGGCGTAGCCGGGAGGCGGGCCGTACGAGCCGCCGGTCGGGTAGCCGGCGCCCGGGGGTGGGTAGCCACCCGACGGCGGCTGGCCTCCGGAGGGCGGGGGATAGCCACCGGGCGGGGGATAGCCGCCCCCGGCGGACGCCCCGGACAGTGGTGCGGTGGGGGGCTCGTTCGCCGACGACGAGCCGTACGGTGCCGAGGGCGGCTCCGGCTGGGCGCCGGGGTCCCCCGCTCCGGGAGGGCGAGGTGGTTCAGTCATGGACGTCACGGTAGGTGCCGGAAGCAAGGGCGCGCCAGACCGACATCGTCCCGGATGTCCGACTGTTTGGTCGGGGCGAATTGTGCGGTGGGCCGTACCCGGGGTCCGTCGCTGATCATCGCGTCGGCGGGTACGCCGACGTAGACTGGCACTCGCTACAGTCGAGTGCCAGACGCCCGGCCGGTGCCGGGTGCCGGCGGGTCGAAGTGCGTCAGGAGGTGGGAGATGGGTCTCGACGACCGCAAGCTCGCCGTGCTCCGCGCGATCGTCGAGGACTACGTCGCCACGCAGGAGCCGGTCGGCAGCAAGGCCTTGGTCGAGCGCCACCAGCTCGGCGTCTCCCCGGCGACCGTGCGCAACGACATGGCGGTGCTGGAGGAGGAGGGCTACATCCGGCAGCCGCACACCAGCGCCGGGCGGGTGCCCACCGACCGCGGCTACCGGCTCTTCGTCGACCGGCTCTCCCGGGTCAAGCCACTCAGCCCGGCCGAGCGCCGGGCCATCGAGCGCTTCCTGGTCGGCGCGGTCGACCTGGACGACGTGGTGCACCGTACGGTCCGGCTGCTGGCCCAGCTCACCCGGCAGGTCGCCGTGGTGCAGTACCCGAGCCTGGCCCGGTCCAAGGTGCGCCACCTGGAACTGGTGCCGATCTCCACCACCCGGCTGATGGTGGTCATGATCGCGGACACCGGTCGGGTCGAGCAGCGGCTCGTCGAGCTGCCCCGGCCGATCCCCGCCGACGAGGTCATCGACCTGCGCCGGCTGGTCAACGAGAAGCTGGTCGGCACCCGGCTGTCGGAGGCCCCGCCGCTGGTCCAGGCGCTGGTGGACGAGTCGTCGCCGCAGCTGCGCCCGGCCATGGCCACGATCTCCAGCGTGCTGCTGGAGACGCTCGTCGAGCGGCACGAGGAGCGCATCGCACTGGCCGGCACCGCCAACCTCACCCGTGGTGGCCTGCTGGACTTCCAGGGCTCGCTGCGCCCCATCCTCGAGGCGCTCGAGGAGGAGGTCGTGCTGCTCAAGCTCATCGGCGAGGCCGAGCCGAGCACCACCCGGGTGCTGATCGGCGACGAGAACGAGATCGACAACCTGCGCGCCGCCTCGGTGGTCAGCACCGGGTACGGCCCGGGCAGCACCATCGTCGGTGGCCTGGGCGTGCTCGGGCCGACCCGGATGGACTACCCCGGCACCATCGCCACCGTGCGGGCCGTGGCACGCTACGTGGGCGAGCTGCTGGCCCAGAACTGACCAGTCAGGGCCGACGGCGGCCCCCGGCCGACGACCGGCGCAACGCGAGACGAACATGAGGACACCGAACGCAGTGGCCAGGGACTACTACGGCATTCTGGGCGTGAGCCGGGACGCCTCCGACGACGAGATCAAGCGTGCCTACCGCAAGCTGGCGCGGCAGTTCCACCCGGACGTCAATCCGGACCCGGAGGCACAGGAGAAGTTCAAGGACATCAACGCCGCGTACGAGGTCCTCTCGGACGACCGGAAACGGCAGATCGTCGACCTGGGCGGCGACCCGTTGGCGCCGGGCGGCGGGGGCGCCGGGCCGGGTGGTCCGGGCGGTGCCGGCCCGTTCGTCGGGTTCCAGGACATCATGGACGCGTTCTTCGGCGGCGCCGCCGGGGGTTCGCGCGGGCCGCGGCCGCGTACCCGGCCGGGCGCCGACGCGATCCTGCGGCTGGAGCTGGACCTCAACGAGACCGCGTTCGGCGTCGAGGCGCCGATCACGGTCGACACCGCCGTGCTCTGCACCACCTGCTCCGGCGCCGGCACCGCGGCCGGCACCCACCTCGCCACCTGCGAGGCGTGCGGCGGCCGGGGGGAGGTGCAGTCGGTGCAGCGGACCTTCCTCGGCCAGGTGGTCTCCGCCCGGCCGTGCACGGTCTGCCAGGGCTTCGGCACCACCATCCCGCACCCCTGCCCGACCTGCGCCGGTGACGGGCGGGTGCGGACGCGGCGCTCGCTCACCGTCAAGATCCCGGCGGGCGTCGAGGACGGCATGCGGATCCGGCTGGCCCAGCAGGGCGAGGTCGGCCCGGGGGGCGGCACCGCCGGCGACCTCTACGTCGAGATCCACGAGCGGCCGCACGACGTCTACTCGCGCAAGGGCGACGACCTGCACTGCCGGGTCACCGTCCCGATGACCGCCGCCGCGCTCGGCACCCGGCTGACCATCAAGACGCTGGACAGCGAGGAGACGGTCGACGTCAAGTCCGGCACCCAACCCGGCAGCACGCTGCGGCTGCGGGCCCGGGGCGTACCGCACCTGCGCGGCACCGGCCGCGGCGACCTCTACGTCCACCTGGACGTGCGTACCCCGACGAAGCTCGACGCCGAGCAGGAGCGGATGCTGCGCGAGTTCGCCAAGACCCGGGGCGAGGAGGTCGCCGAGCTGACCAAGCAGGGCGGCTTCTTCTCCCGGATGCGCGACGCCTTCAACGGGCACGCCTGAGGTGTCGGCGCCGCTGTTCCTGGTCGAGGCGCTGCCCACCGGCGACACGCTGACCCTGGACGGCCCGGAGGGGCACCACGCCGCGACGGTGCAGCGGCTGCGCGTCGGTGAGGAGCTGCTGCTCGCCGACGGTCGGGGCGGCACGGCCGGCGCCGTGGTCACCGCCGTCGGCCGGGGCACCCTCGACCTGGCGGTCACCTCCCGGGGGTACGTCGACGCGTCCGTCCCCCGGCTCGTCGTGGTGCAGGGCATCGCCAAGGGTGACCGGGGCGAGCTGGCCGTGCAGGCGATGACCGAGGTCGGGGTGGACGAGATCGTCCCCTGGGCGGCGTCCCGCTCGGTGACGCAGTGGCGCGGCGACCGGGGCGTACGGGCCCGGGAGAAGTGGGCGGCCACCGCCCGGGAGGCGGCCAAGCAGGCCCGTCGTGCCTGGCTGCCGGTGGTGGCCGGTACGCCCGACGAGGCCACCCCCACGGTGGCCCGGCGGATCGCCGGGGCGGCCGCCGCCTTCGTGCTGCACGAGGAGGCCGAGGAGCGGCTGACCACCACCGAGTTGCCGGAGACCGGCGAGATCGTGCTGGTGGTCGGGCCCGAGGGCGGCATCGCCCCGCCTGAGCTGACCGCGTTCCAGGAGGCCGGTGCCCGCACCGTCCGGCTCGGCCCTGCGGTCCTGCGCACCTCCACGGCCGGTGTCGCCGCCCTCAGCGTCCTCGCCACCCGCCTCTCCCGCTGGTAACCCTGCGGCTCCGCACCTGCCACCCGCCGTCGGCGTGTCGCAGCCACCCCACACATGCCTTAAGAGCGATCTGCCTCAGAGGCATAAATATGACTCTGAGGCAGATCGCTCGTCAGTCTTGCCGCACTAGGGCGGCGCGGGCGTGAGGCGCGCCCGTCGGAGGCGGGTCAGGTACGCAGGTAGGAGGCGCCGTTGAGGTCGACGATGGTGCCGGAGGCCCACTCGGCCTCGGGGCTGGCCAGCCAGTGCACCGCGGCGGCGATCTCGTCGGGCCGGGCGACCCGGTTGAACGGGGACTGGGCCCGGATCGCGTCGCCGCGCTCGCCGCTGAGGTGCGTGGTGGCCATGTCCGTCTCCACGAAGCCCGGCGCGACCGTGGCCACCGCGATCCCGTACGGGGCCAGGGCCAGCGCCAGCGACTGGCCGAGCGCGTTCAGGCCCGCCTTGCTCGCCCCGTACGCGGGCTGCTCCGGCTCGCCGCGGAAGGCTCCCCGGGACGACACGTTGACGATCCGGCCGCCCCGCTCGCGCATGTGCTGGGCGGCGCACCAGGTGGCATTGGCGGCCCCGGTCAGGTTGGTCTCCAGAACCAGCCGCCACTGCTCCTGCCACTGCGCATAGGTGTTGCCGAAGACCGGGTGCGGCAGGTCCCGGGGCCCGTACACGCCGGCGTTGTTGACCAGCACGTCCAGCCCGCCCAGGCGTTCCGCCGCCTCGTCCACCATCGCGCGTACCGCCTCGGGGTCGGCCAGGTCCGCGCGGACCACCACGTGCCCGTCACCGGGCAGTTCCGCGCGCAGGCCCTCGGCCAGCTCCGCCGAGTCCCGGTGGTGGATCGCCACCCGGTCCCCGCCCGCCGCGAATGCCCGCGCCACCGCGCGCCCGATGCCGCGCGAGGCCCCCGTCACCAGTACCGCCCGAGAAGTCACGCCGGACATCATGCCCGGCACGGCCGGTGGGCGCGCGACGTGGTCCCGTCGTGCGGCTTAGCATGCCCGAATGGGAACCGACTGCCTGTTCTGCCGGATCGTCGCCGGGGAGATTCCGGCCACCATCGTGCGGGAGACCGCCACCACCCTCGCCTTCCGGGACATCGACCCCAAGGCCCCCACCCATGTGCTGGTGATCCCGAAGGAGCACTACGCGGACGTGGCGACGCTGGCCCAGGGGGATCCCGGGCTGGCCGGCGAGGTGCTCGCCACGGCCGCCACGGTGGCCGAGGACGAGGGGCTGCTCGCCGACGGGTTCCGGCTGATGTTCAACACCGGCGCGTACGCCGGCCAGGAGGTCTTCCACGTGCACGCGCACGTGTTCGGCGGTGCGCCGCTCGGTCCGATGCTCTGTCGCTGAGGCCGTCCTTAGACTGCACGCATGATCAGCGTGCATGACCGGCTGGGCCGGATGGTGCGGCAGGCGCAGGTTCACGGCCGGATCCCGGCGGTCTCGGTCGCCCTGCACCGGGCCGACCGGCCGCTCTGGACCTGCACGGTCGGTGGGACCGGCAACGACACGACGCTCGGCCCGGACACGGTGTTCCGGATCGGCTCGGTCACCAAGAGCTTCACCTCCGTGCTGGTCATGCAGTGCCGCGAGGACGGGCTGCTCGACCTGGACGACCCGATCGGGCGGCACCTCGACCTGCCGGCGCACGGCGAGTTGACCGTACGGCGGCTGCTGTCGCACACCGCGGGCCTGCAACGTGAGCCGCACGGCGACGTCTGGGACACGCTGCACGCGCCCGGCGTTTCCGAGCTGATCGCCGACCTGGCCCGGGTGGAGCGGGTGCTGCCGACCGGCCGGCGCTACCACTACTCCAACCTCGGCATGGCGCTGCTCGGCGAGCTGGTCGGCCGGCTGCGTGGCGGCACCTGGGCGGAGGTGCTGACCGAGCGGGTGCTCGCTCCGCTCGGGCTGACCGCCACCGGCCTCGCGCCCGGCGAGCGGGCGGCGACCGGGTTCCTGGTCGACGCGTACTCCGACGAGGCGCGGCCGGAACCGCCGACCGACTTCGGCGCGGTGGCCCCGGCCGCGCAGCTCTGGAGCACCGCGCCGGACATGGCGCGCTGGGCGGCCTTCCTGGCCGACCCGGCCGCGCTGGACCCGGCCGGCGCGGTGCTCGCCCCGGCCACCCTCGACGAGATGCGCTGGCCGCTCACCACCACCGACGAGACGCTCTGGGTGGCCGGCTTCGGGTTGGGCCTGATCCTGGTGCCGCAGCCGTTGCGGGTGGTGCACGTGGGGCACGACGGGGCCATGCCCGGTTTCCTGGCCGCCGTCTACGGCCGGCGTGGCGGCGACGGCACCGCGGGCGCGATGGGCTGCGCGGTGCTCGGCTCCTCCGGCACCGGCGTGGAGGTGTTCGACCTGCCGCACCGGCTGCTCGCTGCCGCCGCCGAGCACGACCCGGCCGACATCGAGCCGTGGCGGCCCGGCCCGCCCGCCCCGGAGCACCTGCGCGGGATGCTGGGCCGCTGGTGGGGTGAGGGCTTCGAGTACGTGTTCTCCTGGCACGACGGGACGTTGCGGGCCCGCGGGGCCGACGACCCGGCCGGCAAGCCGCCGTCGGTGTTCGCGCCGCTGCCGGACCGCCCGGACGTGTTTCGCACGGTCGCCGGTCGCGAGGTGGGCGAGCTGCTCCGGCTGACCCGCGACGAGCGTGGCGCGGTGGTCCGGATGCACTGGGCCACCTACCGCTTCACCCGGCATCAGGAGACCTTCGAGGGGTACGACTTCCGTACCGGCAGTTGATCTCCTACCGGCGGAAATGGGCGAGGTGCGCCGGGTGTTGACCCGATACGATGGGTGGAACGTCCGTACGCCGCGCCAGCAGGGCCCGGCGCCGAGATCGGAAGCAGGTGGCGCAGGGCCCGACGGCCCGACCTATGACCGGCACCCCACCTCCCGGCCCGCCCCGGGTGCAGACCAGGATCACGGTCCCCGACCAGAAGATCATGGTCAACCTGCTCGGCGCGGGCGACGAGATCCTGCGACTCGTCGAACGCTCGGTCAACAGTGACGTCCACGTGCGGGGCAACGAGATCACCATCACCGGCGCGCCCGCGGACAACGCCCTCGCCGAGCGTCTCTTCAGTGAGCTGCTCGAACTCATCGAGAAAGGCGAGACCCTGACCACTGACGCCGTCCGGCGTACCGTCGGCATGCTCGAGCAGGGCAGCACCGAGCGGCCCGCCGAGGTCCTGACGCTCAACATCCTCTCCCGGCGCGGTCGCACCATCCGTCCCAAGACGCTCGGGCAGAAGCGCTACGTCGACGCGATCGACGCGCACACCATCGTCTTCGGCATCGGCCCGGCCGGCACCGGCAAGACCTACCTGGCCATGGCGAAGGCCGTCCAGGCGCTGCAGGCCAAGCAGGTCAACCGGATCATCCTCACCCGGCCGGCGGTCGAGGCGGGGGAGCGGCTGGGCTTCCTGCCCGGCACCCTGAACGAGAAGATCGACCCGTATCTGCGCCCGCTGTACGACGCGCTGCACGACATGCTCGACCCGGAGTCCATCCCGAAGCTGATGGCGGCCGGCACGATCGAGGTGGCGCCGCTGGCGTACATGCGGGGTCGGACGCTCAACGACGCGTTCATCATCCTGGACGAGGCGCAGAACACCACGCCCGAGCAGATGAAGATGTTCCTCACCCGGCTCGGCTTCGGTTCCAAGATCGTGGTCACCGGTGACGTCACCCAGGTGGACCTTCCCGGCGGGACGACCAGCGGCCTGCGGGTGGTCCGGGAGATCCTGAGCAACGTCGAGGACGTGCACTTCGCCCAGCTCTCCAGTTCCGACGTGGTCCGCCACAAGCTGGTGGGCGAGATCGTCGACGCGTACGCCCGCTGGGACGCCGAGCGGGAGAACCAGCAGGCGCAGAGCGTGCACTCCGTCTCCGGGCGGACCGCCCAGGGCGGCCGGGCCGCCCGGCGCCGCTAATCCATCAGAGGAAGAAAGTTGTCCATCGAGATCGCCAACGAGTCCGGTGTCGAGGTCGACACCGACGCCGTGCTCGCCGTCGCCCGGCACGCCCTCGACGAGATGGGGGTCAACCCCCTCGCCGAGCTCTCCGTGCTGCTGGTCGACATCGACTACATGTCCGAGCTGAACCACCGCTGGATGGGCGGCGACGGCCCGACCGACGTGCTCGCCTTCCCCATGGACGAGGGCAGCGTCGACCACGGCCCGGGGGAGAGCACCCCGGCCGGCGGCGAGCCGGCCCTGCTCGGCGACATCGTGCTCTGCCCGGAGGTGGCGGCCAAGCAGGCGGCCACCGCCGGCCACTCCGCCGCCGACGAGCTGCACCTGCTCACCGTGCACGGGGTGCTGCACCTGCTCGGCTACGACCACGCCGAGCCGGAGGAGGAGCGGGAGATGTTCGGTCTCCAGGCCCGACTGCTGGCCAGCTGGCGGTCGAGCCGGTCCCGGTGATGGCCACCCTGGCGGCCGGCGACGCCTCCGCCAATCTGCCCGACTTCCAGCTCATCGCCTTCGCGGCGGGGCTGGTGGTGCTCGCGGGCCTCATCGCGATGACCGAGGCGGCGCTTGCCGCCGTCTCCCCGGCCCGGGCCGCCGAGCTGGCCCGGGACGGGGTGCGCGGCGCGCGTACCCTCCAGGCGGTCGCCGGTGACGTGGTCCGCCACCTCAACCTGCTGCTCATGCTCCGGCTGCTGGCCGAGCTGACCGCCACCACGCTGGTCGCGCTGGTGGCGGTGGACACCTTCGGGGCCGGCTGGCGGGCCGCCCTGGTCACCGCCGGGGCGATGACCGTGGTCAGCTTCGTGGTGGTCGGCGTCGCGCCGCGCACCCTCGGCCGGCAGCACGCGTACGCGGTGGGCCGCACCGTCGCCCCGCTGGTGCGCTGGCTGGGCCGGGCGCTCAACCCGCTCGCCTCGCTGCTGATCCTGATCGGCAACGCGGTCACCCCGGGCAAGGGCTTCCGGGAGGGACCGTTCGCCAGCCAGGTTGAGCTGCGCGAACTGGTGGACCTGGCCGAGCAGCGTGGGGTGGTGGAGCACGGCGAACGCCAGATGATCCACTCGGTCTTCGCCCTCGGCGACACCATCGCCCGCGAGGTGATGGTGCCGCGTACCGAGATGGTGTGGATCGAGGAGCGCAAGACGCTCGCCCAGGCGCTGGTGCTCTTCCTCCGCTCCGGCTTCTCCCGGATCCCGGTGATCGGCGAGAGCGTGGACGACGTGCTCGGGGTGCTCTACTTCAAGGACCTGATCCGGCGCACCCAGGGCGGGGACCAGGACACGACGCAGCTCCCGGTGTCGGAGCTGATGCGCCCGGCGACCTTCGTGCCGGAGTCCAAGCCGGTCGACGACCTGCTCTCCGAGATGCAGGCGGCCCGCAACCACCTGGTCATCGTCGTGGACGAGTACGGCGGCACCGGCGGCCTGGTCACCATCGAGGACATCCTGGAGGAGATCGTCGGTGAGATCACCGACGAGTACGATGTCGAACGCCCGCCGGTCGAGCGCCTGGCGGACGGGGCCGTGCGGGTGACCGCCCGGCTGCCGGTGGAGAATCTGGGCGAGCTGTTCGACACCGAGCTGCCCACCGACGAGGTGGAGACGGTCGGTGGCCTGCTCGCCCAGGCGCTCGGCCGGGTGCCGATCCCCGGCGCCGAGGCCGAGGTGTCCGGGCTCCGGCTGATCGCCGAGGGCACCACCGGCCGGCGCAACCGGATCGACACCGTGCTGGTGAGCCGGGCCGCCCCGGGCGACGCATCCGACAGTGCGGGGCGCGGCGAGCACGCCGATCCCCGCGGCAACCAGAACCGTTCCGAGGAGAGGCAACCCGCCGATGCCTGAGTCACCCGTCGTGCCGGCTGCCCGGCCCACCCCGTCCGATTCGGCCGAGCTGAGCGCCGAGGACGGCAAGCTGGTCGTCCTGGCCCGGGGCGCTCGCGGCCGGGTCGGCGCCGTGGAGGGCGCGGCGGTCCGCGACCAGGACGGCCGGACGTACGCGGCGGCCAGCGTGGCGCTGCCGTCGTTGACGCTGACCGCGCTCCAGCTCGCGGTGGCCTCGGCGGTGGCCGCCGGTGCCAGCCGGCTGGAGGCCGCCGTGGTGGTCACCGAGGCTTCGACGCTGGACGGCGCGGGGCACGCGGCCGTCCGGGACCTCTCCGCCGACGCGCCGATCCATGTGGCGGCGCCGGACGGCGCCGTCCTCGGCACGGTGGTCGAGTGAACGGCGTCATGGCCCACGGCCGGCGGGGCGGAGCGGCGGCGTGAGCGATCTGGAAGCGCGTCCCTACCGGGCCGGTTTCGCCTGCTTCGTCGGGCGGCCCAACGCCGGCAAGTCGACGCTGACCAACGCGATCGTCGGCACGAAGATCGCGATCACCTCGAACAAGCCGCAGACCACCCGGCACGTCATCCGCGCCGTGCTGCACCGGCCGGATTCGCAGCTCGTGCTGGTTGACACCCCGGGCCTGCACCGCCCCCGTACGCTGCTCGGCGAGCGGCTGAACGACCTGGTCCGGGAGACGTGGAGTGAGGTCGACGTGATCGGCCTCTGCATCCCGGCCAACGAGCCGATCGGCCGGGGCGACCGGTTCATCACCGGCGAACTCGCCAGCCTGAAGGCGACCGTGCTGGCGGTGGTCACCAAGACCGACCTGGTGGACAAGAAGCGGCTGGCGGAGCAGTTGCTCGCGGTGAGCGAGCTGGCCGACTTCGCGGACGTGGTGCCGGTGAGCGCGGTCTCCGGGCACCAGGTGGACACGCTGGTCGACGTGATGACCGGCTACCTGCCCGAGTCGCCGCAGCTCTACCCGGACGACATGCTCACCGACGACCCGGAGCAGGTGCTGGTCGCCGAGCTGATCCGCGAGGCGGCCCTCGAAGGCGTCCGGGACGAGCTGCCGCACTCCATCGCCGTGGTGGTGGAGGAGATGATCCCGGAGGGCCGGCTCACCAAGATCTACGCCGACGTGTACGTCGAGCGGCCGAGCCAGAAGGCGATCATGATCGGCCACCGGGGCAGCCGGCTCAAGGAGGTCGGCACCACCGCCCGCCGGCAGATCGAGGAGCTGCTCGGCACCCGGATCTATCTGGACCTGCACGTCCGGGTCGCGAAGGACTGGCAGCGCGACCCGAAGCAGCTGCGCAAGCTGGGTTTCTGACCGCGTACCTCAGACCGCCGGTCCCGGATCACCGGGGCCGGCGGTTCGTGTGCGGACCGATCGGGATCGGTCGCCCTTATGGGATGTTTCACTTCTGACCCCGCCCGCTGGCCGTTTGGTCCGACCGGGTCGGAGGGTAGGGAGACGAGAGGTTGATCCCCCTGCCCCCGACATAGCTGCAGGCTGATGCGAAACCGATACCTGGACCTGCTCCGTTTCCTGGCCATCGTGAGAGTCGTCGTCTACCACGTCACCGGGTGGGCGTCGCTGACGCTGATCTTCCCGGCGATGTCGGTGATGTTCGCGCTCGCCGGTTCGCTGATGGCGGCCTCGCTGGACCGGACCGGCCCGCCGGCCGTGCTGCGCCGGCTGCGTCGCCTGCTGCCGTCGTTGTGGGTGCTCGCCGCGCTCTTCGTGCCGGCCATGTTGCTCACCGGGCTGCCGCTCACCCCGAAGGTGCTGCTCTGGCTCTTCCCGGTCAGCGATCCACCGGCCAACTACTGGGGCGCGCTGGCGCTCAGCCCGATCTGGTACCTGCGGGACTACCTGTGGTTCGTGCTCGCCTCGCCGCTCGCCCTCTGGCTGTTCCGCCGGGCCCCGCTGCCCACCCTCCTCGCCCCGTACGCGCTGCTCGGGGCGATCGAGGTGGGCCTGCTGCCGAACGCGCCGACGGTGCTGCGCGAGTTCGGCCTGTACTTCGGCGCCTGGCTGCTCGGCTTCGCCCACCACGACGGCCTGCTCCGCCGGATCGGCAACCGGATCCTCGTGCCCGCCGTGCTCGCCCTCGGCACCGCCGGCCTGGTCTGGATCTTCACCCATCAGGGCCCGCGCGGATACGACCTGAACGACATCCACCTCGGCAACGCCCTGTGGTCGGCGGCGTTCATCCTCGTGGCGATCGGCCGCGCCCCGGCCACCGCCGGCTGGGTGGACCGTAACGCGCTGTTCAGCCGGGCGGTGACCCTGGTGAACCGGCGAGCCCTCACCGTCTACCTCTGGCACATGCCCTTCGTGGTGGCGCTCACCCCGCTGGTCGGTCTGGTCGGCTGGGGCTCGCGCGACCTGCTCGGCCTCGCCATCCGGGTGGTGCTGGTGTTCGCGCTGGTCGGCGTCATCACCCTGCTGTTCGGCTGGGTCGAGGACGTGGCGGCCCGGCGTGCGCCGCAGCTGGTGCCAGGTGGGCCCCGGCGGACCCTGGCCGAGCGGGCGGCCGCGGCCCCGGCCAGCCCCGCGCCCGCCGGAGCGGAGGCCGAGCTGGTGGGTGCCGGCGCGAGGGCGAGCCGGCCCGCCGCGTTCGACCCGGGCCGGGTGCCCGCGCCGCGGCGACCTGAACGGGCGGACACCAGGGCCGGCGTCGACTGAGCCGGACGGCGCCCGCGCCGCCCTCCCGGCGGGCCGGGCCCGGGCAGATCCGACCTCAGCGCCGGCTGATCGTGACGTTGCCGCTGCCGGTGCTGACGTCCAGCAGCAGGGAGGCGTTCGGATCATCGGCCACCCCGAGGTCCCGGTCACCCGAGCCGGTGCTGGTCCGCACCTGGTATCGACTGTCCGGGACGATCAGGTTGACGTCGCCGCTCGAGGCGTGCACCCGGGCCGACGCCGGCTCGGCCAGCTCGACCGTGACGTTGCCGGAGGACGTCTCCGCGTCCACCCCCGCGGCGAGCCGGCTCGCGGTGATGTCGCCCGAGCTGGCCCGGAGCCGGACCGTGCCGGCCGCGTCGACCACCTGGATGTTCCCGGAGCCGGTCTCGGCGTGGACCTCGCCGCTCGCCCCGCTGATCGAGACGTCGCCCGAGCCGAGCTTGAAGTCCACCGCGCCGACCCGACTCAGCTCGACGTTCCCGGAGCCGGTCTCGCCGCGTACCGCCACGCCCTCGGGGGCGGTCACCTCCCAGGAGATGCTGCACTGGCGGCCGCAGCTGGTGCTCAGCACCAGCTCTTCGCCGTTGATCTCGTACCGGGTGTCCGGCTGCCCGCCCTGGTAGCGGACCACCCGCTTGATGCGCACCTGCGGGGCGTCGCCGGAGGCGTGGACCGTGACGTCACCCGAGCCCGGCCGCACCGTGATCCGGGTGATCTTCACCGCCTCGGTGTTGTCGTAGTCCAGCTGGCGGAACGACAGGGGCTCACACCCGGAGAGGAGGATCAGGGTGGCCGCCGCGGCGGCGGTGGTGGTGGCGACGGTGGTTCGGTGCACAGCCATGGCCAGCACGCTACGGCCGATCCTCGATGCGGCACATCCGGGTTCGGCCGCCGATCCACCCCGAACCGACCCTGAGATCGCACCCCGAGGGAGAATGACCGGATGGCCGGGTATCGCCGACAGCTCTACCGCGACGACGCGGTGGTGCTGCGTGTCCAAAAGCTGGGCGAGTCCGACCGGATCATCACGCTGCTCACCCGCCGGCACGGCCGGCTGCGGGCGGTGGCCCGGGGCGTCCGGCGCACCACCAGCAGGTTCGGCGCCCGGTTGGAGCCGTTCGGGCATGTCGACCTCCAGCTCGCCGGCGACCCCAAGGGCAACCAGGGCAGCTCGCTGCACACCATCAGTCAGGTCGAGGGGATCGACCTTTACGGCAAGCGGTTCCTCGGCGACTACCCCCGTTACACGGCGGCCAGCGCGATCGCCGAGACCGCGGAGCGGCTCACCCCGGTCGAGCGGGAGCCGTCGTTGCGGTTGTTCCAGCTCACCCTCGGCGCGCTGCGCTCGCTGGCCCGAGGCGACCACGCCACCACGCTGGTGCTCGACGCCTACCTGTTGCGCGGGATGGCGTTCGCCGGCTGGGCGCCTGCGCTGATCGCCTGCGCGGTCTGCGGCACCCCGGGACGGCACCGGGCGTTCTCCGTACCGGCCGGGGGAGTGGTCTGCCCGGACTGCCGGCCACCCGGCGCCGCCCATCCCGCCCCGGCCACCATCGACCTGATGTCCGCGCTGACCACCGGCGACTGGGCGTACGCCGACGCCACCGAGACCGGCGTACGCCGGGAGTGCAGCGGCCTGGTCGCGGCGCACCTCCAGTGGCACCTGGAGCGCGCGCTACGCTCGCTGCCGCTGGTCGACCGGGGTGCCCCGGCGCCCGGCGCGGTCCCGCCGCCCGGCGGCGCGGGGCCGGGTGTGGTCCCGCCGCGCACCGGTGCCGGGCCCGCCGCTGGTGCGAACAGGGAGAAGAGCGAGTGATCCGATCGATGAGGGCCGCCCGGCGGGAGCCGTTGCCGCCGACCCCGCACCCGTCCGGCGCCCGGCCGCCGGCCCTGCCGGCCGACGCACTGCCCAGGCACATCGCCGTCGTCATGGACGGCAACGGCCGCTGGGCCAAGGAGCGCGGGCTGCCCCGCACCAAGGGCCACGAGCAGGGCGAGTACAGCCTCTTCGACACCATCGAGGGCGCGATCGAGCTGGGCGTCCCCTACCTGTCGGCGTACGCCTTCTCCACCGAGAACTGGCGGCGCTCGCCGGACGAGGTCCGCTTCCTGATGGGCTTCAACCGGGACGTCATCCGCCGCCGCCGGGACCAGCTCGTCGACCTGGGCGTCCGGGTGGTCTGGTCCGGTCGGGCCGGGCGGCTCTGGAAGAGCGTGATCTCCGAGCTGCAGACCGCCGAGGAGATGTCCCGGGGCAACTCGACGCTGACGCTGCAGTTCTGCGTCAACTACGGCGGCCAGGCGGAGATCGCCGACGCCACCGCCGCGATCGCCCGCGACGTGGCCGCCGGCAAGCTCGACCCGGGCAAGGTGAACGAGAAGACCATCGCCAGGTACCTCTACCACCCGGAGGTTCCCGAGGTGGACCTCTTCCTCCGCCCCTCCGGTGAGCAACGCACCTCCAACTTCCTGCTCTGGCAGAGCGCGTACGCCGAGCTGGTATTCCTCGACACGCTCTGGCCGGACTTCGACCGCCGCCACCTCTGGTACGCCTGCGAGCTCTACGCCCAGCGGGATCGCCGCTTCGGCGGCGCGTTGCCCAACCCGGTGGCCCCGCCCAGGTAGCCGACGCGCGGTGGGCCTTCCCCGTATCCGGCATTTCGGCCGGGCGCGGGGTGCCCACGCGTACGATCGGCGCAGGGCGCGCCGCCGGGACGCGCCCGCCACGGGGGTGGAGGATGCGCGATCTCCGGTACGAGATGACGGCCGCCCTGGCCGCGGCCGACCTGGTGGAGCCGACGACCCGGGCGGCGGTCGCCGAGATCTGCGCCGGGGTGGCCGAACGGTACTGCGCCGACCTCGGGCACACCCCGGCCGTGCGCTCCGGCGAGATCGCCGAGTTGTCCACCGGCGATCCCGCCCCGGCCTGGGCGCCGCCCCCTTCCGACGTCACCGAACGGGCCTGGTGAGGTTCAGGCCTCCACTTCGGAGCGGTCCCCCGCCCAGAGCGTGTGGAACGTGCCCGCCCGGTCGACCCGGTGGTAGGTGTGCGCCCCGAAGTTGTCCCGCAGGCCCTGGATCAGCGCCGCCGGCAACCGCTCGGCGCGCAGGGCGTCGAAGTAGGCCAGCGACGACGAGAAGGCCGGGGTCGGCACGCCCGCCCGGGCCGCGTCGGCCACCACCCGCCGCCAGGCCGGGACCCCGGCGCTGACCCGGTCGGCGAACCACGGAGCGACCAGCAGCGTCGGCAGTTCCGGCTCGGCGTCGTACGCCGCGCGGATCCGGTCCAGGAAGCGGGCCCGGATGATGCAGCCGCCCCGCCAGATGGTGGCCGTGCCGCCCAGGTCGATGTCCCAGTCGTACTCCCGGCTGCCGGCGCGGATGTGGTCGAAGCCCTGCGCGTACGCGACGATCTTGCTGGCCAGCAGCGCGCGCCGGACGTCCTCGACGAACGTCTCCCGGTCATCTCCCGGCCACTTCCCGCCCGCGTCTCCGAAGGCGCGGCGGGCGGCGGCCCGCTGGTCGGCGTGGCCGGACAGGGACCGGGCGAAGGTGGCCTCGGCGATGCCGGTGATCGGAATGCCCAGGTCCAGTGCGCTCTGCACGGTCCACCGGCCGGTGCCCTTCTGCTCGGCCTGGTCGAGCACCACGTCCACGAACGGCCGGCCGGTCGCCGCATCCGTCTGCGCCAGCACGTCGGCGGTGATCTCGATGAGGAAGGACCCCAGCTCGCCGCCGTTCCACGCCCGGAAGATCTCCGCGATCTCCGCCGGGCTCGCCGACAGGCCCGCTCGCAACAGGTCGTACGCCTCGGCGATGAGCTGCATGTCGGCGTACTCGATGCCGTTGTGGACCATCTTGACGAAGTGGCCGGCGCCGTCCGGCCCGATGTGCCGGCAGCACGGGGTGCCCTCCACCTGCGCGGCGATCCTCTCGAAGATCGGGCCGAGCTTCCGGTAGGACTCCGCCGAGCCGCCCGGCATGATGCTCGGCCCGTGCAGCGCGCCCTCCTCGCCGCCGGACACGCCGGTGCCGACGAAGTGCAGGCCATGCCCGCGCAGCGCCTCCTCCCGGCGGATGGTGTCGGTGAAGTGCGCGTTGCCGCAGTCGACGACGATGTCTCCCGGCTCCAGCAGCGGCACCAACTCGTCGATCACGGCGTCGGTGGGGGCGCCCGCCTTGACCATGATGATCACCGCGCGGGGGCGTTCCAGCGCGGCGACGAAGCCGGCCATCGACTCCGACGGCACGAAGGTGCCCTCGCCACCGTGCTCGGCCAGCAGGTTGCGGGTGCGCTCGGGCGAGCGGTTGTGCACCGCGACGGTGAAGCCGTGGCGGGCCAGGTTCCGGGCCAGGTTGCGGCCCATCACCGCCAGGCCGGTCACGCCGATCTGCGCCGTCGCCTGCTCCGCCATGCGTACCGCCCCCTCTTTGTCGGGCTGCCCGTGCTGCGACCGTATCGCGGGTGATGCGGGCGCGGGCGGGGACGCCGACGCCGGGTGAGGGTATGGTGGCGATCTGTCGTCAGCCCTCGGCGAGGTGGGCCTCCACCTGGGCGATCAGCATGACGCCGATCGTGCCGGTAAATCGGGTGCGCGGTGCGGCGGCGGTCGGTTAGCCTGCCGTCATGCGTAACTGACGCCCTTCTTCCGAGCCCTGGTCCGCCGCCGTTCGCGCCGCAGATCTGTCCCGCTCCGGGCGTCCGCATCCGTCACCGCCGTCGTCGCGGTGTCTCTCCTGGTCGGACCTGCCGGAGCTTACCCGCTCGCCGCGCCCACCCGGCGCCGGCGACAGTCAGGAGGAAGCGTATGCCCGCCAAGCGCAGTCCGAAGAAATCCCGCCGACCGGGTCCGTCTCCGACGGCCGTGACCCCACCCGATCTCGCCGCGCTCATGGCGGCCTCGACCCCGGCCGCCCCGCCGGCTCTTCCCGAGGCGCGGCCGGAGCCCTCGGTGGCCGGGTCGCCGGCGGAACCGGCACCGGCCCCGAAGGCCGGCCCGCCGACCGGCCACGACGGGCGCTTCGCCGGCCACGCCCGGCGCGCCGCTCAGCCCCGCCGGTACGCCTTCCGTCGCAGCTGAGCAGCTTCGGGTGCGGTTGTGGTCGCCAGGGCGACCACAACCGCACCCGAACCGGGCCGCGCGCCGTCCGCCGGATCAGGCGTGCACGGTGGTTGCCGTCTCCGTCCCGGCTGGCTCGTCGACCCGGCGCGACCGCGCGACGCCGAGCGCCAGGCCGGCGAAGCCGGCCACCATCAGCACGCTCACCGCGACCTTGAGCGGGACGCCCTCGGTGACCAGGTCCAGCACCTGCCCGGCGGTGAGGACCAGCGGCACCCAGAGGGCCACCAGTCGGTCCCGCCAGGCGCCGAAGGCGAGCACCAGAAGGCCGACCAGCCAGCCGAGCAGCCACACCGCGAACGAGGCCATCACGAACGGGTCCCCGTCGAGGGCGTTCGTCACCGGCCGGGCGGCGTCGGCGTCGACCCCGCGGCCGGCGAGGGCCCCGAAGAAGGCGTTGTAGTTCCAGAGGTGGACGGTGGAGAAGTAGAGGCCGAGCAGGGCGGCCGCGCCACCGATGGTCGCCGCCACCGGCTTGCGCCGGCCCAGCGTGGCGGCGAGCCCGAGCGTCGCCGGCAGCAGCAGCAGGTGGGCCACGGCGAACAGGACGGTCTCCACCCGCCACGCGCCCAGGTTCCCGGCGGCCACCGCCACATTGCCGGCGCTCTCCGACACGTCGTCGGGGAACATCACCCAGTAGTAGGCGTTCGCGACGCCGTAGAACACACCGCCCGTGAGCAGCGCGCCCGCCGTGAGCCGGCTTATTTGCCGCCCGTTCCGGTCAGCCATCAGAGATCTCCTTCCGAAGTCGTGACAGGGACGCTAGGAGCCGCACCCGGGGCAGGTCGTCGGCCGCGAAGTTGACTCGCGGGTGGAGCGCCGGCAGCCGCCGCTACACCCGTGGGTGGACGCGGAACGCTGCCCGCCGTCGCTACCCTTCCCGCATGTCCGCCGCCCTCGACGTCCGAGCCCGGTGGCGCACGGCGGCCACCGCGCTCGCCGGTACCGCGCTGCTCGCGTTCGGCCTGGCCGAGCTGTACATCCCGCTGGCGGGCTACGTCGAGGGGGAGGGGCCGGATCTCGCCGCGCTTCCCGAGGGCTGGCTCGCCGTGCTCACTGTGTTGCTGGTGGGCTACGGCCTCGCGGTGGCCGGCTGCACGTCGTACCCCCGAGCGGCCGCCGTCCTGGCCGGCGCCTGCTTCACCGCGCAGTGCTTCACGCCCGTGCTGCCGGAGTGGCCGGTCGTGCCGCTGTTGGCGCTGCTGGCCGCCACCTTCGGCTGTGTCGCCGTGGGCGATCGGGCCGCGCCCGCGATCGCCGCGCTCAGCTACTTCGTCCCGCTCGGGATCGAGAACGCGGTCGCCGGCGACTCCGACTGGGTGTTCATTCTGTTCGTCGGGCTCGCGGTGCTGGGCCCCGGGTACGCCGTGCGAATGCGGCGCGCGCAGGCGGCCCGGCTGGTCGCACTGGCTGCCGAGCGGGAAGCCGCCGCCCGGTCGGACGAGCGGTTGCGAGTGGCCCGGGAACTGCACGACATCGTCTCGCACGGGGTGTCGGTGATGGTGCTGCAGGCCGGCGCGGCGCAGGCCGTGCTCGACTCGGACGCGGGTCAGGCCCGCGCGTCACTCGACGCGGTGCAGGACGTCGGACGGGAGGTGGTCACCGAGCTGCGCCGGCTGCTCCTCGTCCTGCGCGGTGCCGAGGCCGCTCCGGAAGGGCTGCCCTCGCTGCGGCGGATCGATCCGCTGACCGCCGGCGTACGCCTCGCGGGCGGGCAGGTCGACGTGACCGTCACGGGTGACCTCGGCACGATCCCCGCCGCCGCCGACGTCAGCGGGTACCGGATCCTCCAGGAGGCGCTGACCAACGCCGCCCGGCACGCGCCGGGTGTGGCGGTCCGCGTCGCCATCGAGGTGGCCGGCGATGCCCTCCGGCTGCACGTCGTGAACGACGGGACGGGCTCCGCCCGGCGTGGCGCCGGCACCGGGCACGGCCTGACGGGCATCCGGGAGCGGGTGGAGCTGTTCGGCGGCACGGTCGGCGCGGGTCCGCGCCGGCAGGGCGGCTTCGAGGTACGGGTGGAGCTGCCCTTTGACGCCGCGGCGTCCGCCGCGCTCGCCCCGGCGGGGGGCACCGGATGACGCGGGTCCTCATCGCCGACGACGAGGCGCTGGTACGCGGCGGCCTCCGGCTGATCCTCACCGCGCAGCCCGACCTCGAGGTCGTCGCCGACGCGGCCGACGGCGAGGAGGCGGTACGGCTCGCGAACCGGTTCGCACCCGACGTGGTGTTGATGGATATCCACATGACGCCCATGGACGGGATCGCCGCGACCGAGCGGATCCTGGCCGTACGCAGTGCGACGCGCGTCATCATGCTGACCACCTTCGACCTCGACGAGTACGTCTACCGGGCGTTGCGTGCCGGCGCCTCCGGCTTCATGCTCAAGACCACTCCGCCCCGGGAACTGGCCGAGGCGGTGCGAACGGCGGCCCGCGGCGATGCCCTGCTCTCCCCGTCGATCACCCGTCGCCTGATCGACCACTACACCGCGACGGCGTCGGTGGTCGGCCACCCGGGCCTGGCGGAGCTGACCGCGCGGGAGACCGAGGTGCTGCGGATGATGGCGCTCGGCCTGTCCAACCGGGAGATCGCCGGGCAGCTCTTCGTCGGCGAGGCGACCGTGAAGACGCACGTGAACCGCATCTTCGCCAAGCTCGGAGTGCGGGACCGGGTGCAGGCGGTCGTGCTGGCGTACCAGAGCGGCGTGGCGCAGCTTCGGCGGTAGCGGACGTGGTCAGCCGATCAGTGGGCGGAAGGTGCCCAGCACGAGGCTGACGGTCAGCGCCCCGCCGGCCAGCACCGCGGCGCCGGCGACCAGCAGCCCGTCGGCCCGGGTGAAGCGCTGCCGTCGGGCGACCGTACGCGGGGTGCCGGCGTCGAACCCGCGGGCGTCCATCGCGACCGCCAACCGGGTGCCGCGCCGGATCGCCCCGACCAGCAGGGCGAACGCCGTCGACACGAAGAGCCGTAGCTTGGCCACCGGGTTCCGGCCGGCGTCCACGCCCCGGGCCCGCCGGGCCATGCTGATCATCTGCCATTCCTGTTCGAGCAACGGCACCAGCCGGAACGCGGCCAGCGCGCCGATGGCGAACCGGGCCGGCGCCTTCGCGTTCTGGATCAGCGCGTCGGCCAGGTCGGTGGCGTCGGTGGTGGCGAAGACGACGATGCCGGGCAGCGCCACCGCGAGCATGCGTAGCACCAACCCCAGCGCGGTGACCAGCACCCCCTCGGTGACCAGGACCGGCCCGGCCTCGACCAGCACCCGGCCGGAGCGGTCGGCGGCGAAGAGCACCAGGGTCGCCAGGATGCCGCCGGCGCTGGCCAGCAACGGCCAGGCCCGCCGGGCCAGCACCCGGTAGCGGATGCCGAACAGCGGCAGCACCACCAGCTCGATCGCGATGGCGATCGCCGGGGCCACCGGGTCCAGCGTGGCCATCAGGAGGAACGAGAACACCAGCGCGGCGGCCACCTTCGCCACGGGATTGCGCCGGGCCAGCGGCGCTCCGGGCGCGGCGACGGACTCCACCCCGATCATTGACGGCGCTCCAGCGTGAGGGTCCGGTCGGCGAGCGCGGCGACGAAGTCCGGGTCGTGGGTGACCGCCACGACGCCGTGGCCGGCGTCGCGCAGCTCGGCGAAGAGATCGACCAGCTCCAGCCAGGTCCGCCGGTCCTGGCCGAAGGTGGGTTCGTCGCAGATCAGCAGGCGGGGCGCGGTGGCCAGCGCGGTCGCCACGCTCAGCCGCCGTGCCTCCCCGCCCGAGAGGGTGTACGGGTTCGCCCCGGCCAGCCGGGTCAGCCGGAGCCGCTCCAGCAGCCCGTCCACGGTGGCCCGCACCGCCGCCTCCGGCTGGCCCGTCCGGCGTGGGCCGAGCGCCAGCTCGTCGCGGACGGTGCCGGTGACGAACTGGTGCTCCGGGTCCTGGAACACCGAGCCGATCCGCCGGGCCAGCGCGGGCGCACGCCAGCGGTGCGGGGGAGTGCCGGCATCCCGGCCGGCCAGCTCGGCGGTGGCGGTGACCGTACCGGTGCCGGGGCGGAGCAGGCCGCCCAGGAGCAGGGCCAGGGTGGATTTTCCGGCGCCGTTAGGGCCGAGGACGGCGAGCGCCTCGCCGGCGCGTACCCGAAGGTCGGTGGGGGCCAGCCGGGGCGGCAGGCCGAGCCGGCCGGCGGTGATCAGCTGCTCGCCGGCCGGCGTGGTCGCGGGCCGGGGCGGCACGGTCCGACCGGGTACCCAGACTCCGGCCTCGGCGAGTGCGTCGCCGTGCGCGGCGAAGACCACGCCGGGCGGCCCGTCCGCCAGCACCCCGCCGCCGGCTTCGAGGACGACCACCCGGTCGACCAGCGGCAGCGCCTCGCCGACCCGGTGCTCGACCAGGATCAGCGTGGTGTCGGCGTCGAGGGCGTCCCGGACCGCCTGCCGGATCAGCGTGGCGCCGGCCGGGTCGAGGTTGGCGGTGGGCTCGTCGAGCAGCAGCAGCCCGGGCCGCAGCGCGAGCGCCCCGGCCAGGGCGAGTCGCTGCTGCTCGCCGCCGGACAGCGCCGCGGTGGGCCGGTCCCGGTGGTAGGGGAAGCCGACCCGGCGCAGCGCCTCGTCGACCCGCGGCCAGATCTGGTCGGCCGGTACGCCCCGATTCTCCAGCCCGAACGCGATGTCGTCGCCGCAGCGGGCCATCACCAGCTGGGTCTCGGGATCCTGGAAGACGATGCCGACCCGTTCCCGGGCCTTGCGCGGGTCGAGCCCGTCGATCTCGACGGTGCCCTCCTGCTCGCCGGAGTCCTCGGGCAGCAGCCCGGCGAGGGCCGCCAGCAGGGTGCTCTTCCCGGCCCCGGACGGCCCGAGCAGCAGCACCCGCTCGCCGGCCTCGATGCGCAGGTCCACTCCGCGCACCGCCCAGCCCTTCCGCCCGCCGTGCCGCCACCCGAACCCGCGTAGCTCCACTGTGCTCACCGTTGCACCCCCTTCCGTCCGCTGATCATGGAGTTGTTGCCGCGATTGGCCGCGCCGCATGACGACAACTTCATGATCAACGGATCGGCGGGTGACGGTCAGACGGCGGCGCGTTCGCGGCCGGCGGGGAAGCGGTCCAGGACGCCGGTGTTGGCGAGGGAGCGGGTGAGGAACACGGCGCCGCCGCCGGCGATGACGGTGGCGCTCACGATGGTCAGCAGGGCGTACGGGATGCGGTAGCTGACCAGGTCGGTGGCCTTGTTCCAGTAGACGAAGTCGAAGATCGCGGCGGTCAGACCGGTCAGCGCGCCGGCCAGCAGGGCGGTCGGCAGCCGGTACGAGCGGTAGCGGAACGCGGCGAAGGCCAGCTCGGCGCCGAGGCCCTGCATCAGGCCCTGCACGATGGTGATGCCGCCCCACTGGCTGCCCAGCAGCGCGGAGACGATCGAAGCCACCAGCTCGCAGTAGAGCGAGGCGCCGGGCTTGCGGATGACCAGACCGCCGAGGACGGCCGGCACCAGCCAGACGCCGTAGATGAGGGTCTGCGCCGGTGGGAAGAAGGCGAAGGCGGCGTCCGTGGCGCTCCAGACCAGATTCCAGGCCCAGAAGATGACGCCGAAGGCGACGGCGATCACCGAGGCGACCACGATGTCGATCGTGCGCCACCGGTTGGTGGTGTCGTTCATGACTGCTCCCAGTTCGTCGAGGGTGAACCAGGAGAAGACGCACGCCGCGCCCGGTTGCCCGGACGGCGGCGCGGCTGGAGGTCGACCGAACTCCCTGCGCTGGCATTACCCAGATCAGGTTCGAGGGTCTGTGGGCGGTGCCCACACTCTCAGCGCTGTGCGCTCCCCTGTCGGATGTGAAGTTGTGTCGGGCAGACGCTAGCACCGACCCCGCCCGCCGGCCCAGCTGGGCGGTCGGCGGCCGACCGGCTGGGTAGGCTGCCGATCATGCGGGTCGACGCACGAGGTCTGACGTTCGAGGTGCGCGTGGGCGGCCCCGGGGGCGGCGACCCCGTCCTGCTGCTGCACGGCTTTCCGCAGCACGGCGGCGAGTGGGACGACGTGGTGCCCGCGCTGCACGCCGCCGGGCTGCGCACGTACGCGCTCGACCAGCGCGGCTACTCGCCGGGTGCGCGGCCGGCGGCGGTCGAGGCGTACCGGATCCCGGAGCTGGTGGCGGACGCGGCCGGCGTGCTCGACGCGCTCGGCGTGAAGGCGGCCCACGTGGTCGGACACGACTGGGGCGCGATCGTGGCCTGGGGTCTCGCGGCGGTGCACCCGGAGCGGGTCCGCACCCTGACCGCGGTCTCGGTGCCACACCCGGCCGCGATGGCGCACGCGCTCGCCACCGACGCGCGGCAGAAGGCCCGCTCCGCCTACATCGCGCTGTTCCGCAAACCCGGCAAGGCGGAGAAGGTGCTGCTCTCCCTCAACGCCACCGCGTTGCGCCGGATGCTCGGCGGGGTGGGCGACGCCGCGCAGGTGGCCCGCTACGCCGGCCCGATGCGCGAGCCGGGCGCGCTGACCGCCGCGCTGAACTGGTACCGGGCGATGTCGGGCAGCGACATGAAGGCCATCGGGCCGGTGAACGTGCCGACCACCTTCGTCTGGAGCGACCGGGACATCGCGATCGGCCGCACCGCCGCCGAAGCCTGCGCGAGCCGCGTGACCGGCGACTACCGCTTCGTCGAGCTCTCCGGCGTGACGCACTGGATCCCGGACGAGGCCCCCGCCCCGCTGGCCGAGGCGATCCTCGCCCGGATCGGCCGATGATCGCCGGCACCGCGCCGGCCCGGCCGCACACCCGCGCGTCGCTCGCCGCCCAGTTCCACGCCCTCGGCGTACGCCCCGGCGCGAGCGTCCTGGTGCACGCGGGCCTGCGTGGGCTGGGCTTTCTCTGCGGCGGCCCGGAGGCGGTGGTGCTCGCTCTGCGTGACGTGCTCGGTCCGCGCGGGACGCTCGTGGTGCCCACCCATACGCCCGAGAACAGCGACCCGGCGGACTGGACGAACCCGCCGGTGCCGGCGGACTGGTGGCCGGTGATCCGGGCCGAGCTGCCGGGCTTCGACCCGGCGGTCACGCCGAGCCGGTTCATGGGCGCCCTGGCGGAGTTGGTCCGCACCTGGCCGGGCGCCCGCCGCAGCGACCATCCGCATGTCTCGTTCGCCGCGCTCGGGCCGGCCGCCGACCGGATCGTCGGCGATCACGCGTTGGCCGGCATGCTCGGCGAGGGTTCCCCGCTGGCGCGCCTCTACGATCTTGATGGCGACGTGCTGCTGCTCGGCGTCGACCACGGCTTTAACACGTCACTGCACCTGGCCGAGTACCGGCAGCCCGCGCCGCCCCGGCAGCGCTGCGGCGCGGCCGTGCTGACCGGCGACGGCGGCCGGGAATGGGTGTGGTGGGACGACGTACGCCTCGACGACGACGGCTTCGCCCGGCTCGGCACCGGCCTGGAGGCGACCGGTGCGGTACGGCTCGGGCCGGTCGGCGACGGGACGGGCCGGTTGATGAGGCAGCGGGTGGCGGTCGACTTCGCGGTGGACTGGCTGGCCCGAAACCGACGGACGGAGGCAGGACCATGACGGTGAGCGCCGAGGCGTACCTGGCGGTGGTGACCGAGACGATCGGCCGGGTCGCCGCCGGCCAGCGGGACGGGGTCGGCCGGGCGGCCGACCTGATCGCCGAGTCGCTGCGCGCCGACGGGGTGGTCCACGCGTTCGGCACCGGCCATTCGGAGGCCCTGGCCATGGAGATCGCCGGGCGGGCCGGCGGGCTGGTGCCCACCAACCGGATCGCGCTGCGCGACCTGGTGCTCTACGGGGGCGAGCCGGCCGACGTGCTCGGCCCGAAGCTGGAACGCGAGCCGGCCGTGGCGCACCGCCTCTACGAGCTGGCCCCGGTCCGTCCGCAGGACGTCTTCGTGCTCGCCTCCAACTCCGGCGTGAACGGGGCGATGGTGGAGTTCGCGTCCGTCGTCAAGGACCGCGGGCATGCCCTGGTCGCGATCACCTCGGCGGCGCACTCCGCCCGGATGACCTCGCGCCACCCGTCCGGGCGCAAGCTCGCCGACTTCGCCGACGTGGTGCTCGACAACGGCGCCCCGTACGGCGACGCCACCCTGCCGTTGCCCGGCGGCGGCGCGGTCGGCGCGGTCTCCTCGATCACTGCCGCGCTGCTGGCCCAGCAGCTCGTGGCGGAGGTGGTGGCCCGGCTGCTGGCGGCGGGGGAGCGCCCCTCGGTCTACCTGTCGGCGAACATCTCCGGCGGCGACGAGCACAACGCCGAGTTGGAGGCCCGGTACGCCGGCCGGATCCGCCGGGGAGCCTGATCGGCTGGCCGAGGCGGTTTCAGCCCACGACCGACGGGGCAAACGCTGTGCCGTCGGTGGCAGCGCCTCCACCGGCAGTGCCGTCTGCCGCGGAGGTAGCGCGTGTCCAGGGAGTCCGAGAAGCAGCGCTGGCGGCGCAACTTCGCCGACCTGCTCCAGGAGTTGCGGGTGGCGCAGACGGGGGTGCAGATCCTCTTCGCCTTCCTGCTCACCCTGCCGTTCAGCAACGGCTTCACCCGGACCACCGACTTCCAGAAGGACGTCTACATCGTGGCGCTGCTGGCCGCCGCCGCGGCCGCCGCGATGATCATCTCGCCGGTCGCCTTTCACCGGGCGTTGTTCCGCCAGGGTCGCAAGCCGGAGCTGGTCCGGTTCGCGCACCGGGTGGCCACCGGCGGTCTGGCCTTCCTGCTGATCTCGATGGTCAGCGCGGTCCTGCTGATCACCGACTTCGTGCTGGGCCGGCCGGTCGCCCTGGTGGTGACCGCGTTCGCCGGGGCGTGGTTCCTGGCCTTCTGGCTGGTTCTGCCGCTGGCCGGGCGCGGCTGGGCTGAGCCCGACATCGACGACGACGGCGACGATCCGGCGGAGTCGTCCGGCCACTGACCCGCGCCGGAGCCGCCAAATCGGACGTGCGCCGGAGGCTACCGCTGGGTAACACCCGGGGGTAGCGTCGTTTTCGTCGAGCACGTCGACGCAGCCGGACCGAGGTCTCCAGGAGGCAGCCGTGACCACGACGCAGAACAGCCGACCCGATCCCGCGGGTTCGTCCGGGGCGGGAGGTCCCACCGGGCGGGTGGCCCCGATCGACGACGCCGACCGGCCGACCGGCGCCGCCGCGGGCGGGGCGGGTCCGCTGCCCGCCGAGGCGGGCCAGGTCTCGGAGAAGGAGGCCCGCCAGGTCGCCGAGGCGGCCCGCGAGGCGGCCTGGGACCGGCCCAGCTTCGGCAAGGAACTGTTCCTCGGCCGGTTCCGGCTCGACCTGATCAGCCCGTGGCCGCGCTCCGATCCGGCCGACATCGCGCGGGCCGAGGAGTTCCTCGGCGCGCTCGGGGCGTACCTGGACTCCGAGGTGGACGGCGCCGCCATCGAGCGGGACGCGCGCATCCCGGACGAGGTGTTCCACGGCCTGGCCCGGCTGGGGGCCTTCGGCATGAAGATCGACCGGAAGTACGGCGGCCTCGGGCTGAGCAACCTGCACTACTGCCGTGCGCTGATGCGGACCGGCTCGGTCAACCCGGCGATCAGCGCGCTGCTCTCCGCGCACCAGTCGATCGGCGTGCCGCAACCGCTGAAGATGTTCGGCACGCCGGAGCAGAAGCAGCACTTCCTGCCCCGGCTCGCCGCCGGCGAGGTCTCCGCGTTCCTGCTCACCGAGCCGGATGTCGGCTCGGACCCGGCCCGGCTGGCCACCACCGCCGAGCCCACGGCGGACGGCGCCGGCTACCGGCTCAACGGGGTGAAGCTCTGGGCCACCAACGGCACGGTGGCCACCCTGCTCGTGGTGATGGCCCGGGTGCCGGCGACCGAGGGGCGGCGCGGCGGGATCACCGCGTTCGTGGTCGAGGGCGACAGCGAGGGCATCACCGTGGAGCGGCGCAACGCCTTCGTCGGCCTGCGCGGCCTGGAGAACAGCCTGACCCGGTTCCACGACGTCTTCGTGCCGAAGGAGAACGTGATCGGTGGCGAGGGCAAGGGCCTGAAGGTCGCCCTGACCACGCTGAACACCGGGCGCCTCTCGCTTCCGGCCCTGTGCGTCGGGGCGGGCAAGTGGTCGCTGAACGTGGCCCGGGAGTGGGCCGCCGACCGGGTCCAGTGGGGCCGTCCGGTCGGCGAGCACGAGGCGGTGGCCAAGAAGCTGGCCTTCATCGCCGCCACCACGTACGGCATGGAGAGCATGCTCGACCTCTCCTGCCTGCTCGCCGACGACGACCGCAACGACATCCGGATCGAGGCGGCGCTGGTGAAGCTCTACGCCAGCGAGATGGCCTGGAAGATCGCCGACGAGCTGATCCAGATCCGGGGTGGGCGCGGCTACGAGACGGCCGAGTCTCTCGCCGCTCGCGGCGAGCGCCCGGCCGCGGTCGAGCAGCTCCTGCGTGACCTTCGGATCAACCGGATCTTCGAGGGCTCCACCGAGATCATGCACCTACTGATCGCCCGGGAGGCCGTCGACGCGCACCTCTCGGTGGCCGGCGACATCATCGACCCGGACGCCGGGCTGGGCCGCAAGGCCAAGGCGGGCGCCCGCGCCGGGGCCTTCTACGCCAGGTGGCTGCCCACCCTCGCCGTCGGCAAGGGGCAGGCGCCCGGGGCGTACGGCGAGTTCGGTTCGCTCGCCGGCCACCTGCGGCACGTCGAGCGGACCTCCCGCAAGCTGGCCCGGTCCACCTTCTACGCGATGTCCCGCTGGCAGGGGAAGATGGAGCGCAAGCAGGCGTTCCTCGGCCGGGTGGTGGACATCGGCGCTGAGCTGTTCGCGATGGCCGCGGTCTGCGTCCGGGCCACCGCCGAGCGGGCGGAGCACCCGGAGCACGTCGAGCTGGCCGACCTGTTCTGCCGGCAGGCCCGGCTGCGGGTCGACGAGCTGTTCACCGGGCTCTGGTCCAACACCGACTCGGTGGACGTGGCGGCCGCGAAACGGATCCTCGCCGGCCGGTACGCCGCCCTGGAGGAGGGCGTGGTCACGCCACCGGCCGACCAGCCCTGGGTGGCGCGCTGGCAGCCCGGCCCCTCCACCGCCCAGGACGTCCGCCGCCGCATCCCACCTGCGTGAAGCCGCATCCCACCTGCGACAGGAAGGGCCCCCTGCTGATGCCCGCGGCAGAGCAGGGGTGCCCGGTCAACCCCGGGCGATCGCCCAGGCCAGCACCGCGGCCAGGATGAGCCCGTTGAGCGCGGCCAGCACCAGGTACGCGGCCGGCGGGATCTTGCGGCCCTTGCGGACGTAGCTCACCAGGACACCCGCGTACACCAGCAGCAGTACGGCGACGGCGATCAGGAAGTACAGCACCGCCACACCTTAACGTCCGGCCTTCAGGCCGAGTCTGTGCAGCTCCAACGCGGCGAGCGCGTCGACGGTCGCGTCGTCGCCGCGGCGCCACGCCTCCGCCACGTCGGGCGCGATCCGGGCCAGCCGGCCGAGCGGCTGGCCGGCGAGCGCGCGCAGCGCCAGCAGGTCCCGCCCGGCGGGGGCGGTGGCCAGTGCCTTCGCCGCGCCGGCCCGGCGCATCCAGCGCACCCGCAGCGGCAGCCAGCCGAGCAGGACCAGACCGAGCGGGAAGACCAGCACCGCGATGCTCAGCCCGAGGGCCAGCTGGCCGACGAGGTCCTGCTGGTCCCGGCCGGCCTCGGCGACCGCGCGCGCGGCCTCCGCGGCCTTGGTGAAGGGGGCGGTCAGCTCGTCGCCGACCAGTGGCACCCGGCCGACCTTGCCGCCGGCGTCGGCCAGGTTGTCGGCGAGGCCGCCGCCGGCCCCCTCCAGCTTCTGTCCGGGTACGGCGAGCTTCTCGATCAGGTCGTGCAGCCAGAGCGCGAAGCGGATCGCCGTGTACACCCATGCGACCACGAGCAGATCGGTGAGGAACTGACGGAGGGCGGTCGGAAAACGGTCGGCGTAGATCTTCACGCCGGACAGCGTGCCACGGCTCGGCCGCGCCGGCACGACGGCTCCGGGTCGCGGCGCGGCGACAGACGCGCCGAGCCGGAGTTGTCGCAGGGGAGAAATCTCAGCCGGCGCAGGCCGGGCAGGTGCCGAAGATCTCCAGGGTGTGACTGACCTCGGCGTACCCGTGCTCGGCGGCGACCCGATCCGCCCAGCTCTCCACCGCGGGCCCGGCCACCTCCACCGTCCGGCCGCAGCGCCGGCAGACCAGGTGGTGGTGATGGCCCTCGCTGCAGCGCCGATAGAGGTGCTCCCCGCCGGGCGGGCGCATCACGTCGATCTCGCCGGCGTCGGCGAGCCCCTGCAACGTCCGGTAGACGGTGGTCAGGCCGACCCGTTCGCCCCGCTGGCGCAGCATCGCGTGCAGGTCCTGCGCGCTGTGGAAGCCCTCCACCTCGGCGAGCAGCGCGCTGACGGCCGTCCGTTGCCGGGTGTTGCGGAGCACCTGCTCGCTCATGCCGGCCGCTCCCCGGCGTGGCTGACCGCGTCCGCCACGATGTGCGCGACGTGCTCGTCCACCAGGGCGTAGGCGATCTCGCGACCCCGTCGGGAGCCGCGGACCACGCCCGCGCCGCGCAGCACCCGCAGGTGCTGGGAGACCAGCGGCTGCGGGGCGCCCAGCTTCTCCACCAGCTCGTGCACGCAGCGCTCACCCTGGGCCAGCTCGCTGACGATCGCCAGCCGGATGGGCGCCGACAGCGCGCGCAGCAGGTCCCCCGCGCCCTCGAAGGCGTCGTATCCGGTGGCGGTCACCCTGTAACGGTAACCAATGCCAGCAGCGTCGGCCGGTACGGGCTCATCGGAGCACCACCTCGGGCTCGTGCGGCTCGGCGGCCGGCATCGTGACGGGGCGGGAACGCCGCCGCAGCGTGCGCCAGCCCGCCGCGGCGAGCGCCACCACCAGGAACGAGCCGATGGCCAGCAGCACCACCGTGGCGCCCGGTGCGGTGTCGGCGGTGGCGGCCACCCAGATCCCCGCCCCGGCGGCGAAGAGCCCCAGCGCCATCGCCGCCGTCATGGTGCTCCGGAAGCCCCGGGTGACCTGCTGCGCGGCGGCCACCGGCACCACCATCAGGGCGCTGATCAGCAGCACCCCGACCGCCCGCATGGCGATCGTCACCGTCCACGCGGTACCCACCGCGATGAGCAGGTTGAGCGCCCGCACCGGCAGCCCGGAGACCCGGGCGTACTCCTCGTCGTGGCAGACCGCGAAGAGCGCCGGGCGCAGCGCCAGCATGGCCACCAGGACCACCCCGCCGAGCACCAGGATGGTGACCAGGTCGGCCGGGGAGGTGGTGAGCAACGACCCGAACAGGTACGAGTTGAGCGAGGCGCTGCCGACGTCGGAGAGCCCGACCAGCAGCACGCCGCCGGCGATGCCGCCGTAGAAGAGCAGCGCCAGGGCCAGGTCCCCGGAGGTACGCCCGCGCGAGCGGACCCACTCGATCGCGATCGCGCCCAGCGTCGCCGCGATCACCGCCACCAGCACCGGGGACCGGTTGAGCAGCAGTCCGGCGCCGACGCCGGTGAGCGCCACGTGGCCGATCCCGTCCCCGATCAGCGCCAGCCGGCGCTGCACCAGATAGATGCCGAGCGCCGGGGCGGCCAGGCCGATGACCAGCGCGCCGACCAGGGCGCGCAGCATGAAGTCGTAGTGGAAGATGCCCATGTCAGATGCTCCACAGCCCGGCGGGCTCCTCGTCGCAGTGCGGATGCACGTGCTCGTGGTCGGGGTCCGCGTGGTGGCCGGCGGGCTCCGGCACCGCGCCGTCGTGGGCGATGCCACCCTGGTGGACGACGACCGCCCGGCTGATCAGCGGGCGCAGCGGCCCCAACTCGTGGGCGACCAGCAGCACCGTCCCGCCGCCGTCGACGAAGCCGCGCAGCGCCCCCGCGAACGCCTCCTGGCTGGCCGCGTCCACCCCGGCGGTCGGCTCGTCGAGCACCAGCAGCTCCGGCTGGCCGGCCAGGGCCCGGGCGATCAGCGTGCGCTGCTGCTGGCCACCGGAGAGGGCGGCGACCGGGTCACCGGCCCGGTCGGCGAGCCCGACCGCCCGCAACGCGGCGGCGACCGCCTCCCGGTCGGCCCGTCCCGGCGGGCGCAGCACACCCCGGCGGGCCAGCCGCCCGGACGCCACCACCTCCCGCACCGTGGCCGGTACGCCGCCGGCGGCCCCCAGCCGCTGCGGGACGTACCCGATGCGGTGCCACTGCCGGAAGCGGCGCTGCGGGGTGCCGAAGAGGCTGACCGACCCGGCGCCGAGCGGCACCAGGCCGAGCACGGCGCGGATCAGGGTCGACTTGCCGGAGCCGTTGGCGCCGAGTACGGCGACCACCTCACCGGCGGCCACGGTCAGCGAGACGTCCCGCAGCACCGGCCGTCCGTCGTAGCCGACGGCGGCGTGCGCGACCTGGATCACGGATTCGGTCACGAGCAGTCCAAGGCGGTCCGCAGGGTCTGGAGGTTGGTACGCATCGTCGACAGGTAGTCGCCGCCGGCGGACGCGCCCTCGATCGGGTCGAGCACGGCGGTCTTCGCCCCGACCTCGCGGGCCACCGTCTCGGCGACCTTGGGGCTGACCAGCGTCTCGAAGAAGATGGTGGTGGCCTGGTGCTCCCGGGCCTCCTTCGCCACCTCGGCGAGGCGCCGCGGGGAGGGTTCGCCCTCGGGGCTGAGGCCGGTGATGCCGACCTGTTCGAGCTGGTAGCGGGCGGTCAGATAGCCGAACGCGGTGTGGCTGGTCACGATCTCCCGGCGCTGGCAGGTCCGCAGGCCCTGCGCGTACTCGCCGTCCAGCTTCGTCAGTTCGGCGCGGAGCGCCGTGGCCCGGGCGGTGAACTCGGCGGCCCGGTTCGGGGCGACCTTGCCGAGCCGCTCCGCGAGCCGGTCGCCGATGGTGGCCAGCCGGGTCGGGTCGAGCCAGACGTGCGGGTCCTTGCCGCCGGTCTCCTCCTCGTGGCCGGCCTCGCCCTCGTGCTGGTGCCCGCCGGCGGCGGCGTCCAGCAGCGGCTGCACCGTGGCGACATCGAAGGCCCGGTCGCGGCCGTTCTGCGCCACCGCCTCGTCGACGGCCGGCTGGAAGCCGGCGAGGTAGACGATCAGCTCCGCGTCGGCCACCTGGCCGACCTGGCGCGGGTGCAGCTCAAGGTCGTGCGGCTCGGCGCCGGGCTTGGCCAGGTTGGTGACCCGGACCGCGTCCCCGCCGACCTGCTCGGCGAGGAACTGCAGCGGGTAGAAGGCGACCACCATGTCGACCCGGTCCGGGTCGGTGCCACCGCCACCGCCACCGCGGTCCGCGCAGGCCGCGGCGCTGCCGAGGGTGAGCAGGGCTGCGGCGGCTGCGGCCAGGGTGCGCGGGGCGGAGCGGATGGTCATGCGACCAACTGTCCGCGATAACGAAATTGATTGTCAACAACGCATGGGTGCATGTCAGCGCGGCCGCGCCAGTCAGAACAGCTTGACCAGCGCCACCGCGATCAACAGCGTCAGCATGAGCAGCCGCAGCACCCGGGTCGCCGGCTTCTGCACCGGCCAGGTGACGCTCATCAGCCACACCAGCATCGCGGCCAGCGCCAGCAGCAGCACGCCGCCCGCCGGGCCGGGTGCGAAGAGCCCCACCAGCATCACGACCAGAGTGGCCAGGAACACCACCAGCGGGTTGAGCCGGGCCAGCCGGGCGAGCAGGGGAGTCTGCGTACGCTGCATTTCACAAACTCTACGAGGAGGACGCCGGTGCTGGTCACCAACCGGTTCGTGGTTGACCCTGATGGCGCGTCGAACTTCACCGAGCGGGCGCACGCCGCCCTCGCCGCGCTCGCGGCCCGCCCCGGTTATCTGCGCGGAGAGCTGATGCGGGCGCTGGACGACCCGACGCACTGGTGCCTGGTCACCGAATGGGAGTCGGTCGGGGCGTACCGGCGGGCGCTGGGCGGCTTCGACGTCAAGGTCACGGCGGTGCCGCTGCTGGCCAGCTCGGTCGACGAGCCGTCGGCGTACGAGACGTTGGCCAGCGCCGCCCCGCAGGGCGAGATCGTGGTCGTCGCCAGTGATCGGGCCGCACGTCCTTACCGCTGAGGCCCGGGGCACTACCCTCTGGCGTATGACCGCTCCCGGACCGGCCGCCCCGCCCCCGCCTCCCGTGTCGCCCGGCGTGCCGCCGGTACCGGGGTCGCCGTCCGGTCCCGGGTCCCCCGAGCCGCCGCCCGGCCCCGGGGTCGCCCCGCCGTTCGCGGCCCCGCCCACCGAGGGCGGCCGGGCCCGCCTCGGCCTCGGTCTCGGCGTCGGCGCGCTCGCCGTGCTGCTCTGCTGCGGCGGGGGCGCCGCGGCCATCATCGGGCTGGCGGTGAGCAACGTCCAGGCCGTCGAGGAGCAGGGCCGGGCGGTCACCAACAACTACTACCGGGCCCTGGTCAACAAGGACTGGTCCAAGGCGTACGACCAGCTCTGCAACGACGCCCGCCGGCGCGAGTCCCGGCCGGAGTTCGAGCAGCGGGTGGCCACCGAGCCGCAGATCACCAGCTACCAGGTGGGCAAGGTCGACCCCCAGGCGCTGACCGTGCCGGTGGACGTGACCCTGGCCGGCGGCAAGCGGGAGGGCCAGACGGTGACCCTGGCGCCGGACCAGCAGACGGGTGCCATGGAGGTCTGCGGGGTGAGCTGACCAGGCCCCGGTATTGTGCTGGGTTCGGGACGACGATAGTCGTACCGTTGTCCCGAACCGTCCGGTTCCACTCACCTCGCCCCCGCCGACCGCCAGCCGGCGTAGGAGGAAACATGCCAGCCGACCGTATCGACGCCGTCGTCAGCCTCGCCAAGCGCCGGGGCTTCGTCTTCCCCTCCAGCGAGATCTACGGAGGCACCCGCTCGGCGTGGGACTACGGCCCGCTCGGCGTGGAGCTGAAGGAGAACGTCCGCCGGCAGTGGTGGAAGACCATGGTTCAGCAGCGCGACGACGTCGTCGGCCTGGACTCCGCGGTCATCCTGGCCCGCAAGGTCTGGGAGGCCAGCGGCCACATCGCCGAGTTCGTCGACCCGCTGACCGAGTGCCAGTCGTGCCACAAGCGGTTCCGCGCCGACCACCTCGAGGAGGCGTACGAGGCCAAGCACGGCAAGCCGCTGACCTCGCTCACCGAGCTGAACTGCCCGAACTGCGGCAACAAGGGCACCTTCACCGAGCCGAAGATGTTCAACGGCCTGATGAAGACCTACCTGGGCCCGGTGGAGAGCGACGAGGGGATGCACTACCTGCGCCCGGAGACCGCCCAGGGCATCTTCGTCAACTACAAGAACGTGGAGACGGTCGCCCGCAAGAAGCCGCCGTTCGGCATCGCGCAGACCGGCAAGTCGTTCCGCAACGAGATCACCCCGGGCAACTTCATCTTCCGGACCCGCGAGTTCGAGCAGATGGAGATGGAGTTCTTCGTCGAGCCGGGCACCGACGAGGAGTGGCACGAGTACTGGCTGCGGGAGCGCTGGAACTGGTACCTCGACCTCGGCCTCTCCGAGGAGAACCTGCGCTTCTACGAGCACCCGAAGGAGAAGCTCTCCCACTACTCGAAGCGCACCGTCGACATCGAGTACCGGTTCCAGTTCGGCGGCAGCGAGTTCGCCGAGCTGGAGGGCATCGCCAACCGCACCGACTTCGACCTGTCGACGCACAGCAAGCACTCCGGCGTCGACCTGTCGTACTTCGACCAGACCAAGGGCGAGCGCTGGACCCCGTACGTCATCGAGCCGGCCGCCGGCCTGACCCGCGCGGTGCTGGCGTTCCTGCTGGAGGCGTACGACGTCGACCAGGCGCCGAACGCCAAGGGCAAGATGGAGGAGCGCACCGTGATGCGCTTCGACCCGCGGCTGGCCCCGGTGAAGGTGGCGGTGCTGCCGCTGTCCCGCAACGAGGCGCTCTCGCCGAAGGCCCGGCAGCTCGCCGCCGACCTGCGTAAGCGCTGGGTGGTCGAGTTCGACGACTCGCAGGCGATCGGCCGCCGCTACCGCCGGCAGGACGAGATCGGCACGCCGTTCTGCGTGACGGTCGACTTCGACACGCTGGACGACAACGCGGTGACCGTGCGGAACCGGGACACCATGGCCCAGGAGCGCATCTCGCTGGACCAGGTCGAGCGCTACCTCATCGAGCGCCTGCCCGGCTGCTGAGCTGGTCACGGGGCTCCGACCGGTGCGGGAACGCGCCGGTCGGAGCCCCGTACACTTGTCCGGTGACCGCCCCGACCGTGCCCGCGCTGCGTTCGTTGACCCTCGGGCGGCACCAGGTCTGGCCGCCGGTGGTGCTCGCGCCGATGGCCGGGATCACCAACGTCGGCTTCCGCCGGCTCTGCCGGGAGCAGGGCGGCGGCATCTACGTGTGCGAGATGATCACCACCCGGGCGCTGGTCGAGCGGAACCCGAAGACGCTGCGGATGATCGCCTTCGGCCCGGAGGAGCAGCCCCGCAGCCTCCAGCTCTACGGCACCGATCCGGAGATCACCGCCGCCGCCGTGCGGATCGTGGTGGAGCGGGACCTGGCCGACCACATCGACCTCAACTTCGGCTGCCCGGTCCCCAAGGTCACCCGGCGCGGTGGCGGGTCGGCCCTGCCGTGGCGGCGCCGGCTCTTCGCCCGGCTGGTCAAGGCCGCGGTGGACGCCGCGTCACCCGCCGGGGTGCCGGTCACCGTCAAGATGCGCAAGGGCATCGACGACGACCACCTGACGTACGTCGAGGCCGGGCTCGCCGCGCAGGACGCCGGTGTCGCGGCGGTCGCCCTGCACGGGCGTACGGCCGCACAGCGCTATTCGGGCACCGCCGACTGGGACGCCATCGCCACGCTGAAGCAGGCGCTCGACGTGCCGGTGCTCGGCAACGGCGACATCTGGGAGGCCGACGACGCGCTGCGGATGGTCGCCCACACCGGCGTCGACGGCGTGGTGATCGGGCGGGGCTGCCTGGGCCGGCCGTGGCTCTTCGCCGACCTGGAGGCCGCCTTCAACGGCCGCCCGGAGCGGCGGCTGCCCAGCCTCGGCGAGGTGGCGGTGACCATGCGGCGCCACGCCGAGCTGCTGGTGGACCAGTTCGTGGCCGGCGCCCGCAACCCGGCCCGGGGCGAGCGGGACGGCTGCACCGACTTCCGCAAGCACGTCGCCTGGTACCTCAAGGGCTTCCCGATCGGCAGCGAGCTCCGCCGCTCCCTGGCGATGATCGACAGCCTGGCCCAGCTCGACGACCTGCTCGGCAAGCTGGACCCGGCCGTGCCGTTCCCGGTGGAGACCCTCGGCCAGCCGCGCGGCCGGACCAACTCCCCGGGCAAGGTGTTCCTGCCCGACGGCTGGCTCGCCAGCCGCGACGACGACACCCCGCCGGACGGCGCCGAGCTGGACGACTCCGGCGGCTGATTCCGAAGACGGCT